>JBAQUG010000054.1:0-10777 GCA_049297395.1 Victivallales bacterium | reverse complement strand
CCGAGTGCCCAATACAGCCTCGGGACGCCTTGAGACGGTTTCGGCGAAACCGTCATACTTGATCGGCTCGCCTGCAAAACAAGGTATGATCAAACCTTAAAAAAGTAAGAGCCATTACAGTTTGTCCATTTTCCGAAACCATTGTCCGTTTTGTGTAATTGAATCAATGTGTTTTTCGTGGTATAATTGAAAACCAGAGGGGAAGCTACTACTAGTATGGAAAAAGGAGGGATTTGAAAAATGAACAACTATCCATCTAGACATAAAGGAATGGCCTGTGATGCAAGACAGGGGGAAAGCCGGATATGGGAAAACTATATGTCCGGTGTGGTCGATGAGGCAAGGCCAATGTGCAAATTGTTGATACGCAAGGTGTTTACCTTGATTGAACTCTTGATCGTGATAGCGATCATCTCCATTCTGGCGGCGATGCTCCTGCCGGCATTAAAGACCGCAAAGGACGTGGCGATGAAAAATTCTTGTATGAACAATCAGAAACAGATTGGGTTGGCCATATATGCGTATACCACTGACTACAATGGCTGGCTGACGCCAGTAGCTAAAGTTGATCCTCAGATATTTTGGGCTAGAACCTTGCAAAACGAAGGCTATCTCGGCAGTCCGAGTTTTGCTGGAGCCAAGATTTTCCAATGCCCGACTTCACCTGACAGCATAACGACAGTTGCATCGACGGGGTGGACAAACTATGGTTATCCAGTTTATCTTGGAAACTATATTTCACCCAACGATGGAATTGGAAGCTACGCCCCGAAAAACATAATGAGGATATCCAACCCGACTCAGTCGGCTATCCTTGCGGATACGAACGAACCGTACAGTCGGCTGTGGCCGTACGCGTCCGGTAAGGTTGTCGGGGTGCATGCCAGACATTCTAACGGGGCAAATGTCCTTTTCTTAGACGGACATATAGAATGGGAACCAATAAACCATCCTTATTTTACAGACATGTTCCCGCAAGTTTGGCTATGGTCCATTTATGGCAACTGACGAATGAATTGAACGAATATCAATGTATCTAAAATAGTCTAAAATAAAAGGAAGGGAGAAGAATTATGCAGGAAAAGTCTTTTTTAGGGTGTTTGGCAGGCGTGTTTTTGGTTAGTATTTTAGTAACGGTTGCGGTGGAAGCAGAGGAGGCGAATCTGTTGAGAAACCCCAGTTTTGAGGAGGGTCTAAAAGAGTGGACAGTCCCGCCTCCCGAATGGATTATTGGCAAAGGAGTGCGTACTCCAGCAATAGATGATGCGATCATCCAGGGGGCGGGGCATTCTTCCCTTAAGATGATTGGGGAAGAAGGAAAGGGAGGGCGTGTTTTCCAAAACATACCCCCTGTAGCAGGAAGATATAGGCTGTCGGGATGGATGAAGATAAGAGATTTCCCAGTAAAAGCCCCATGGGCAGCGCGTATTTATGTTGTATGCACGGACGAAAACCATAAGTGGTTAGGCATGTTTACGGCTTCTACCGCTCATGGGGTTTCTGATATAGACTGGAAAAGATATGAGGTGGAATTTGAAATGCCGGAAAAAACTGCCGTCTTTCGAGTTGTACTTGACACAGCTAATGTCAAGGACAATAGCTGTGATGGGGTAAATACCGGGACGGCCTGGTTTGATAATCTTTCTCTTAATAGAGAGATAATGGAAAACAAATAAACATCAGTTAAAAGAGGAGGTGTCCACATGGTGAAAAAGTTATTTTTTCTAATGGGGATTGTTGCCTTAAATTGCTGGGCTGATGGCAGTTTGCCGGAAAGTGAAGTTAATTTGCTCAAAAACGTCAAGGCAGGCAAAGAGGAAGTTTCCATACACAAAATCTATCCCCTTGGAGAGAAAGGTCTTTTTATTCAGGGCGAACCGGTAGTATTTGCCCTGGAGGTAAAAAATGGATATGCCGAAGATAAAGAAATAACCCTAGGCGCGACCGTAAAAGACTTTTTTGATGAGACTGTCTGTAAGAAAGAGGTGATCTTAAAGCTTGAACCTTTAGCCGTTTCCAAACATCAGATTACCCTTCCCGGACAGAAAAAGCTTGGTTTCTACAGCGTTGACATGTTCCTGAAAAAAGACATGCCGTCCCTGCCCGGAAGAGTCTCCAGTTTTTGCATTGTTTCTCCGCCTGAAACAAATGACCCGTTTTTTGGGTCAAGCTCTTTTCGATATACCCGTCCTATGGCCGATGCGATGCGTCTCATAGGCATGGGCACTGTAATGGTAATGACCGGATGGGCATCTGTTGAAGAGGAAAAAGGAGTCTATGACTGGGATAAAATGGACAGCGAGGTTGATTTCTGGCTCAGCAAAGGATTTCGGGTCATAGGTACTGTAATGAATCAGCAGCCCGATTTTTCGCACCCATGGGTAACTCCTCTCTGGGCCAGGAAAGAGGCTGAAAAACGAAGGGAACAAGGCGGGTCACCTTGGCCGGAGGAATACTTTCAGCGCCACGGCAAGTTTGCTGAAAAGCTGGCTGACCATTACAAGGACAGGATAAAAGTATGGTATATGATGAACGAGATAAATATCCCGATGCGCGATGCCGCGAAAGCGGAAGAGGCGATGGAGTACTACATAAATATGGTCAGGGCGTTCTCGGATGGGGCAAGAAGAGCGGATCCGGAATGTAAAATCGCAGGTCTGGGCGTCTCCGGGGCAGGTGAGATTAATGCACATCCTCCATATCCGGATGCCAGGAAAATATGGGGTCGCATCCATTCCTGCCTGGATTGGTTCTGTCCCCACCCTTATCCCTCGCCGCGAACTTTTGGCCCCGGTCTCCGTGTGCCGACCCCCGAATCGTTCTTCCGGCAGGCATTGCTAGACGCAGTGGATGTGGTGCGGCCAAACGGAAAATTGAATATTGGTGTCACTGAGAATGGCATGTCCATTGTCAGGGGGCTTCCGCTGGGCAGCCCTTATCAGAAGGAATGGGCGAAATATCTGGCCAGAACCATGATTATTGCCCGCAGCGTGCCGGAGATGAGATTTTTAGCCCAATTTACGGTCAATGATTGCGAAGAAGGGCTTGGCAATTACGGACTTTGGGAGCTTTCAGGAGGAGGAAGTGCAGGCGCCGCCGCACGTGCCGGACTTGAGCCTGCATGGCCCAGACCTGGAGTATCCGCTTACGCAACGGTGTCGAGGTTTTTAAACAATGTAACTGAACCGGAAGAGTTAAATCCGCATAAAGATATATTCGGCTATGCCTTCAGGAAAAAAGACGGCGGTTCGATAGTTGCTTTATGGACGGTTTCAAATGAGCCGGTTTCTTTCCTGATAGAATCGGAAGAAGAAGTTCGCGTCCATGACCTGATGGGAAACAAAGTAAAGACACTCTCAAAGGGAACTAATGAGTTGTTTCTTACTGATGCCCCGCTCTTTCTGGTCTCCAATGAAAATGGCGATAAATTAGCCGGGGCCGTAAAGAAAGGCTCTTTCTCCTTGCCTTTAATAAGAGCCGATGCCCGACTAGTTGATATTAATAACCTTGTCGTTTATGTCTTAAACCAGGTTGACAGCGACTTGAAACTTGAAATTGCAGTCAATCCGTTAAAAGGCGCTTCTTTTGTCAATGGAATGAAAGGCGTTACCATTCCGGCCAACGGGAAATTGCCGGTGGAGTTTGAGTTGAAAGATGCCGATATTACCCTTTTAAACGGGAGTACGTTTTCAGCCAAAATCATAGCTGAAGGTAGAACAGCCATGGTGGAGGAATATTTGGATCTTTTCACTGTAGCTCGTATGAAAGAAAAAGTTGTCATTGACGGAGACCTTTCTGAATTCCAAACTCTCGTTCCCATCATAATTGACAATACAAGTTATCTCACCCCGCCCGATGCCGCTCCGGGAGGACTCTGGACGGGACCTGGTGATTTAAGCTTCAAAGTCTGGACTGCCTACGATGAAAATTATTTTTATTTTGCAGCCTCTGTAACTGATGATGTGTTTATTCAAGAGCATACGGGTTATATGACCTGGGCGCATGACGGTTTCAGCCTAGCATTTGACACCGCAAACGACGCCTTAAGCCCGGCAACAGGAGGAACGCAGGGTTATGACGGCAATGACTATGAGTTTTCCATTGCCCTGACTAAGAAAGGGCCTCAGGTATATTGCCAGGTTGCATCTGAAGAACGAAAGGAATTGAAGAAGAATCTGATGGATTTTCCTTTAGCCGTCAAAAAAACCGGCAAAACGGTTACTAATTATGAACTGGCCATCCCCTTGAAGGATTTACTCCCTTTAAAGGCGAAAAAAGGCGGGTGTTTTGGTTTTAACTTTGTTTATTGCGATCAGGACAGTCCCGGCGGTGGAATTGCCCCCTACTGGATGGGGCTAACCCCGGGCATACATGGAGGAAAAGACCCTTCCGCTTATAAGACCTTTATCTTTCTTCCTTGAACCCAAAATTATACTGTAACTATTCAGGTTAGTCACAAAACAAACGATATGGTTATTCATGATCGTTAAGAGTGAAGGATCATTATGAGTGAGATCAGCACATGGTTCAAGGAAGCGAAACTGGGTCTATTCCTGCATTGGGGCCTCTACAGTGTTGCCGCAGGTGAATGGAATGGCCGAAAGATGGAGGTTGGCACGTATGCAGAGCAAATCGGAGGGCAACTCAAAATACCGAATCGCGAATATGAGTTGCTGGCGCAGCAGTTTTCCGCAGCGGGATTCGATGCCGACAGGTGGGTTGCGTACGCTCTAGCGGCGGATGCCCGCTACATGGTGCTGACCGCCAAGCATCAGGACGGCTTCTGTCTTTTTAAAACCAATGCGACATCATACAACAGCGTGGAAGCCACACCTTTCGGAAGAGATGCGGTGGGCGAGCTTTCCGAGGCGTGCCGCCGCGCCGGTCTCAGGTTTGGCGTGTACTACTCCCACGCCCGCGACCATCATCAGGCGGGCGCAAATTGGAACGAGCACGGGAATACATGGGATTTCAAACCGCAGACCGAGGACGATTTCCGCGAGTATTTCAATAACTATGCACTGAAGCAGGTAAAAGAACTCTGCTCCAACTATGGACAGCTTTCCGTATTATGGTTTGATGTCCCCTACAGGATTCCGGCTGACCTTTCCCGGGCATTGCGTGAAACAGTCAAATCATTGCAACCGGAATGCCTCATCAGCAGCCGCATCGGCAACGGCTTTGGCGATTACGAGAGCTGGCCGGACAACAGATATCCGGAGCACCACACTGAAGGACTTTGGGAATGCTGTCTCACAATGAATAACACCTGGGGTTACTCTAAATACGACACTGACTTCAAGAAACCCGGGGAAATCAAACGGGTACTCAAAAAGGTAAACACACTTGGAGGTAATCTGCTGTTAAACGTGGGACCCACCGGAGAAGGAACATTTCCTCCTCAGGCGGTGGAGACTCTCATTCATCTCAGATCAGCGTTTCGGTGAAATACAAGAAAGACGGTGCCATTCGAGAAGCAACTGATGATAAATGAGTAATGAATTAACTGTTGGTATTTTTATCTTGCATAAATAGCCTGTATTGCCTGTTTGATCTTGAATAAATAGTTACGCGGACATATTGTTATGACATAGACATGGAGATTGGACATGAAGCCATGAAGCGACTTTTGTATGATAGACTTGTGGAATGGAGGGAAAAGAATCTCAGATTGAATTCCTCAAGACCGCGAATGGCAAAGTCGTCCCCGTGGAGGTGAAATCAGGAAGGACAGTGCATTCCAGAAGCCTGAGCGCCTTTTCAGGCAAGTATTCTCCGGAACTGAAAATCAAAGTCACCGCAAGGAATTTTGACCGTTCAAATCCGGGCTGTTACAATTATCCCTTATATCTCGCAGGAAAATTATGAGATTTATGACGTGATGCCATTTCCGTTCCTATCCCAATATCCTCAATATCAGGAAAACTAAAACGGTGTCATTGCTTTGCATTTTATTAGATGAAATATTCGTTGAACGAACATGGTTCAGTGAATATTTACGCGACTCTTAAGGCGGGCTTCGCCCGCAACCCAAACTCGAAATCCGACTTGTCGGACGAGTCCGAATATCGATCCGCCGTGGCGGACGAAACAAATTCAAAATTAATTAAATTTCAAATGTTTCAAACATTGTTTTGAAAATTCAGATTTTCTTTTTTTCGAGCTTGTCTGCCCTGTCGCATGACGGGGTTTCGGATTTCGTGCTTCGAATTTTATATGCGCTTAAGACATAGAACTGTGAAATAAAGACACTGAGTGGTTGTTAAGAAATAAACTTTCAGCACTCGTAACGAGTGCTGAAATGTAATGCTATGCGAAGAATCTCGAAGCGGAAATCTGGAAAATGCCATCCTCTGTTTTTTCTGCAATTCCATCCTCCCTGACTACCTGGACGAACGGGATTTCACCCAGGACATCCCTGTTTTTCATATGATGGTACTCTATTTCAGAACGAGAATATTTGGCTTCAATCATAAGCCATGGCTTATCATCATCGAGGATCAGGAAATCAGTTTCCCTTCCATCTCTGTCACGGATAAAATTCAATGAGAAATTACCATGTCCGGAATCAGACCAGGAATCAAGCAGCCCTTTCAATTCCACCGCTATGTAGTTTTCAAATCTTTTTGCGGGGTCGGGTATCCTTGTCCAGTCATAGAAATATGCCTTGGTCTCTTTTTTTATGGCTCTTGCAATCTTCCTGTTATACGGGGGGATCCTGAAGATCAGATATCCCAGCTCTAGGGCCTTTATGTAATTTGACGCAGTAGCAAAGGCGCATTTGACGTCGTTTGCGATGGAATTGATGGAAAGAGGGGAGGCTATCCTTTCTGGAAGGAGGTACATGACTTTTGCAAGGTTTTCAAGTTCCTCTACATCTGCCAGATCCCTTAAGTCTTCCTTAAGTATGCGTTCAAAGTAATCTGACCGCCATTTGTTGAAAAAGCGTTCATTGCCGGCGAGCAACGGTTCCGGAAAACCACTGAATTTGAGAAGTGCGGACATCTCTTCCTCATGGTATTTGACAGAGGCGAGTTTTTGTCCTATGAAATCCAGGGCCTTCATTTTATCTGTAGATGTGGAGCGGCTATTCAACAGCTCTGAAAGCACAATGGGGTTGAGGCGAAAAGAGAAATATCTCCCAGCAAGGCTGTCTCCGCTTTTACGTATCATATCAAGCTTTGCGGAACCTGTTACTATGAATCCATGATCGTCCCCGAAGGAATCAAAGAAGTCCTTCAATAAGTTTTTCCATTTGGGATATTTATGGATTTCATCCATGCAAATCCAATGCTTGTTTCCAATAAGATTGACATTGTAGATGTCTGAGGAGAAAAAATGATTGTCGGCAAGATAGCTGTCTCGGATTTTACGGTTGTCCCAGTTGTAGTATAACTTTTCACAGCCCGTTGAGGACAGGAACTGTTTTGCAAGCGTGGTTTTTCCGGATTGCCTTGGCCCGGTTATAAAACGCATCTGTCTTCCAAAGTCGTCGGAGAATGCAATATTGGACAAATGTCTTACAATCATAAGGACTCCTTGTTTTACCTTTTTGCAACAATAGGGCATGAATGCGGAAATGTCAAGGTATTATTATATATATATCAAAAGTTGCCATGGCAAGATTCGATCAGCATGCAATTGTGGTTTCCGGTGTGACATCAGTGTCAAACATACTTTTTTATCGTTTGGATATTTCTGTTTGCCGTATAATGTTTTCCCCGTGTTCCAAAATTAAAAATCAGATTTCAGGTTTTAATTATGGCCAGACCTTTGAGGATCGAATATCCGGGAGCGTCTTATCATGTCGTCAGGGGAACTGAAGGCAGAGCTTAGTGATTACCGCTGGTCGAGTTTCCGCGCCTACATCGGCCTGGCGAAGAAAACCAAATGGCTTGACAGAAACCATGTTCTGTCAAGCTGGGGGTGCATGGGCGCTGAAAAAATCGCCAACTACCGCAGGTATGTCGAAGAAGGCCTCCTTTCCGACAACAGCGGCGACCTGTCGCCGTGTGAAATATCGTGCATCATAGGGACTGACTCATTCAAGGACTCTGTTGTCAGGAAACATTTGATTCGCGACATGAAAGATATTGACGCGAAGGAAGAGCCTGAGCTGGCAATGGTGAATTCCCCGCTGGCGGAAGATGTGGTTGAAGTAGTCAGGGCGTATTTCAATCTTGACGTTGAAAATAATGGAGCAAGGACAGCGTTCGTTGGCGCATATGCTCTTTCTCGGGACATTATCAGCCTCCGAGCCGCCTACGCAGGAGCCTGGCGATTGGCGTCGCCCGGCAACGTGGTAGAGGCAGACAGACGCATACTCATGATTCATCCTCTTAAGTCAGGGAAAACTGATCTGATTCTCAAAGAACAGGCCAGACTTTCAGAACTCCCTTCCGGAAACATGTCGTTTCCAAAGGCCATGCGCCACTCACTCGAGCTAAAGGCAGGCAAAACCTATCTCTTCGAACAACTGGAGTAGAAAAATACCGACAGGTCTTTATGCAAGAAGTTCCTCATAGAAAAACCCGAGGATTATGCCATGGTCAAGTTTATGATCGAGAATACGGTGTTGCGTGAGGTTGGTGGAGACATGACCATCGAAGAGGCCTTCGCCGTATGGCCGAACAAGGCAATCGTGGCCAATATTCCCGCGTATTTCTGCCGGCCGTCCCGCGACAAGAAGGAAATATCTGGAAGATTTTTTCGCACGGCTCCCGATCCGGAACTTCATGTTCGAACTGCGCTTGAACTGGCTGGCAGCGCTCTTCTGGCGATGCTCGATCCAGAGAAGGATCATATGCCGACGGACGGGTATGAGGAAGCCCATGATCTGGGGCGTTGGTGGGATGCGGCATTGCGTCTGGAGGAAATGATCGGATTCGTGATTCCAGCCGAATTGGAAGCGGCTTCCCTGCGGAACCTGCAACGGTTGACAGATAATCCTGACCGGCTGCTGATGAACAGGCTGGATGTACCCTGGCTAAGCGGGAAGGCCAAAATTAATCCGCATAACTTCCGTGAAACGCTGCTTGCGTTCGGCGGGCTTGTCCGGCGGCGCCAGAGCGCTTGGGCCCGTGAAGCCGGGCTGCAACTCGTCCGCGCGATGGACCGGTGCCTACGGACGGACGGGAGTTTCGATTACACGCAACTGGGATGCTGGGGGCAAGCGCCATACTCGGATGATCCATCCCATACACAGACAAAGAGGAACGGATGGTTTGACAGTACCGGCTCGTCAGGGCGCAGCCTGGAGGCATTGGTGTGGTTCTTTGAAGCGACCGGAGAACCGCTGGTGCTCGATGTGGCGCGAAGAATCGCGGAACATCACCTGCGTTTTTCGACGAACAAGGACGGAAGCGTCCGAGCCGAGATCGTGAATCCGGAGAACGTTGGACACAACCATTCGTACCACGGCACGTTGCGCGGTCTTCTTCGCTTTGGCCTCCTCACCGGACAAAAGGAATACGTGGACGTTGTCGAGGCAACTTACAGACACGCAGATCATAGGCGTATTGTGATGGAATCGGGCTGGGCGCCTCATGATCTCGGGAAACCCCGGTTTTCCAATAATCACGGTGATCCTGGCAACGAACCGTCCACCACAGGCGATGCGGCGCAGTTGGCATTGTGGCTAGCGCTGGAGGCCGGTTGTTTGGATCTGCTTGACGATGTAGAACGCTATGTCCGAGCCAGGATTCTCCCAGCACAGTTAACCGAAAACGATGTTCGCTGTAACCAGGAACGCAAGTTCAGTCGGCGAGAATGCGGCTCTTGGGGGGCGTATGGACCTTCACATGCGGGCAAGGGGTGTATTCCTGACATTCTGGCCGCCGTGATTCATTCCTTGTGCGACATTTACGGGCACATCTGTACCCAGACACCCGTTGGCATCCGGGTCAACTTGCACTTTGACTACGAGGATGCACGCCTGAAGATAACGAGCTTGAGGAATGATTGCGGATTATTGTCGGTACTAGTAAAGCAACCCGACAATATCATGGTGCGCATTCCGCAATGGACTCCGGAAGCATCCCTGAAACTTTCACTGGATGGTCAGGCTCTCCCCGTGCAGCGGCTTGGTAGCTTTGCCTGGATTTCGTGCGGCATCCTGAGCGCACAGAGCAAAATCGAACTGTCATATGAATTGCCGAAAAAGCAAACCGAGGAACTGATGCCTTCCGGAAGACGTTATCGTTTCTGGTGGCGTGGCGATGAAATCATTGGCGTAAGCCCCCAGGACGAACCACTGCCGTTCTATCCCGATGCGATTGCTGCTCAAGGAGACAAATAGAATGCCGATTTCGTATCGCTCCACATCCCCTGCCTCCCGTCAACCAGGGATTTTATAAATCCTGATAGGCTGAAAATGATGAAATCTTCATCCATCCTCGTCAACACGGCACGCGGCGGCATCCTGGACGAAGACGCTCTGTACGATGCGGTTAAATCCGGTATAATCGCCGGGGCGGCGCTGGACGTGTTCAAGGCCGAGCCATACTCGCCGCAAAGCTCCGAAAAGGATTTGCGGACGCTTGACGGCATAATCATGGCCCCGCACATTGGCAGCAGCACCATTGAGGCCTGCGAACGCATGGCCCGGGCGGCGTTGAGAAACATCGAACTTGCAGCGCTTGGAAGAACCACGGAGATGAACCTCCTGAATCCATAGGGTTTGTCGTAATGGCTCTTGCTTGGGTTGGTATCGCTTTTTACCGAAGTATGGCGTCCCGAGTGCCCAATACAGCCTCGGGACGCCTTGAGACGGTTTCGG
>JBAQUG010000053.1:0-3890 GCA_049297395.1 Victivallales bacterium | reverse complement strand
GGGGGGGGGGAGGGAATATGACATCATCTATTTTAGCAATCGCCTTTCTGCTAGGAACATCTACCCTGTGTGGATGGAAACATTTCCTTCTTTCCATCATACCTGCCCCTCTCTCAGCATTCGCATTGATGAGCTGGATTTTCGGGATCCAATATTCGAATAACGAAGAAATGCTGTTTATTCCAAGCACCGTTATCTCTGGCGTCGTCCTACTATCCGGCTCACCTGGCATGACTTTAGTATCTTAAAAGTTAAATCTTGTGTTTTCAGCGCAAGATATTTTCCGTTTTCCGTGTTCCATTTTGGTTCCGGCTATGCCGGGTTAGGGCGATGGGCAAGTTCCGAACTCACAGCACCCCGTGTCCGATGGATAGTGGTGCTTGCGACAATCGTTGCCGTAACATGCATATCACCGGCTTATAGGCTTGCCTGGAGAGGCTATGCGTTGTTAACGTCGGCACGCGCCGAGGCTGCGGGGAAACCGTATCTCAGCGCAAATGCGCGGGACCTGAAGCATACCATCGTCGTGCCAACTCTCGATGCTCCCCTGCCCGGCAACACCAACGTGCCCTGGTGTGCGACGTTCCAGCTTGCCTGGAACGAACTCTGCACCCTCGCTGAAGAAGACATACACATGGACAGGAAATCAGATTTATCGCTGACAATCCTCCTTTCCAGAATTGGTCGGGGACGGAGGAATTTGTCTTCCGGGTTAAAGGAACCGCAGAGAGTAAAGCGGTAATTGAAATAAGGGCATATGAAGATTGGAAAATTTCGCGGTGGCAATACGACCTCAAAACCGATTTCGATGATTGGAAGGAAGTGAAGATTAATCTGTCTGATAAGCCACCCTGTTTTACCAAAGACGGTAAAAGAGATCCGAGCAGGATAGAACTGTTTACTATCGTAGCCGTTAATTTCAGCAGCAAGCCAATTGAAGGGACTATTTGGATTGATGATATAAGAAGAGTGCGTACTTCTCCCAGCCCGTAATCTTCGGATGACAAAGGGAGGTTCGTCATGGGTACGGATTAAGTAAACTATGTCGTTTACTTAATCCGTACAATAAAAGCGTATTTGATAAAGAATAAATTTCCACCCTTGTAGAGCATGCCCGCCCCCCATTTACCGTATTTTTCCCGTGCCTGGTTTGAAAAATCGGTTTTCAGGAATAGAATTGTAGTCGTAATGGCAAATTAAATCAGGAGGATAAATCAACATGAAAAAACTATTGTCTGCAATCTCCGTGGTGCTGGGCTTATTGCTGGTCACTTCAGTTTCACAGATGACAAACGCGGCGGACTCGAAGACCGGAAAAGTACAGGGTGGACCGAACAGCGGCCCCGGCTCACAGCCCGGCAACCCAGCAGGCCAGAGGAAAGATCTCACTGAAGACGATGCCAAACAGATGATCAAGGATCTGAACGAACTCAAGAAAATGCACCAGGAATTCAGGAAGAAAATGATGGAGTTCCAGCAGAAATACGGGATGATGCCCGATCTAGGCATGGGCATGGGGCCCGGCGGACAGGGAGGAAACATGGGGCCTGGAGGCCAGGGCGGCGGAATGCCTCCCGGTGGCAAACCTCCAAAACCTTCAGATGAAGGGGCGAATTCAGACTTCCCCCAGCCAAACTTCTAAGGATTTACTTTCGAATCTAAATGAGAATTCTTAATATCTACGTGACCAGGGACTTCGTCATAACCGGACTCATGGCTGTCATCGTCATGACCTTCGGCCTGATGGGAACTCACCTTATCAAGGTGTTCCAGGCGCTGACACAGGGCATCCCTGTTGAAGCAGCCTTCCTGTTTCTCATGTATATCGTCCCCACGGCCCTTTCCCTGACAATACCCTTCAGCGTCCTGGTGGCTACAATGCTTGTGTTCGGCAGGCTGTCGGCGCACAATGAAATAACGGCGATGCGGGCATGCGGCATCTCCATCCTGCAGATCATATCTCCGATAATAATCCTGACGTTCGCGCTGACCTGCATCTGCGTGTACCTCCAGATGGATCTTTCCCCCTATTATTCGAACAAGGCGAAGGATATACTCAAGGAAGCCGGGATCAAGAAGCCTACGGCGCTCCTCGAGCCCGGGAAGCCCATGCAGTATGAAAACTACAACATATACATCGATGACAAGAATGAAAAGAACGAGATCAAGAACGTGCAGGTATACATACTTTCCAAGGATATGAAGGAGTGGGAGCAGGACATAACCGCGTTGAGCGGAAGGATTGACGTGGATGAAGACAAGAAGGTGATGAAGATCATTTTGTTCAACGCTATAATAAAGGTCAAGGACAGCAATGACAACCAGCCCCGCAGGACTTCGGCTGAATCAATGGAGTTTCCAATCGACTATGGGCATAAGTTCAATGAGATAAAGGTCGGTGACAAGCCTCAGTATATCACATCGAGCGAGCTTTTCAGCAGGACGATACTCTACAAGAAGCGCGGCATGGACGTGACCAGGCTCGAAGTGGAACTGAACCAGAGGATAGCCCTCGCCATATCCCCGATAGCATTCCTGCTGCTGGGCATGCCCCTCGCAATCAGGACTTCACGGCGTGAGACATCTGTTGGACTCTTTATAAGCGTTCTTCTCGCCGGGGCCTATTTCATATCGATCATGATACTTGCCGCCCTTTATACGAAACCGGCAATCCATCCCCAGCTCCTCATATGGATCCCGAACATGTTCTACCAGATCGGCGGAGCCATCTTCCTTTTCATAATCGCCAGGAGATAAAAGAAACGGCGCACTTTCATGCGCCGTCCTATAAGTCATGGATTTTCCGTCTGGAAAATTTATCAGTAGATGAAATTGAAGGCTAAATCAGCCTTGACAAGTTCCTTTATCTCCTTCACCATCTCTTCCGGAACTGGAACATTTGTCTTTAATACGGCGAGAGCCTTGTCACCGCCTATGCTCTGAGGAGCCCTGAGGTCGACGATGTTTATCTTGTTCTTGCCAAGGTGGCTTGCGATCTTTCCTATCACTCCGGGCTGATCCTTGTACTCGACAATGAAATTGTTCCCGCTCGGTTCGAGGTAGAGCTTGTCAAAATCATTCACCCTCGAAATCATGAGATTGTTCTCGGCTATAGTACCACGTACGCTGACCTTCTTTATGGTCGAGGTGCCTTCGAAGAGATCGATGGTCATCGCTTCACCGTACTGCTTGGTATCATCCGGATCCCTGTTTATGAAGACTATTCCGCGGTCCTTCAGGAAGGCTTCCGCATCGGAGGCGTCGAGATAGAGGTCGAATTCCGGGGCGATGCCAGCGACAATCGGCCCCTGCATCCATTTTCCGAACTGCCTCAGCTTGCCGTAGAAGCTCGTCTCCACCTGGTGGGGAGCGGCATTGGTTCCAAGATAGCAGCGGGCAAGACGCGTGAGGACGAACGCAAGTTCCTGGTATTTCTCGTCAAGTCCGTCCGGGACGCCCTTGTTGACCACATAGTTGGTTATGCCCTTTTCAAAATATGCTATGGCCTGATCTGCGGCGCGTGTGGCCGCGGTGGTATTGGCCTCAACTGTGCTTGCACCGAGATGGGGAAGCATGATGTCGGCGATGTCGGCGACTGTTTTTGGGCCGGCCTCATCCTTCGGATAGACGTCGTTGCAGAAGATTAACTTCTTCTCCTTGCGGATCTCGCGCAGGTCGTTCTCGTTGATGATTCCGGCCCTCGCGCAGTTGATGAGGCAGGCTCCTGGCTTCATCAGGCCGAGAAGCTTCCTGTTGATCATGCCCTTTGTCTCGTTGGTCTGCGGGATATGCAGGGAGACATAATCAGACCTGGAGAATATCTCCTCCACGGTCGCGATCTGAACGCCTATCTTTTCGGCGAGGTCGGCGGAAAGCACCGGATCATAGAC
>JBAQUG010000052.1:0-4120 GCA_049297395.1 Victivallales bacterium | reverse complement strand
GACGATGACGGCGCGCCAGTCCTGCAGGAAGAGGAAAACGACTCCGATGACAAGGAAGACGGCGACGAAAAGGGTGAACACTACCTCCTTGATCGATCGGCGGACGAACTGGGTGGTGTCATAGTTTATCGAATATTTGAGATCCGGCGGGAAGTATTTCTCCAGGTCCTTCATCTTCTTGTAGACGGTGTCGGCGATCTGGAGCCCGTTGGCTGCCGGGAGCTGGTAGATCGCAAGGTTCAATCCGGGCATGTTGTCGCGTTCGCCGAAGGACTGGTAGCTGAAGGATCCGAGTTCGACTTTTGCTATGTCCTTTATCTTGATCTGGGAGCCGTCAGATTTTGCACGCACGACTATTTCCGCGAATTCTTCCGGGAACTCGAGCCGGCCCTTCACCTGGATCATGAGCTGGTTGACCTGTCCGGGCGGTGATGGGGGCAGGCCTATCTGGCCGGCTGCGGCCTGTACATTCTGCGCCTGCACGGCGTTAATGACATCCTGTGTGGAGACGCCGAGACCTGCAAGCTTGTCGGAGTCGAGCCAGATGCGCATCGAGTAGTCCAGTTCGCCAAGGATCTTTGCATCTGCAACGCCTCTGATGCGCAGCATCTCGTTCTGTATGTTGATGAGCGCGTAGTTGCTGAGGAACACGGAGTCGTATGTGTTTTTCGGGGAATAGAGGTTGATCACCATGAGCATATTGGTGGATTTCTGTTTTACGGTTATTCCCTGCCTCTTCACGTTGTCCGGAAACTGAGGTGTTGCAAGGCTCACACGGTTCTGGGTGTTCACCGTGTTCATGTCGCCGCTGGTTCCGGAATAGAAGGTCACCATCGTGTTCTGGGAGCCGTCATTGCCGCCGGTGGACGACATGTAGATCATGTCCTCGACGCCGTTGACCTGGTTTTCAAGAGGCTGGACAACGGTTTTGGTAACGACATCGGCGCTTGCGCCGGTGTATGTCGAGGACACCTGGACCTGCGGCGGGGTGATGTTCGGATACTGGGAGACCGGCAGGCTGGAGATGGAGATGAGACCGGCTATCACCAGCACGATTGAAATCACGAACGCAAGCCTTGGCCTATGTATGAAGATTTTACTTATCATGTATCTTCCTGTAATTCCAAATTCCAGAGCACAAACAAGCTCCAATGTCCAAACGAAATAAGTTATTCAGCATGATTGAAGAATACAGGAAACCGTTGTTGCGGGAACATCTCTTGTTGGTGTTCACAACTTTAGTGTGTCTTTGTATTCAATAGGTTGGACACGCTGAAGCCGTGAACACCAACCTTAGCAATCATCTCACAGGGGGCATTTTGAAATTGCCTCGTATTATTTTCTATTTCGAATATTCTTTGGAACTTAAATTCTGGAACTTGGAAATTATTCCTTTTGGGGTGTTGGCAAACCGGCCTTGGGAGCAGTGGGCTGGGGCTTTGATTCCGGTTTGACGGATTCCTCCATCGAGACAGTAGCCGTCATGCCCGGCCTGACTTTCAGCACGCCGCTGACAATCACCTTCTCCCCCTCGGAAATTCCTTCCAGTATGACGATGTCGATACCGTGCGCCTGTCCGGTCTTCACAATGCGGCGCTGGACTTTTGAATCCTTGTCGATGATCAGGACGAATTCACCGGTCTGATCCCTCTGGATGGCGACGGCCGGGATCATTATGGACGGAGTCGTCTCCTTGTCGCCCAGCTTGACCTTCACATAGTCGCCGGAGTTCAGAAGGCCTTTGGGATTCTGGAAGCGCGCCCGGACTAGAAGCGTGCCTGTGGAAGTGTTTACAACGTTGTCTGAAAAATAAATCTGGCCTTCAAAGGGGTATTCAGTCCCATTTGAGAGAATTATCCTGGGAATTATCATTGAAGCGACCTTGTCCATGGATCCTAGCCGCTGCCTGAGGTTGATGACCACTGATTCGGGGACGCTGAACTCCACTTTCACAGGATCCATGCGCACTATCTTTGTCAGATTGTTGTTTATTGTCGGACCCACAAGGTTTCCGACGCTGACGGGACATTCTCCGATCTTGCCGTCGAAAGGTGCGGTTATCCTGGTGTATTCGAGGTTGATTTTTGCGAGGTCAAGCTGTCCCTGGGCTACTAGTATTTCGCCTTTTGAAACTCCCTGCTGCATGTTCGCGGCGTCGAGATCCTTCTGTGAAACAGCGTCCCCCCTTACCAAAGTTATATATCGTTCGACCTGTATGTTTGCATATGTCAGGGATGCCTGCGCGTGGGCGAGCTGCCCTTCCGCTTCCTTGACCTGGGCTTCGAACGGGCGCGGATCTATTTCAAAGACGAGGTCGTCCTTCTTTACAAAGCTTCCCTCTTCGAAGTTGCGTTTGATGAGATAGCCCTCCACCCTCGCAACAAGATCCACCGAGTCCTCGGCGACTATCTGCCCTATGAATTCATGTGTCTTGGAAACGTCCTCTTTTGCCGCGACAGTGCATACTACGCCAGGCGGAGGAGGTGGAGGAGGCACAGGCTTTTTATTGCATGAAGCCGTAATGAGCACGATGGAGAAAACCATCAGGATGAGCCGACATTGCCGCATTGTATGAGTTATCTCCGGATTTTGTTTCGGTGTTGTTCAAGGTGGAATATACAATTTTGCGATGCTGATTGCAAGTAGACGTTAAGCTGGCAGGGGATAAGGTAGGGTTATCCCTCATGGAACTGGTTATTGTGGCAAAACGGGTTATTGTATGGCAAAATACTTGAAAAGACACAACAGGGGGATTTATGCAGCAGGTAGCAAGCGGGATGATCGGGTTTACTATCAATGGCGTTGACGGTGAACTGGGAAAGCTGAAGGATTTCTACTTCGATGATGCGACTTGGACCGTCCGTTATATGGCCTTGGAAACAGGTGGATGGATGTCAGGACGCAGAACACTGGTTTCCATTGCAGCCCTGGGGAAAATGAACTGGGCATCCCGCACGATCAATGTCAATCTCACCCGTGAACAGGTGCGCAACAGCCCGCATGCGGACATAGACGAGCCTATCTCGCGGAATTATGAGATCGCGCTGCACGGCCATTACGCATGGAATACCTACTGGGGCGGCGGATTCTATGTCCTGCCGGGTTACGGGATTGACATGGTTACAAGCCTGGATGAAATTGCGGCGGAAGAGGAATCCTCGTCAAATATACTGAAACTCGATCACGGCCTGCACAATACCAGGGAAATCATTGGCAACCGCATCCATGCGACCGACGGGGACATCGGACATGTCGAGGACTTCATTATCGATGAGGAAGGATGGAACATACGCTACCTCGTCGTTGACCTGCGGAATTGGCTGCCTGGCAGAAGGGTCACCGTATCACCTCAATGGATTAAGGATATGGACTGGGATGATGCCAAGGTGTTTGTAAATATTTCGCGTGACGCCGTCAAAAGGAGCCCCAGATATGAACTGTCGACGCTCATCACTCTTGACTATGAAAGAAAGATGCTCGAACACTTGCATAAGCCGGAAAATGCCGCCTGGGTTACTTTCAAGATCCATGCGCCCCAGGGGGCGCATGTCTTTGTGGCGGGATCTTTCAACAGCTGGAATCCATCATCCATCAGGCTTGAAAGGGATAGCCATGGGGTGTATGCGACAACAGTTCTTATTCCGCCAGGAAGGATTGAATACAAGTTTGTTGTTAATGGAACCTGGTGCAACGCTCCGGAATGCAAGGAGCTGGTCCCAAATGCATTTGGCTCGACAAACAGCTTCATGCTCATAGGGCATGGCATCGGACATGCCGGACACATGCACACCTTCTCGCGGTTTTCAGCGGGCCAGAACCGCCCTTTATGGTCTACACCCATGGGAGGATAGACCCGAATGGCGATAAATGAGGTAATTTCAAAACTGGCAATCCGGGAGTCAGAATTCAGGAGACAGGATTAAAGTTGAACTCAAATTCGGTTTTATCCTGAATCCTTTCTTTGAAACTTGCTTTGAAAGTAGGGACGGGCTTCAGCCCTGTCCACTGTACGCATATTTGTAAGCGTTAAGCTGGGCGTATCAGCCTTATTTAATGCAATCAAGTATGGCGTCCCGAGCGCCTAAAACAGCCTCGGGAAGCCTCGAGCCATCCCGAATCG
>JBAQUG010000051.1:0-7692 GCA_049297395.1 Victivallales bacterium | reverse complement strand
ACGTCCACCCTGGTCCAAAATCCGACGACTGAAGACCGACGACCGACGACTGTGTTGCCTTCAGGCTGTCGTAAGTTCGGATGACGGTGATGGGCTGGCCGCCTGCGGGGATGATCATGTCCTGCTGGGAGAAGGTGAACTGTCCGACCTTGAGCTTCGAGCTGAGCGCGAACGGGACTTCCGCGGTTGCCGAGTCGTTCCCGCCGGCGACTTCAAGCCGCAGCGTATAGGAGCCGTTCCTGACCATGGTGAGATCAAGTGTGCCGAGGGCGCCATTGTCAACCCTGCCTTCGTGCCTGCCCTGCGCGTTGACGGGTTTCGGCGTGACGTCCTGCGCGCTGCCGCCGATGTCAACGAGCCAGACCTTGTACGAGACCGCGTCCGAGGGATCGGGGTCGGTGGAGGTTCCGGTCAACGTGAAAAGTCCTTCAGTGATGTTCTGGTTCTCCGACGGGCTGCTGATCGCCGCAACGGGAGAGTTCTCGACGATGTCGATGGCGAAGGGAAGCGAGGGGGTGTCAGGTGTCAGGGGAGTGGAAAGCGTGACGGTGTAGCCGCCATCCTGATATGCGGCTCCGTTGATCTGCGCGGACACATTTGATCCGCTTCCGGTGACTGTCGGAATCGCACTTGGTCCGGCAAACGAGAGCGTCCAGGATGCCGAGGAACTGAGGGCCGCTGAAACCGAGATGTTCGGGCTGGACACTGTGGCAATCGCCGGTGTGACGCTGAAATTGGTTATCTGCGCTGCGTTAGTGAACGTGAACTGCGCGGTCCCCTTGTTGCCGGAAGGATCAAGGGCCTCGGCAGTAAGGGAGCGAGTGCCGGCGGAAAGGGTTGAGGAATCAGTTGCCCAGGAGAGATTGAATGATTGGGGGATTGGGAGATTTGGTGATTGGGAAACAACGTTCCCATCGAGAAGGAGCTTGATATTTTTCACGCCGGAGGAATCGGAGGCAGAGACATTCACGGTGAGATGGCCTGACGCCGGAGCGCCGGACGGTACGGCTGATCCGTTTGCGGACATCGCAATTGACACTGACGGCGAGGTGACATCGTTGTCTATGGTGACGCCGCAGCTGACGCTGGAGACGTTGCCCGCCTTGTCGGTGGCTTCAAGGATGATGTTGGCGCTGCCGACCGGGAACTGCATGGTGTCGATGACGGCAAGAGAGCCATCGATGACTTTCCCAGTAGAGGCGGCAACAGTGACCGGCTGCTGTGAACCGGCCTGCACCTTGACGGTGTATCCCTGATAGTTCGCGTCGTCAACGGAGCCGGAGACGACTATTGAACCTTTTACCGTGGAGAGATGGGCGGGAGCCGTTATAGCTGCGCTAGGATTCGTAAGATCGACCGAGAACGAACCTGCTGCCGGCCTGGCGTTTATACCGGATGCCTGTGCTGAAATCTCATAGGAATATGCGCCGTCAGGAACCTGCGAGCTGAACGATGCGCTGACAACGGGCGCGGTGCCGGTCTGGGTATGAATGACCTGTCCACCGGGATTTTTGACCGTGAAAGACCAGGTGGCGCCGGAACTGACTTCTGCGGAGATCGCAAATGCGTCCTTCGCGCCGTCGCCGTTGGGGCTGATGATGGCTTCGCCCCTGGCCACGTTGAAGATCGAGGGTTTGGCGAAGAAGTCGGTGATCGGTGTGCTGACGGCGATGCAGGCGGCTACCGTGGCTGCATTGTCGAGGATGGAGGAGTTGCGGAACCAGCGGTTGATGGAGGCGGTGGCCGGAATGTATGTCCTGCCAACCTCCTCGGTGGAGGATCTGAGCCTGCCGAGCCATAATATTGCGGGATCCAAGAAGTTCGAAAGTGCGGAAGTGCGGAAGTTCGAGAGTGAGGTGGAGTCATAGTCCAGGAGGCATGCCGGAGTGAGGAAGGAAGCCTTCATCTCGCCGCCGTTGATTCCTTTTTCAAGCATGTATGACGATGCGCCGGTGTCCTGGTCCATCACGATGTAGGCAGACCCCGTCCAGTTGGCGTAGGTCGTCTGGATCTCGGGAACGGTGACCGTCGCCCCGGCGGCGACTGCGCTGCGGATGTCGGCGAGGACGTTTTCCGGATGAGCAGAAAGCTTCGCGATCATGGAATTGATGTTTGATGAATTGACCGTATATATCGGGGTTCCTGCGGTGTTGGCGGCCTGGATGATGCGGACGGCCGAGACTGCATCCTTGCGGAACATCTGTTCGAGGGAGTTGTGTTCGAGTGCGGAGCGTGTCATGGCGGTTGTAATCATGAACTGGTTTTCCGCCGCCGCCAAGGCTCCGGCGGACAAGTCCGGCGCCGAGGAGATACCGATCGCGACCGGAACAAACAAATCCCTGCGGACATCCAGTTTCACGTAGGCTGCGCGGGCGGTGACAGGGATGCCCAGGATGTCTTCGGTTTCGAGTTCGTAGGCGGATATGAGCTCGGAAGGGCGGCGGGTGACGTTCACCTCAAGTGCTCCTGCTGCAGTGGCGTTGAGCGAGTCAATCTGGTAATAGTAGTTGAGGGCGGCAAGATGGAGTGTTTCGCCGACGGTGCTGTCAACCGGAGCATCCTGTCCGGGCTGCCGTGCGGATTCAAGCATAGCCTTGCGCTGGGAGATCAGGCTGAACGGGATTTTCTGGGGGTTGAGGCCTACAGAATAGAAGCCGCCGGTCAGCACCTTGTGGCTGATGGTCTCGAACTCGCCGTCAGGCGATGTGAAATCAAGGGTGAGTGTCTGGACAGAGCCCATGCCCGCCGGAGCGCCTTCGGCGACATTGGTGCCGTCAATCTTGAGCTGCGGGACGAGGTTCACGAGATATGCGGGGAAGTCCGGGGATGCGATGTTCGCATCAATTACGGATTCGTCAGCGGAAGTCGCGGGGCGGGAGGAAAGGGTGATCCTCTTTCCAGCGAGTTCGTACATTGGGCGGACTATTGTGAATGGTACTGAGCCGGTGGCGTCATGCAGGCGGAACGTTATCCTGTGGAAGAAATCCTGGGGAAGAGATGACCAGTCAGCGGTTGCGGATTCGATGCTGTAGGGGAAGCTGAGTGGGAGCGCCTTGAAGTTCTCCTGGTTTATCGCCGCGTTTCTGAACACGGTCTGGAGGTCGAGCGAGTTGGCGTCGAGGTACTTCCCGACTTCAACGCCCCAGGCGCCGAGGGTTTCAAGGATGAAGGATTCCGGAAGCGAGGTGACATACGATTCGGGATTGTTTATCACGGAGCCTGATTTGATGTCGGAGAGGAAGGTATCCGGGTCGAAACCGATTTCGGAGGCTATGTCCCTGGAACGGGTGTATGACGCCGTCTTGAAGGAGGGGTCGAGGTCTATCCAGACGGGTCCGCCGTCGCCGTAGCCGGCTATTCCAAGATAGGGATGCGGATTGATCAGGGCCTTGATCCAGATGCGCTCGACTCTTACGCCGGTGATTTTTCCGCCTTCGGTGATGGCTGAGGCGGGAACGCCGTTGCGGATGAATGTCGCGGCCGCAAGCTCGGGAGTCGCCGCGCCGGTGGTGTCCATGGCGACCTGGGAGGGTATTCTTACATTTCCCCGGACGTATCTGGCCGGGATTCCGGAAGTCCTGAGGAGGGCAATCGCGAGGGAGGCGATGTCGGCGTCGTTCCCGGAACCTTCGCATAAAGTCTCGGCGGCCCCCTTGATGCAGCCGTAGTAGGGTTCGTACTTGAAATTGTTCCTGACATATTCATAGATGAGCACGGGATTGTTCTGGAGGCTCAGCGCAAGGGCGGTTATTTCCGGCGTGAACTGTCCTTCCGGAGATGGAGCCAAATCATCGCCGGACGGCGATTGATTTGGAGATTTGGAGATTTTGGGACTGGGAGATTGAGATGATTGGGTGATTTGAGGATTGGATGATTTGGAGATTGAAAGATTTGGAGATTGGAGAATTTTGGAATCCGACGACTGACGACCGACGACCGACGACGGTCTGATGAGTTCGCGGTCCTTCTCTCCCGGCCTGAACCGGCATGCATCGTCCTTCCTGCGGAGCAGCTTGCCGTTGGAAGAAACGGATGATTGGATGGATGGATGATTGGATGACTGGGGGATTTTGGGACTGGATGATTGGATGGCTGGATTGTTGGATGACTGGCTGCCGACGACTGGCGACTGACGACCGTCTACCGTTCCTGACTGATTACCGATAACCGATAACCTATAACCTATAACTGATAACATCCTTCCTACAAAGGCATCATGCCGCGCGACGATCTCCTTTGAAGCCCCGCTTTCGACAAGTTCCTGCCGCTTGTCGGCAAAACTTTCGATGATCCTGGATTCGCATTCGCCCAGGCTTTTCAGGGTGGCTTCCTTGCCGGAAGTGGAGGATTTTTCAAGCGTTGAACGGAGCTTGGCGACGGAACCGGAGATCATGCGGTTGTTGTTCCGCGTGCGGAATTCGCGTTTTTTAGACTCACGTTCCTGTTTTGAAGAAGATGATGCCAGCGCGGAATCCGTTCCCGTCTTCGCCGGAGAATAGGCCTCGGCGGCGTAGAGGTATGGGACAAACGATTCCGAGAACATCAGGAACGCCATGAGGAATGAAACCATCCTCATGGGCAAAGGCATCCGGCGATGATTAAACATGATATCTCCTTAATAATGTAACACAGGCATCTTGCCTGTGGCAATTTCCTATACAACTATAATAAAATCCGAAACTCGAATATCGAAATACGAAACAATATCAAAGCTAAATCCGAATCAAATACAAAACTTGAAATGAACGGAACAAATTTCAAAACCCGATCCAGAACATGCCTTGCGGCATTGACTACGAACAAAAAAATATAGCAATTTGCATTCATCGGGAAAGGAACGCGTCAGCAGAGTGACGCGGCTACAGCTTGGATTTGTTGTAGCCACGTCACTCTGCTGACGTGCTCTTTGATTGCAACTTAATATTCCCATCACTTTGTTTCGAGTTTCGTCATTCGGATTTTCTTCATTCCAGCGCTCCGAAATTCTTATTGGATCCGCTTATGTCTATCTTGTCAGCTATGACCGCGCCCTGGAAGTCCTCGCCCGAACCCGAAATGCTGCATGCCCCCTTTGGCACATAGATGATTCCCTTGAGTTTCGCACCGCTTCCGGAAATGTCTATGTCGCCGGTCTTGCTGAAGAACAGCATGCGGTTGACGGAGTCGGCGTTTGCGAAGTCCGCACCTGAACCTGAAACCCTTATGTATCCGGTGGCGATGATTGTGACATTGCCTGCGACGTTGCTGCCGCTGATCTTGACATTGCCGTTGACGTAATGTATGCCGGCGGCAATCGGATCATTCTTGTTGACGTGCCAGTCGCCGTTGTGGGTGAAGGCGGCCCTCGCCACATATGAGTCGAAATCATATACCGGCATCGGCTGGGTGGAAGCGTTGGCCTGTTTGTCGGGGACGTCGTTCCCAGAACCGCTGATGTCTATGCTGCCGACGGCGGTAGTCCTGCCGGAGATGTCGTTGTCCGAGCCACTGATCTTTATCGAGGCGTTGCTGTGGACTCGCCCGTCGAAGGCCTTTTTGGAGCCTGAAATCTTCAGCTGGCCGGAGGATGAGTTGTGGAAGAGCAGCCAGGTCTGTACCTTGAAAACCCATGCGCCCGCAGTCGTGGAACTGTTTCCCGCGTTGTCTTCGACATACAGGACAACCGCGACATCTCCGCTCTGGAGCTGGGCAGGAGGCGTGGCCGTGACAATTCCGGTGGCTGGATCGTAGCTGACCTGCGCCACCGCACCCGCGATGCTCATCGTGATCGAAGACGCCTTAATTCCGCTGAGCGCGTCGGAGACCTTTGCCGATATGACAGGCATGCTCTCGTTGACGTTGCTTCCGTTTGCCGGCGAAAGGTCGGAAATCACTGGAGGAACGGTATCGACCGTTATCTTCCATTCGGGAGCCGTCCCCTGGTTGCCCGCCATGTCGGAGGCTGTCGCGGAGATTGTGTGGAGTCCGTCGGCAAGCTGCGGACTGTTGGCAGTAAGAATACCGGTGGCGGGATCAAATGCCGTGGCGACCGCCGTACCGTCGATGGAAATTGAAACTGTCTGTGCGTTCATGCCGCTTAGCGCATCTGCGGCTTTCGCACTGAGCGCGATCTGATTATTCCTTGTAAGAGAGCCGTTGCCGGGCGACAGGTCGGAGAAGACAGGCGCAACGGTGTCGACAGTGAACTGGAATCTGGCTGTTGGCGAGACATTCCCCGCATTGTCGGCGGCATCTATTTCGACGGTATGCACTCCGTCTGCGAGATTCGCAGGATTCAGCAGGAGCTTTCCGGATGCCCCGTCGAAGTTGCAGGCGACGGTGACGGAGTCTATTTTCATCACTACGCTGGAGGCCTTGACACCGCTGGCGGCATCGGTTATTACTGCACTTATCTCGGCAGGAGGCACCTTCAGCAATGAGCCGTCAGCAGGGATGAAGGAGGCGATGAGAGGGGGATTCGCATCAATGCTTATCTTCCATTCAGGAGTAGTCGCGGAATTCCCGGCAAGATCCTTGACGCTGAGCGACAATGCGTGAACCCCGTCCTGGAGCGGCGTTTCCGGGGTGACCGACACGAATCCTGTGAGATTGTCGTACATCGTCGGGAAGACTGTGCCGTCAATCTTGAATACTATTGACGAATCATCGATTCCGCTGAAATTGTCGCTGAGGAGCGCCTTGAATTCCGGCCGGCCGTTGTTCGTGATTGTCCCGTTGATGGGCGACAGGTTCGTGATCACGGGAGGGACGGTGTCGGCCATGACAAGATATGTCGCGGCCACGGTGGACTCCTTGTCGGCCTTCTTGAGCCTCAGGAGAACCAGGTATTTCTGGAACGAGTATCCCGAAGTCTGGATATTGTCGATATAGTTCTGATAAGTCTGCCCCTTCTGGAGGCTGAGCGGTTCCGAGTACATGCCGACGTTCTGGAGGGTGACGCGGTTGACGACCAGTTTAACAAGTTCGGCATCGGCTATGTCCACGTTGCCGGTATTCCTGATTTCATAGGATATGCCGTAGGTGCTTCCGCCTTCGACGGTCTGGGGGGTGACCGAGATGCTGCCTGCAAAACCTCCGGTGCCGAGGCTTGACATGACTGTAAACACCGTCTCGCTCTGGGCGAGCAGGGTCGTGCCGTCGTTGTCATAAATCCTCTGCCTGGCCGTGTACTGCCCCGGCGGGTTGGTGCCGGTGTTCCAGTTTATCTTCTGGAGGTCGACGCGTCCGGGCTGGAGTTCGGAAACCGTATAAGAATTCGACATTAGCTCAGTGGAATCCTGGGAAGCCACCGACACCGTGACTTTCAAGTCGCGGTATGTGAAGTTGGCCGATGCACTTGCAACTTTGCTGCTGAGGACGACATCCGCGTTTGCAGGATACGAGAGGCGGTCAGATGAGATTCCCGGCTTGACACCAAGCAGGTTCTGCACCTGGAACATGTCGTAGTTGGAAGCCATCTTGATTTCGTTTTCAAGGACTGAAGCCTCGATCCTGTACTGTCCTCCGGCAGTTCCTGACGGGACGGGCCATGACCTTGTGAAACTGTGCGTCGCGCCTGCGGCCAGGCCGGACACGTATTCGCGGCTCAGCGAGGAGATTAGGGCTCCTTCGGCATCCTTTACCGCAATCTCGACAGTTCCGCCCGCCGGGGCGGTCCCGAGATTTTTCACCGACATCGCGCCATTGACTGTT
>JBAQUG010000050.1:0-10519 GCA_049297395.1 Victivallales bacterium | reverse complement strand
GTACATGTCCTGCGCGTTCGGCATGTAGGCTTTCATCTCATCGATGCGTTTTTCGCTCATCGGATGGGTCGAGAAGAATTCGCCTACTGTCCCTGTCTGGGAGACCTGTCCGAACTTTTGCCAGAATGTTATGGCGGCATTCGGGTTGTAACCGGCCTTGGACATGTAGACTAGTCCCAGCTTGTCGGCCTCGTATTCGTGGATCCGGCTGAACGGAAGCATAACGCCAACACCTGTGCCTACCGCATATCCTGCCATAATTCCCTGCACGGCCAAAGCGGATTTTCCGTCAACCGATGCGGCGAGCACCTGCGCTCCGGTTTCCTGGGCCATCCCCTGCGATATCCTTTCTCCGCCGTGACGCGCAATGGCGTGTCCAATTTCGTGGCCTACTACTGCTGCGAGCTCGGCATCATTTGCGGTATACTGGAAAAGACCGGTGTAGACCGCGACTTTTCCTCCTGGCAGGCAGAATGCGTTGGGTTCAGCGTTCTCTAAAACCTTGAACTCCCACCTGTAGTCAGGCTTGTTCGTGACTTTTGCGATGCTTTCCCCGACACGTTTCAGGGCTGCATTGTATTTCTGGTTGCTGGAAACCCTGTTCTGTGAAAGGACTTCCTGCCAGGCCTGTTCTCCAAGCTGGGCCTCTTCCTGCGGACTTGTCAGCATCAGCTGGCTCCTGCCCGTGAAAGGGACAGAAGTGCAGCCGGTTATGAAGAAACCCGAAACAGCAATAATCAGCATATTTAAATATTTTCTCATTTTAAACTCCTTTGGTTTGAGGGGAATTCCCATTTCAACGTTTCAGTTACAGCAAATAAGTTTCTGGAATTATCAGAGCAGAAGACAGCTTGATGGCTGCCTGCCTGGTAATTTTACGCCGTCCTTTCTCGTAGTCGCTGATGACACTTTGGGGTATGCCTGTCATTTCAGAGAGTTTTTTCTGAGTAAGACCCTTTTTGAGCCTTGCTCCGGCAAGCAGATTGCCAGACCTGTTTACATTCATTTCCTTGTAATAGGCGGTGTCCTCTATCCTCATGGAATCATCGTCTACTTTGGAAACAATGCTTATATCGAACTTCCTGCCTATCCAGGCCAAAAGTTCCGGAACTCCCGGACCATTCATGGATATTTCAATACGGGGCGTTTTCACGACTGCCAGCATAATACACCTCAATTGTTATCATTTCCTTGTTTGCCCTCCAACATGCGACATGCCTGTAATTCAGATGGCAATGGTAGTCGCCATCGCCAAGCTTTGAATAGTTCATCCAGGTCGCTTGAACAGGACCCTCTTTTTTCAAATCTTCTAAAAGCAGGAAGAACAGCCGTTTTATGTTCTTCGGCAACCTGTCGAGATTCTTAACAGCTTTTTTCTTTATCTTAACCTTCCACATAGATGAAAGGCCTTTCAATTAACTGCTAACTGCAATATAATATCGCAATATATAGCTGTCAATATAACATTCGCAGGAGATTTGATAAAAACTGATAAAATACAGTTGGCCGCCTATTTCAGGCAAAATATCAGTACCAGTATTCCAAGTATTATCCGGTAATAGCCGAACGGCTTGAAATCATTCTTCCTGATATAGTTCATGAATACTGCGATTACGGCCCAGGCGACAAGGAATGACACGACGAATCCGACGGCAAGAGCCTGTCCTTCAAGAAGATTCATGTGGGAGCCATGTTTCAGCAGGGAATATGCCGAGGCGGCAAACATTGTCGGGATTGCGAGGAAAAATGAGAATTCCGCGGCTGTGCCTCTAGTGGCTCCGAGAAGCATCGCGCCGATTATGGTTGCGGCGGATCTTGACGTGCCGGGGACCATCGCGAGGCATTGTATGAATCCTACGGCAATTGCAAAACCATAGGTTATCTCGGTGACGCTAAAGATTTTCTCCTTCTTCCGGAAGCTTTCAATGGCTATCAGGATTACGCCGCCGACAATAAGGGCTATCGAAACTACCAGCGGATTGAAAAGATGCTCCGAAATCTTCTTTCCGAGCGTTCCTCCTATGATGAGGGCGGGAACGACTCCGGCGATGGTCTTCTTCCACAGATCCAGCGTCTCCTTCCTCTTTTCAGGTTCGTGCACAAAGGGGTTCAGCCTCTTGTGGAAGTACACGACGACGGATAATACCGCTCCGAGCTGGATCACGATCTCGAACATGTCCGAAAACTGCTTGTCGAACTTGAGGAACTGGTCGACGATGATCAGGTGTCCGGTGCTGCTTATCGGCAGGAACTCGGTGATACCTTCGACAATTCCCATTATTGCTGATTTAAAGAGCAAGTCCATGTTTTATTTCTTTAATAGGATTCAGGTTGAATTCAAGCTTGTAATATAAACCTAAGATTTTATTTTCATATATGAATAAAGACAATACATCAGGTGTTATTTTCAAGACTGCACTCGACGGCCTGGAACTCTGGGAGAAGGGCATCAAACTCGACAGTTTCCTTGAGGAGAATCCGGTCGCCTCGAGATACAGGAAGAGCATTTCGAGCCTGCTCTATACGTATTTCCGGAACAGGGCTCTCATCGAATATACGGTTGCGAAATTCGCAAAGAAAGTGGAGCCGAAGTTCATGAGAGTTCTGGCCATGGCCGTTACTGAAGGTTGGTATCATACCGGAATTCCGAAGGAGATGGCTGCCAATTTCGCGGTCGACTATGTACGCCGCCGCTATGGCGACAAGCCTTCCGGATTCATCAATGCCGTGCTCCGCAGGACCATCTCCCTCGATCCCGAGAAACTCCAGAAGGATGCCCCGCTCGGAATCCAGCTTAACCTGCCGCCGGTTCTTTTTGAAAGATGGAAAAGGCATTACCCGGAAGCGGAAATTGCGAAGTTCGCAAAAATCATGACGGAAAAGCCTCCTTTCACCTTCAGACTGCTGAAGGATATCCCTGAAAATGAACTCAAGGACGCAGGATGCTCGGAAGTCAGGACTGATTTCGATCTTTCACCGATCAAATTCTATAAAACCTCCACGCCGGACAATGTCTTCAAGAACAAATGGCTCGATGACGGAAAAATATATGTCCAGGATCCCGTGACTGTCCTTTCAGTTCTCGCCCTCAATCCGAAAAAAGGGGAGACCATAGCGGATCTCTGTTCGGCGCCTGGCGGGAAATCTCTCGCACTTGCCGTGCTGATGGGCGGGGACGGAATGATCATTGCATCGGACTGTTCATTCGACAGGCACAGGAAAACAGTTGCGAACTTCGCAAAGGCTGGATTTAATAATCTGTCGGTCATCGTTTCATCTGCCGAGAACTCATCCCTGAAACCTTCCGGATTCGACGCCGTTATTCTTGATGTCCCATGCAGCAACACAGGTGTCGGAAGACACAAGCCGGACGCACTATGGCGCTTCTCGGAGAAGAAACTGAAGGAACTTGTCCAGCAGCAGAGGAAAATACTCGATGGCGGGTCAAAGCTTGTCAAGACCGGCGGACGGCTTGTCTACAGCACATGCAGCATTGAAAACGAGGAGAACTCGATGCAGATTAAGAAGTTCATCGCTGAAAATAAGGGATTCGTCTTGAAGGAGGGAAAACAGATTCTTCCCTCGGCGGATAATGACGGGGCATATGTGGCGCTGCTGGAGCGCCGGCAGTAAAAAGGCAGGGCGCTTTCGCCGAAAGCGCCGATGCAGAACGGACGGTTCGGTGAACCGTCCCTGCCTGAAAAACAAGGTACATCAATGAGAATCATACATTTTTCAGATCCGCATGCCGGAGGTCAGGCTGAAGACTGGATGGCCTACGTCGACAAGCGCTGGGTCGGCGTCTTCAATTTTTCCTTCAGGCGGAAATACCAGCACGACCAGAGCTATCTGAAAAAGGCCGTCGACTATATTCTCGAACAGAAACCCGATCTTGCAGTACTGAGCGGAGACATAACCTCCACCGGACAGCCTGGTGAGTTCAAGATACAGCTCGACATCCTCGCGCCGCTCGTGCGGAATTCGCAGATTCCCCTGATGTTCATACCTGGCAACCACGACTGCTATGTCTACAATAAAAAATGCGTGGATGCCATGAAGGACGCAGTTAAGTTCCTCAATCGGGACAAGGTAACTTTCGATGAGCTTCCAGTGAAGATGACGGTCGGAGACTGCGATTTCATACTTGTGAACGAAAGCTGTCCGACAAGCCTGCTCTCCTCCTGCGGGTATTTGACGAAGTCCAGCAGCGATTTTGTTGTGAAGGAGTGTTCGGGCAAGAAGGAAAGACCGATTGTCCTGGTTGGACATTATCCCATCATTGAAGACCATCCATGGCTGAGGGTCAGGCACAGGCTGTGGGGCGAAAAAGAAGTACAGGATCTTCTCGGGAACGGGAAAATAGACCTTTCGCTCTGTGGACATGTCCACAGGCCATACGCGAAACTTGACAGCAGGGGCAGGGGTGAGATCTGCGCGGGATCCGTGACGAGAAACGGCTGTGTTTCAGTGATCGACTATGACAAGGGCAGGGATGTGTTTGTCCGTGAAGTGGTAAAACTATGAGTGATTAATTTCTTGTGAATTATTCTTGAAATGTGGCACGAATGCGCTACATTAAGACAACAGGAGGGAGTAAGATATGAGAACAGCAACGGTAAGAGCTAGGATTGAACCTGATTTAAAGGAACAGGCGGAACATATTTTTAAGAAGCTTGGACTGTTACCTTCAGATGCCATAAGGCTTCTCTATCATCGGACGATCCTGAGCAGAGGCATTCCTTTTGAAATGAAAATACCCAACAGGGAGACGCTGGCCGCGATTGCCGAGCTTAGGTCAAAGGCGGTACATAAGAGTTTTTCATCGGCAAGGAAAGCATTTGAATCTCTGGAGAACGACTGATGCTTGAAATAGCCTATTCCAGCCAGTTCCGAAAAGATTTCAAGAAAATAAGAAAATCAGGGCGCTATGATTTGAACCAGTTGGAGGGGATCGTCGACAAGCTTTCGGAAGAGAAGCCGCTTGGAGCCAAGCACCGGAATCATGCATTGAAAGGCGAACTCTCAGGATTTCATGAGTGCCATATATGCCCTGACTGGCTTTTAATCTATAAAATAGACAGGCAGACAAATCATCTGAGGCTTGCAAGAACAGGTTCACATTCGGAACTCTTCGATTAATCCCCCCTTTTTCGGCATGACGGACATTTCAATACGATGATTGCATTCATCGCCATCACCTCCTTTTTTTTACTGCTTTGCGGGATAGAAGGAGCCTGCGGATTTTATTCGGTGTTGACGTGATAGCACGCGCAGACTTTCCTGAATCGTCCGGGAGTCATGTTGAACTTTTTCCGGAACGCTCTTCGAAAATACGCGGGATCATTGAATCCTGACGTGCTCATTATCTCCTCTATGCGCATTTTTCCGGAGAGAAGCAGTTTTTTCGCGAAGTTGAGACGCGCGGAATTGATGTCTTCAGTGATTGTCGTGTTAAAACTGCGCTTGTAGACTCTTCCCAGATAATCGGCGTTGCAGACCAGTGCGTGTGCTATTGAACTTGAGCTTATATGGCTGGATCATCATGTGGTTCATTTTACCCAAAGGTTTCAGTATCCGGGAGTTTATTATGCACTTTCGCATGACCGGCGCCATCTGGAACTCACCGAATACTGGTACGCCCAGCACATGGGTACATGGGGACAGCAACCCAGAGGCATTTTCGGCGCTGATGAGCAAGTTCGTCCAGGCAAGGTTGATCCTCGGCAGGGTTTCGAGACATGCGGCATGACGGAATTCGCCAAGAGTTTCTACCTGCTTGGTCAGATCAGCGGAGATCCGATATATGCCGACCGGACGGAAGATATCATGCTGAACCACTTTCCAGCCTCACAGGCTCCGGATCTGAAAGGCCTGCATTATTTGACTGCCTCCAACATGCCGCAAATCGATCGATCATGGCGAGATGGGGACACCGTGATCAACTACGACAAGGGCAGGGATGTCTTTGCCTGGGAGAATGTTTTTCTCGACACGAAGAGATAATAGAGGATCCTGATATCCCTGTTCCCCCTGATTTCCCTGGCCGTATCCGATATGAAGCCGGAGCTTTCAAGTATAAGTTCCATTTCATTCCTGACGATGAAGCCTGTACGGGGGGTCGGAGTCTGTCCTGTTTCTGTCTTGATCCAGTTTCTGTCCTCTTCAACTTCATCTTCAGTCATGTCCTCAGGAAAATAATAGTCTCCGACCAGGAAAGTCCCATCCTGCTCAAGGACGGACGATGCAGCAGCGAAGATCTTCCGCAAGTCGGGATATGATTTCCTTATCTGGTGGCAGGATGCATTGCAGACGATCAGGTCGGGCTTTCCTTCAAGGAATTCTTCTATCTGCTTTCCGGATTTTGGGCTGATAATCCATTCTGCGGATCCCGCGACGCCTTTCACTTTCAATCCGGAGCTTTCCGGAACCCTTTGCTCCAGCTTCTTGATGCTTTCAGCAGATGAATCAATGCCGAAATAACGTCCTTTCGCGAAGTTCGATATGAACTCGGCAGTCCATCCGTCTCCGCATCCTATGTCAAGGACTTTCAGATCAGGTTTTGCGTGCTTGAGGTAATCGGAGAGGACGAACGAAAACAGCGCGTACGCCTTTGAATAAGAGGAATTGAAGACCTTCTCGAAGCCACGGTTGGCCGCGAAATGATCGAACTCCTTCTGATCCGGAACTTTTAAAGGTTGTTTGTCCATGGTGATTTCATCTATGAATGAGGAAGGATGCATTATAGAAGTATAAAAAATCCTCATCATCTCGATCTCGGGATAACCTACCATAGAATTCAAGAAAATCGAGTTAACGGAGACATCCATTTTATTTTATAAACCGGAATTATTGTTTGGTAGTTAAGCCATTATTGGCTGTAATTCATAAAGATGAAGAACACGCAATAATGCGTTAACTGCTAACAGAATTCTATAGAAGGGAATAACGGAAAAGCTTACAGCAGTCCTGCGGACTCGTCGAGGCCGAAGATTATGTTCATGCACTGGACAGCCTGGCCTGAGGCGCCTTTTGTGAGGTTGTCGATGCAGGAATTGACGATCAGCTTGCCTGTATGGTCGTCAAAAGTGAAGCCGATGTCGCAATAGTTGCTCATGGTCACGAACTTGGTGTCCGGCAGTTTGCCGTATCCCAGCACTCTGACAAATTTCTCATCGGGATATGCCTTCTTATAGGCGGCTTCGAGCTTCTCCTTGGAGAAATCCCTGGAGACGTTCGCCACGATGGTGGAGCTTATCCCCCTGTTCACCGGAATAAGATGGGGAATGAAATTGATCCGGACCTCGCAGCTGGCGGCTGCGCCCAGTTCCTGTTCAATCTCAGGAAGATGCCTGTGCCCGGTAACGCCGTACGCCCGCACGCTTTCGTTGCATTCCGGGAAGATGTATGCGAGATCGACCTTGCGGCCCGCTCCGCTCACACCGCTCAGGCTGCTGACCACGATGTTTTCAGGTGAAATGATCTTGTTTTCAAGAAGAGGGGCAAGTGGCAGGATTATGCTTGTAGGATAACATCCCGGACAGGCAATGAGCTTGGCCTTCTTGATTTCAGTCCTGTATCTCTCAGGAAGTCCATAGACCGCATCCTTAAGAAGTGCGGGTGTAGGATGGTCTTCCTTGTAATACTTCTTATAGACATCAGTGTTTTTCAACCTGAAGTCTGCGCTGAGATCGATGACCTTCAATCCCTTCTTGAGGAGTGGAAGTGCGAATTCCGCGGCAAGCCCGTGAGGGAGCGCAAGGAAAACCACATCGGATTTTCCTGCAATCTCTTCAGTGTCGGGTGCGGAGAATACCAGCTTGCTTCCGGCGAAACGCGGGAAGAAATCCCCAATCTTTGCGCCGGCGTTCTGTCTGGAAGTTATTACGCTGATCTCGCAGTTTTCATGCTGCAGCAGGAGACGCACGAGTTCCTCTCCGGAATATCCGGAAGCTCCAACAACAGCAACTTTGATCTTTGCCATCATACCCTTTCATGGTAAATATTCACCGAGGACATGTCCTCCAGTGAATATTTACAAACATGCGCAGGGAAAAATCCCAACGGTATATTCCAAACATGAAGTACGCGGCCTTAGGATTAACGTTTTGAGAACTGGAAACGCCTGCGTGCACCGGGCTGACCGGGCTTCTTTCTTTCCTTGACTCGGGCATCGCATGTGAGCATGCCTGAGTTCTTGAGAACTGGACGGAGGGAAGGATCCTTCTTGATGAGGGCCCTGGCGATGCTGAATCGAAGCGCACCTGCCTGTCCTGAAAGTCCGCCACCCTTCAACGTCGCATCAATATCAACTGAAGTCGTCGATGAAGTGACAACGAGGGGCTGGTTGATGTAGCCGCGTATCGCCTCGGTTGTGAAATAGGCTTCAATTGGCTTGCCGTTGACTTTGATCTTTCCTGTACCTGTCTGGAGTCTGACGCATGAAATCGCTTCTTTTCTGCGACCTGTTGCGGTTACCTGGGTGCTCATTTATATCTCCTGAATATTTTTACAATTAATTATAATTTAGCGAGTTCCGGATTCTGCGCCTTGTGCGGATGTTCCGCGCCCGGGTAGACCTTGAGCTTCTTGTAGAGTTCGCGCCCGAGTCTTCCGTGCTTGAGCATTCCCCATACGGCGTCCTGGATGATTCTCTCGGGTTTCTTGGCCCTGACTTCCGAAGCCTTGAGGTGCGTGAGACCGCTCCTGTAGCCGGAATAGCTTGTGTATATCTTCCTGTCTTCCTTTTTTCCGCTGAGCTTGATCTTCGCCGCATTGATCACGATCACGAAGTTTCCCGTGTCGATGTGGGGAGTGTATGTGGGCTTGTCCTTTCCGCGGAGGGCATTGGCTATTCTAACAGCCAGTCTTCCAGCAATAACGCCATCGGCGTCGAAAAGTATGTATTTCCTGTCGAGTTCTCCAACTTTAGCCAAAAATGTTTTCATTATTCCACCAGTTTTTAGGTTCATTCTTACCGGAACGAACATTCAATCTTTAATTAATACCTAGAATCAACCTCAGATAATCGGGACGTGTATTTTAGTGCAAATCCGGTATTTGTCAATTGTTTTTTATGAATTTCAGGAAAATATGCCGTTTATAGATTTTTGCCTCGAAAAATTATTCGATCACGAATACGCATGTCGGGGCGAAGAGGTTGGGCCAGAAACCGGCAAGGAGCTTTTCGTGAAGCTCTCCAATAGGTATTTCCGACACGATGTTCAGGTTCTTTTCCTTGCACAGGTTGCGGAAATCGCAGATCGTCCCGAGATGGATGTTGGGAGTGTTGTACCAGTAGAGCGGAAGTGTTTCGGTCACCGGCATCTTACCCTGGAACATTATCTGGAACCTCGCCGAATAGTAGCCGATGTTTATTATACTCACAATCACTTTCTTGCCGACCCTCATCATTTCCTCCAGCAGCTGGTCCGGACGGTCGACAGCCTGGAGCGTCTGGCTCAGTACGACGTAGTCGAACGATTTGTCGGGAAGATCCAGCAGCCCTTGGTTCAGATCGCCATGGACGACTGGGACTCCTGTTGAAACGCAGTCGAGGATTTTCTCCTGGGAAATCTCGATGCCTGAGCCGTACACATTCTTCTCCTTGCGGAGCATGGCGAGAAGACTTCCATCGCCGCAACCAAGGTCGAGTATCCTCGAGTTGGGCGGAATTATTTCGGCGATGACAAGTATGTCCGGCCGTTTCGCCAGGTTTTCTCTGATTTTCTGTGTCATGTCTTACTCCTTACTTCCTCATACCTGCATCTCAGGAAATCCGATATCAGCCTTTGCAGTACGTCCACTTCCAGCAGGAAAGCGTCATGCCCGTAGATGGACTTTATATCGCAGTATGTGACATCGATGGAATTGTTCCTGAGGGCTTCGACGATTTTGACAGATTCACATGGAGGGAAGAGCCAGTCGCTTGAAAATGAGATTATGAGGAAAGGAGAGTGCACCTGCGACAATGCAACAGCCAGATCCCCGCCGAATCTTTCTGAAAGATCGAAATAGTCCATAGCCCTCGAAATATAGAGATAGCTGTTGGCGTCGAAGCGCTCGACGAATTTTTCGCCCTGGTGCTTCAGATAGCTCTCCACCTTGAAATTGTGCTTGAAATCAAATGAGTAGCTTTCGCTTTCCTGGAGCTCCCTTCCGAACTTCTTGTCCATGGACTTGTCGCTCAGGTAGGTGATATGTCCGAGCATCCTGGCGATTGCCAGGCCGGTTTCGGGGACCTTGTCGAGATCATAGCTTCCATTGTTCCAGTTCGGATCCCCCATGATCGCCTGCCTGCCGACCCAGTTGAACGCGATGCTCTGGGGGGAAAGGCAGGAGGTTGTCGCGATCGGAATTACGCTTGCTACGGCTTCCGGATATGAAACAGCCCATTCAAGGGCCTGCATCCCGCCCATTGAACCTCCGGAGAGGGACAGCCATTTCTCGATGCCAAGATGTTTCATCAGACGGTATTGGGCGCGGACCATGTCGGCGATTGTTATGACAGGGAAATCCATAT
>JBAQUG010000049.1:0-2226 GCA_049297395.1 Victivallales bacterium | reverse complement strand
TTAGTCCATTGCGGCATTCGTCCTGACACTATAATTTATGTCCAGCAAAGAGGATAATATTTCAAGAAAGGATGTTTTCAGATGAAGAAGCCTGTTCCAGTAATTCTCGACACCGACATTGGCAGCGACATAGACGATTCCTGGGCCCTGGTGATGCTTCTCAATTCGCCGGAACTCGATCTCAGGCTGATCACAACTGCGACCTTCAATACTGAGGACCGCACCGCGATTACCGCGAAGATGCTTGAGGCGGCAGGACGCACCGATATCCCAATAGGCACAGGGATCAAGACATTGGACAAGCCCATACAGGTCAGCCCATGGATCAATGATTTCGACATAGGCAAATACAAAGGTGAAATCCATCATGACGGTATCGGCGCAATGATTCGCACCATCATGGATTCAAAAGAGAAAACAACACTGATCTCAATAGGGCCGGTGACCAATATCGCCGAAGCCCTGAGAAGGGAACCGAGGATTGCAGCGAAAACAAGGTTCATAGGCATGCACGGATCAATAGCCAGGAACTACGCGGGAGAACCAGGGATTTCAGCGGAATATAATATCATTCTCGATGTCATCTCCGCCATGGCGGTCTTTGAAGCCCCTTGGGACAGCATGACCATCACACCACTCGACACCTGTGGTGTCATCAGGCTCGACGGAGAACTGTACAGGCGTGTGAAGGAATGCAGGAAGCCTCTCACGCGGGCTCTCGTCGATTCGTATCAGGTCTGGCTGAATGGCAGGAGTGACGAAGGAAGGAGTTCGATACTTTTTGACACTGTCGCTGTTTATCTGGCTTTTGCGGAAGAACTTCTCGAAATCAAGGAACTACCTGTCTGTGTGACACACGATGGATTTACAAGAGTGAATGAGAACGGCAGGAAAATACGCTGGGCTGTCGAATGGAAATCGCTCGGGAAATTCATGGAATTACTTGTCGCGAGGCTTATATGAACGGACGAAAACGTTTTGACGAGGTCATGGGCTATGGAAACCCGGACCGCAATCCTGTCCTGTATTTCGGGGCCTGGTCTGAAACAAAGGTCAGATGGAAGGACGAAGGGTTCAAAGGTGTGCTGATGGAGTGCGGCAGCGCCGGGCCTCAGCTTCCGGGAATGGATGCCGACTGGGAATCATCTCCCGTCGGCAGGGGCAGCATCTGGGACAACCAGGGGTTGCTTGAGCCGTGGCCGCGGCCCGAAGGGGAATCTGAGACGATTGAAGAAGATTCCGAGACGAAAACAATACGCACCCCGTTCGGGGGAATCGTGCAGTTCAGCAAAACCGGCAGCTCCATCTCCCATACTGTAAAACATGATCTCGAACCGACCCGCGAATCCTGGGAAGTCTACAAGAAATCTCTTGATCCCGCCGACAAGGCCCGCTGGCGCACCGGTTGGGAGGAACGGGTGAAGATGCTGAATTCGCGCGAGCACATGACCTGCTTTTTCGGGGGAAGTCTTTTCGGACGCCTCCGCGACGCGCTTGGGGTCGAAAATATTTCCTATCTGCCTTTCGACGATGCGGCTTTATACGAGGAGATGATCGAGTTCCAGACGGAATATTACATGGCTCTCAACAGACCGCTGCTTGAAAAGGTGTCGTTTGATTTCGCCTACATCTTCGAGGACTGCTGTTTCAATACCGGACCTCTGCTTTCACCGGACCTCTACAAGACTTATTTCGACAGGCGATACCGCAGGATGATCGATTTCTACCATAAGATGGGCGTGAAATATGTTTTAATGGATTCCGACGGCAAGATCGATGATCTCCTGTCGCTCTGGCTGGACAGCGGGTTCGATATTATTTTCCCGATCGAAGTCGGGACCTGGAAGGCGAATCCAGTGGCGTTAAGGAAGAAATACGGGAAACAGATGCGCATGATGGGCGGAGTAGACAAGCACGTGGTTCCACTGGGTGAAAAGGCCATACGCTCAGAGCTGGAGCCATTGAAGGGGATTGTCGATGAAGGCGGTTTCATTCCAATGCCGGATCATCGCATTCCACCGGACTGCTCGCTCAGCCAGTTCCAGACCTATATAAGAATCTTCAAGGAAACTTTCAATTCCTGAGAATCAGAGTATATATTCTTCCCTGCCATGACAATATCAAAAACGGTTGTTGCGGGAATAAGCACGTCGTTCACAACCTCAGTTGTGCAGTTTTAATTTAATCGTATAGGAAATTGTATTTACGGATCGCTGGCAACCTGCC
>JBAQUG010000048.1:0-60959 GCA_049297395.1 Victivallales bacterium | reverse complement strand
GGTCATCCCTTTTCACCGGAGATGCCGGCCAGGGCGAGAGCAATATTCGCAGATGGATAATTGAAAACGACTGGCTCGAAGCCATTGTGGCTCTTCCTCTTAACCTCTTCTACAATACCGGAATAGCCACATATGTATGGGTTCTTTCGAACAAGAAACTGAAACACCGGCAAGGCAAGGTGCAGCTCATTGACGCCTCCCAGTGGTTCAAGCCGTTGCGTAAGAATCTCGGCAAGAAGAACTGTGAGCTTTCGACGGAGGATATCAACCGTATCTGCGATACCTACTTGTCATTCAAGGAAAGTGAACAGTCGAAGATATTCCCTAACGCCGCCTTCGGTTATTGGAAGGTCACAGTTGAAAGGCCTTTGCGCCTCCACAGCCAGTTCACAGTAAAGGCGATAGAATCCCTGCGTTTCGCTTCCGGTGATGAGGAGTTGCGCAGTGAATTCCATGACCGCATCGGGGAAGCTCTCTTCGAGGATTTCGACAGCGTCAGAGAGCAGATAGAAAAGTTAGCCAGCGAATGGGGGAACGGGGACGATGACGAGGAGTCCGAAGAAGGTTCTTCTGCAAAGAAGGGTCTGCCTGAGAAAAAGAAGAAGAAATTACTTGATCCGAAGACATGGGAACGCGATGGAAAGATAGTGGAGGCCGCCAATTCGCTCAAACGTGAGCTTGGAGGAAAGCTGTTCGAGGATCATAACGTATTCCGTGACAAGGTCGATGCTGCCATCGAAAAACTGGACATCAAGCTCAGCGCGTCCGACAGGAAGCTCATTCTTCGTGCCGTGAGCTGGCGCGTGGAAACTGCTCCACCGGTAATTGGCAAGATTCACAAGCCAGGCAAAGCCAAGCTCGACACCTTGCACGGTCTTTATGAAACGACAATCAACGGTAAGAAGTGCGTGGTAGAATATGAACCTGACACCGACTTACGCGACACCGAGCAGGTTCCGCTGCTTGAGGAAGGCGGTATTGAAGCATTCATCCGCCGGGAGGTCCTGCCTTACACTCCAGATGCTTGGGTTGACGAGACCAAGACTCAGATTGGCTATGAAATATCATTCACACGCCATTTCTATAAGCCACAGCCTCTCCGTACCCTCGATGAGATCCGGGCTGACATCATCAGCGTGGAAAAAGAAGCCGAGGGCTTACTTGGTGAAATTGTGAAGGGCGGGAGAAAATGAGCGACCCCGTACAACCTGGCCTGACCCTCAAGTTGATAGAACCCGTTGTCAACGCAGATATCCCTTGGGTTGATGATGCGCTTCAGCGGGAACAGTACGCTACTGCGTTGACCAACCTGATTGACGGAGAAGCTAGTCCTCTGGTGGTCAGCATGAATGGAACTTGGGGTTCTGGCAAAACCTTCTTTCTTAAACGCTGGCAGGCTCAATTAACCAAGAATGGATTCAAATCCATATATTTCAATGCCTGGGAGGACGATCATTGCGGTGATCCTCTGGTTGCAATCATCGGTCAGTTATGGAATTCTCTTAAAGATTCCGACCTGAAAGAAATCGGGAAGAGCATCAAAAAATCTGCCAAGCCTCTTCTTACTAAGACTGTTTTCAACACTGTCAAAGTCATCACTGGGGAAATTGTTGATTTAAATGAGAAAGACCTTAAAAACGTGGCGGAACAGACGGTGGATGACTATTTCACTACCCGAGAACAGAGAGATGAATTGAAGGGACGATTAAATGAGATGGCGAGCAAGGTAGCTGAGAAAACCAAGCATCCCATGATTTTCATCATTGACGAACTCGACCGCTGCCGACCGACCTTTGCAATTGAACTTCTAGAGAGAGTCAAGCACATCTTCGATATCCCGAACCTTGTTTTTGTCTTTGGCATCGATCGCAGGCAACTTGGTGGAGCCATCCAATCCGTATATGGAAATATTGATATTGATGGCTACCTCCGACGATTCTTTGATATGGAGTTAATTCTCCCGGTCTGTGATTCTAAATTGTTCTGTCAGCATATGCTTAAGTCTCATAATTTGGCGAAGTATTTTCAGGCTAAAAATGAAATTGCTAAATCCAAGATTCATACCGGAGAATATACAGATTTCCAAAACACATTTTCATTATTAGCCCACCGTCTGCGATTATCGCTAAGGGATATACAACATGCCATACGTTCATTTGTATTTGTATCCAAGAATTTGCAAGATCGTCAACATATGTACCCCGAACTTTTAGCCGTCCTTATAATATTGCGCATTAAAAACCATGAGCTTTATACGGAATATATAAAAGGACAATGTCTTTCTGCAAAGGTTCTCGACTATATTGAAAGTTTTTCCCCGCATGATGTCTCGCCTTTCGATAGAACCAACGATACCTTGGACTACATTGAAGTTGCTCTTTATTTGTCCGCCTATGTAGGACATGCTCAGAAAAATATTATAAGAGAGCAATTAGAACTATTATTGAAAAGCACGCCTTTAATTTCACCAGATCATTTGTCTCAAAGGACAAGAAATAAGAGCATGGAAGACCTTAGTACATTTGTAGCGCATTATGATCATCGACTGAGAAATAGCACTTTTGAATCAAGCATTCCGACCAAGCAGACAATAGGATATCTGGTTGAACGGATAGAAATGGCCTCAATGATGATAAAGGATCAATAAGCGTGGACGCCAACCTTAAACCATATCCGGAATACAAGGAGTCGGGACTGCCGTGGGCTTCCCGAGTTCCGGCACATTGGAGCCTCATCCCGAACCGTGCGGTGCTTAGGAAGCGAAAGGTTCTCGTCGGTGGAAATCACAAGAACTATCAGCTCCTATCTCTCACCAAGGGAGGCGTGATCGTGAGGGACATCTCGACAGGTAAAGGCAAATTCTCGTCCGACATGGGAACAAGCCAGGAGGTGCGCAAAGGCGATTTTGTCTTTTGCCTCTTCGATGTGCCTGAAACTCCGCGTACAGTTGGATTGTCGATGCACGACGGAATGATCACGGGTGCCTATACCGTGTTCGAATCGCGAAAGCTAACGATGGAAGGTGTTCGCTATATTGAGCACTTCTATCTCGCTATGGATGATCAAAAACTTCTCAGCCCGCTCTACTCTGGTTTGCGCCATACGATCCCACCACCGCGATTTCTTGGCACTAAAACCCCTCTTCCCCCAACAGATGAACAAGCCGCCATCGTGCGGTTTCTGGACTATGAGAATGCCAGGATTGAGAGGGCCATTCGGTCGAAGAAGAAGCTGATTACCCTTTTGAACGAACAGAAGCAGGCCATCATCCATCGCGCTGTCACACGCGGCCTTGATCCCAACGTAAAACTAAAACCTTCCGGCATCCCATGGATTGGGGACATTCCAGAGCATTGGAATACGCCCCTAAATCAGTGCATTTTCAGAGAAAATATCCGTCCCCATAATGGACTACCTGAACTTCAACTATCTCTATCTCAACGTGACGGTCTAATCGATACCAGTAAAATGCAAGAACGATCACTTCAGACATCCAATTTCAACAATTGGAAAGTAACACTTCCCGGAGACCTTGTTCTAAACAGATTCAAGGCTCACCTTGGTGTATTTTTCTGTGCCACTCTTCGTGGTATTGTTTCCTTTCACTATGGCGTATTTGCCCCTCGTGTTAAGTTAAATACAAAGTATTTTGAGTTATTATTTCATACGGCACCGTATAGAGCGATATATGCGGGGCGCTCGAACGGAATGACTGTTGGGCTTCAGAACCTGTCGAATCAAAATTTTTATAACGTAAGAGCAATCGTTCCTCCATTTATGGAGCAGGTTGAGATTGTTGCATTTTTAGAGACCGCTACTGCGGATCTGAATAAATCCATTGCCAACACTGAACGCGAAATCTTCCTTCTTCGCGAATATCGCACACGGCTTGTGGCTGACGTGGTGACTGGCAAACTGGATGTTCGTGAAGCCGCCAAAGATCTGCCTGGGGAAGTTGAGGCGCTTGAAAATATTGCCGACATCGAAGATACAGAAGATTTAACAAACGGAGAAGAGGAGAAATAACAAAGGAAAAGGCAGGTCATATAGAATTTGTTATTGTATATCAAGGGGTTATATTTGTTAAATTAAACTCAACTTATAAAGTTTAACAAATAACTTAACAAAAAATCAGAATTTTCTATAAAGGGGTGCAAGATGAAACAAACACCAGAAGAACATCGTTTAGTGCGGTGTATCAAACCATCCAATATTCTTTCATTTCCTTGCGACAATCCGGCTCTAGAACTCGAAAACCTTAATGTTTTCATCGGACCAAATGGTGCGGGGAAATCAAATCTAATAGAAACGCTTGCATTAATGCGGGCGACGCCAGTGCAACCGCAGACAACATCGAGCGGAGACATTCGTGGCGTGATACGTCGCGGAGGAGGTGTTAATGAATGGATTTGGAAGGGAGCCAAAGATCAGCCAGCATCGGTGGAATTGATAATCAATAATCCGCAGGGAAGACAGGCGTTGCGCCATCTCTTATCCTTTCGTAACGACGAACAAGGTTTTCGACTCTATGACGAATTTGTGGAAAATGAAAAACCTTATGATGACACCGAGGATGATGCATATTTCTACTACCGATTCCAAGATGGGCATCCGGTTATTAATACCATCTCCCAGGTAAAACATAAATTGCTTCATGATAAAGCAAATTCTAAAACTCCATTTCTCTCTGATATGTATCCAATTAATAATAACGATAGCCTAATGAAACGGAAGTTGACGCGGGAGACAGTTAATTTTGATCTTTCAATTCTCGCACAGCGGCGAGACCCAGAGTTTTATCCTGAAATCACATATCTTGCGGATACATATGAAAAATGGCGTATTTACCGGGAATGGTCTTTTGGACGAAATACTGTGTTTCGTGAACCTCAGAAGGCGGACATGCGTAATGACCGATTAGAGGAGGACTTCTCCAACCTTGGACTTTTTTTAAGTCGTCTTAGAAAAACTCCCAAAGCCAAAAACGCGATTTTAAGCGCATTGAAGGAGCTATATGACGGACTAACCGATTTTGATATTATTGTCGAAGGTGGAAGTGTTCAGGTATTCTTTTCAGAAGGGGATTTTTTCATTCCTGCAACAAGACTTTCTGACGGTACACTCCGTTATCTTTGTCTACTTGCAATACTCTGTGACCCAACACCGCCACCATTGATTTGTATTGAGGAACCGGAATTGGGTTTGCATCCGGATATTATGCCTAAACTCGCAGATTTGTTGATTGATGCCTCAGAACGTACTCAGCTTATTGTAACAACGCATTCTGAAATTTTGGTTGATGCGTTAACAAAACAGCCGGAAACAGTAGTAGTCTGCGAGAAACATTCCGGTAAAACTACTATGAAGAGGCTCGATAAGGAGGAATTGTCTGGTTGGCTCGAAAAATATCGTCTTGGTCAATTGTGGCTAAAAGGACAATTAGGAGGAACCCGCTGGTGAATTCAACAATTTATTTGGAGGGGGGAGGAGATTCAAAAGAACTCCATGTCCGTTGTCGAGAAGGTTTTAGAAAACTTCTTGAAAAATGTGGTTTCGTTGGGCGAATGCCTCGTTTGTCTGCTTGCGGAGGTCGCAACGAAGTATTCGACGATTTTAAAAGGGCTCTGTCAAAAAACCGAAATAATGCATATATAGCAATGTGGATCGACAGTGAAGATCCAATGTCGGACATAAAGAAAGCTTGGGATCACCTCAAAAACGTCAGCACAGTAGATAAATGGGACATGCCTCAAGGAGCAAATGATGAACAGGTTTTGTTTATGACAACCTGTATGGAAACCTGGATTATAGCTGACCGAGATACTCTAAAGGCTCATTATGGAAGTAAACTGAGAGAATCAGGTTTGCCATCTCCTATAAATATTGAGAGACAACTTCGCCATGACATCCAAGACAAGCTGGAACATGCCACACGCAATTGTTCAAACGCCTACGAGAAGGGGAAAAGATCTTTTGTAATTTTATCAAAGCTTAACACCGATACATTGAAAAGAGATCTGCCAAGTTTTGCCCGTGTCCGTCGTATTTTGGAGGATAAACTGTGACGATAACCGACACGTCAGAAAAAGGCCTTGAAACCATAATCATGCGGCATATGACCGGAGTGGATGGACTGCCATCAGCCGGACAGGTGAAGGTTATCGACGGCCCTGCTTCTTATGGCGGTACCGGCTGGATTGCCGGCAATGCCTTCGTTTATGACCGGAACCATGCACTGGATACACCCCATCTTTTCGCCTTCCTCAGGGCCACCCAGCCGGATAGTTTCAAGAAGCTCGGCATCGCGGACTGCAATGACATGAAGGATATATCCCTTTTGAAGTTTCTTGCCCGCTTGACCAGCGAGATCGGCAACAGGGGTGTCATTGACGTGCTGAGACATGGCATCAAGCACGGGAACGTATCGCTTGATTTATTCTACGGCACCCCATCATTAGGAAATGAAAAGGCAATTGCGAACTTCGCAAAAAACCGGTTCAGCGTCTCCCGTCAGCTTCGTTACAGCATGGATGAAACCAAGAGGGCGCTTGATCTCTGCCTCTTCATCAACGGTCTGCCTATCGCTACATTTGAACTTAAGAACAGCCTGACCAAGCAGACGGTTGAGGACGCAATTGAGCAATATAAGCGTGACCGTGACCCGAGGGAGAGACTTTTCGAGTTCGGGCGCTGTATTGTACATCTGGCGGTGGACGATCATGAAGTGCGGATGTGCACCCACCTCAAGGGAAAGGGTTCCTGGTTCCTACCGCTGAATCAGGGATGGAATGACGGTGCTGGCAATCCTCCGAACCCTGACGGACTCAAGACAGATTACCTATGGAAGCAACTCCTGACACCGAAAGGGCTGACGGATATCATTGAAAACTACGCCCAGCGTGTAGATGAGAAGAATCCGAAGACCGGACGGAAGAACAAGGTGCAGATTTTTCCGCGATACCATCAGCTCGACGTGGTTCGTAAGATACTTGCCGACGCAGCGCAAAGAGGAGAGGGGAAACGCTATCTCATCCAGCATTCCGCAGGAAGCGGCAAGTCCAACTCCATTGCATGGCTGGCACATCAGCTGATCGTACTGCGTAAGAATGACAAGAATATATTCGACTCCATAATAGTGATCACCGACCGGCGCATCCTTGACCAGCAGATCAAGGTTACTATAAAGCAGTTCGCACAGGTCGGCGAGACGGTAGGGCACGCCAAAAATTCCGGAGATCTCCGGAAATTCATCGAGAGCGGCAAGAAGATAATCATATCAACTGTTCAGAAGTTCCCATTCATCCTTGATGAAATAGGTGACGAGCACCGTGGCCGCAGCTTCGCCATAATCATAGATGAAGCCCACTCAAGCCAGGGAGGGAAGGTGGCCGGGGCGCTGAACGAGGCGCTGGCCGACCCGGAAGACACAATCAATAGCGCCCTCGAAAAGAGGATGCAGGCCCGCAAGATGCTGACCAACGCCAGCTATTTCGCATTTACCGCCACGCCGAAGAACAAGACGCTGGAGATGTTCGGAGATCCACAGCCTCAGGATGCAGAAGGGAAGATCAAACACCTTCCGTTCCACTGTTATTCGATGAAGCAGGCAATTCAGGAAGGGTTCATCCTTGATGTCCTCAAGAGCTACACTCCTGTCGACAGCTACTACAGGCTGATAAAGACCATTGAAGATGATCCGGAAGTTGATACCAAGAAGGCAAAAAAGAAGATACGCCATTATGTCGAAAGCCACGATCATGCCATCAAGCTTAAATCGGAGATCATGGTGGATCATTTCCATGAACAGGTGCTGGCCCTGAATAAGATTGGAGGGCAGGCCCGGTCGATGGTTGTATGTTCCGGCATTGAAAGGGCAATCCAATATTTTCATAAATTCCGCGAATATCTGAAAGAGCGCAAGAGCCCGTACCAGGCTATCGTTGCATTTTCCGGAGAACATGAATACGGAGGGGCAAAGGTGAGCGAATCATCCCTGAACGGTTTCCCGTCCGGTGACATAGCTGACAAAATAAAGGAAGATCCGTATCGCTTCCTGATCTGCGCGGACAAATTCCAGACAGGTTATGACGAGCCTCTCCTGCATACGATGTATGTGGACAAGCACCTATCCGGCATCAAGGCGGTGCAGACGCTTTCGCGCCTCAACCGTGCGCATCCGCAGAAGCATGATGTCTTTGTCCTGGACTTCATGAACAACACAGAAACGATCATATCCGCCTTTACTGACTATTACCGGACTACCATCCTCGGTGACGAGACTGATCCCGACAAGCTCCATGACCTGAAGAAGGCTCTCGATGAACATCAGGTTTATTCTTCAGAACAGATTGAGAATCTGGTATCAATGTATCTGGGCGGAGCGGACAGGGATAAGCTGGATCCCATACTCGATATATGCGTGGCGAACTATGTTGCCCAGCTTGATGAGGACGGACAGGTGGACTTCAAAGGAAAGGCCAAGTCGTTTACTCGCACATACGATTTCCTTGCTTCCATCCTTCCCTATACCAATGATGGATGGGAGAAACTGTCTATCCTTCTGAATCTGCTCATCCCTAAACTCCCGGCTCCTATCGAGGAGGATCTTGCAAAGGGAATACTCGAAGCAATTGACATGGACAGCTACCGTGCCGAAAAGAAAGCTGCTCTCAACATGCCTCTTCCTGACGATAATGCAGAAATTGACCCGGCACCCGTGAAAGGTGGAGGAAGGAAATCCAGACCCGACCTTGACCGTCTGAGCAATATTCTGAAGACATTCAACGAGCAGTTCGGCACGCTCTTCGCCGATTCCGACCGCATAATCCGACGCATTACAGAGGACATCGCTCCCAAGGTGGTTGCAGACCAGCCTTACCAGAACGCAATAAGGAACACGCCAAATGCAGCGAGCATAGAACTCGATGCCGCACTCATGCGCGTGATAAGCCCTCTTCTGAAGGATGATACGGAATTCTACAAGCAGTTCGTCCAGAACGAATCATTCAAGCGATTCGTGACAGACACGATAGTTCAGCTTACTGCTGCACGAGTTCCCATTAACGGACATCAATCCCAAGGGGCATGATGGAATCTTCAATCCCACTCAGTAAGATAGGCGAGTTATTCCTTATCCTCCAGCAGGTGCAGTCAACGGCAGTAGTTGCTGCGTAAAGTATAAGTATTTACATTACAAGGAGACCGGTTATGTCACGGATTTTTGAGACAACTGGAAAGGACATTGAGAGGCTTGATGCTTTTCAACTTACAAAACTACTTTTACGTCTAATGACACTTGAAGCTGAGAAATTTGGAATTCCCCGTTCATGTGTCAGTGGAAGCCTGAACATAACAGCTAGGGATGGCGGAGAGGATGCTAATATAAAATGGGATGGTGCGCCTGATAAGACAGAATGGTTTCCTAATCGTTATACTCTCTTCCAGTGCAAAGCCACCGACACAAGTCCAAGTACCTGTTCAGCAGAGGTATTTGATTCGGAGGGGAAAGATATTAAGAAACGTGTGGATGAAGTTCTTTCAGCTGGAGGTGCTTATGTTCTTTTTTGTACTACTTCGTGTAACACGGCAATGGATCTTGCTCGTGTAGAGGCAATTAGGAACTCATTTCGCAAACTTGGCAAAAGTTATTCAGAAACAGTCTCAATACAAGTTTATAGTGCTGATAAGATATCTAGTTGGGTTAATCAATATGTCTCTGCGGTCGTTACTGTGAAAAATGACATCGGAGCATCTCTTCCTTCTTCTGTGAGCACTTGGAAGGAGTGGAGCGGATACAGTGAAAATAGTATTTCATTTGTTTCTGATGCTGACTTGCAGAAATACATTTCTACATTGCGTAGTCACTTTTTAGAGAATCGGAGAGTTGCGAGAATTATTGGCCTATCTGGTGTCGGCAAGACACGTCTTGCATTTGAAACGTTTAGAGTACCTCTTGATAGAATTAACGATCCAGTACAAGCTGCTTTAAGTGATTCTTGCGTATATGTTAATGCAGAAAAAGAGACCAATATCAGCTCCACCGTGGCAGAATGGGTAAAACAGAGGATGCATGGCACGGTCGTTGTTGACAATTGCGATTTCTCTCTTCATAAATTACTTTGTCAGGAAGTTAGACATACAGAAAGTTTCCTCAATCTCTTAACTTTGGATTATAGTGTTGATGACCATCCTAGCGATCATCCTTATATCCTGCTCCCACGTGTATCCGATGAGATTATCAGAGGAATGCTAAAACAAGTTTATCCTGGTTTTTCAGATGCCGACAGAGATCGTATAGTAGAATTTTCTCAAGGATTTCCACGTATGGCTGTTTTGATCGCTCAAGCGCATTTAGATAAGGAAAGGGACATAGGCAAACTCAATGATAAAGACTTGGTTGAAAAGCTTCTCTGGCAACGCGGAACACCTGATTCTACAGCCAAAAAAGTAATTATGGTTTGCAGTCTTTTTGAGCATCTTGGATTTGTCGGAGATGTTGCCGAACAAAGAATCTTTGCGGCTGAACAGATTTGCCTCATGGATAAGGACGAATTCTTTCGGCATGCAGAATCATTCATCCAAAAACATATTCTAGACAGGCGAAATCGTTATGTACGTGTAGTCCCTCGTCCACTTGCAATTACATTGGCTGCGGAATGGTGGAGTGGTTGTTCTCCTGAATTAGCAAAAAACCTTTTCCTTTCCGAAATGCCTCAAGGAATGGCACAAGCACTGTGCGATCAGGCGGCAAACCTTCAATTTGTCCAACGTGCACGTGAAATCGTAAGTATGCTCTACGGGAAAAAAGGCCCTTTTTATCAAGCGGAAGTGTTGCTCTCCGAGCAGGGTTCACGACTCTTCCGCTCACTAGTGGAAGTGAATCCTGAACCTTGTGTCAACGCTCTTGATCATGTAATTGGAGGCTTCTCCCGAGATCATCTTCTTGCAATCGTCGGACCGACACGGAGAAATCTCGTATCGTCTATTGAAAAGCTCTGCTTTTGGAAGGAGACATTTCCTAAGGCTGCGCGTCTCATGTTTGCATTAGCCGCTGCTGAAAATGAGGTTTGGGGTAATAATGCAACACATCAATTTCTGCAGTTATATCATATTTACCTCTCTGGTACTCAGGCCGATCCACCAGACAAGATATCGATTCTTGACGAGGCTCTTTCTTCTACCTGGAGTGAAAAGAGAGTTTTAGCTATCCAGGCATTAGGAAGTATGCTGGAAACCGATTCATTCAACCGTATGGGTGGGGTTGAGAAACAGGGTTCTCGTCCAACTGCTGAGGATTGGTATCCAAAGACTAATAAAGATATTTTTGATTATCTTGAAGAAGCCTTGAAACGATTAACGCAAATATCTTGTTCTTCCTCTGAACTTGCATCTCTGGCAAAAAAAGAGTTGGGGGATAGGATTCGCGGGCTTATTGCATACGATAGGATTGATTCTCTTGAGAAAGCAATTATCGAAATTGGCAAAACAAGCAAAGGCTTTTGGCCTGAAGCTATTCATAGTATTAGGGATGCATTGGAATACGATGGCGAGGAAATGGGACCAATCCTTCGCGAACGTGTCGATTTATGGCAGAAAATACTTACACCTGCCACCCTTCCGGATAGACTTCGCCTTATTGTCAGCATCCCTGACTATGAACACCATAAGGATAAAGACGATAACTATGAAGATATATCTGCAAAACGTGCTCAGGAATTGGCGGTGGAACTCATAAAACGAGAACAGGAACTCTTGGACAATTTATCGCTTATAATGACTGGAGAACAACGACAAGGACATATATTTGGATATGAACTTGCCCAGCATTTAGTCAATCCGAAAAAATTTATATTCAAAGCATTGGACATTCTCCGGGTCATCCCGGAAGGAAAAGGCAATCCATCTGTTATATGTGGCTTTTTAGGTGGGTTGAAGAATAGAGAGTTACGCACAGAAGTACTTGAACAGGTTTCTCAAGATAAAGATTTATCCATCTATCTTGTTGAAATGACAAGGCTGAGCCAGGCAGAAAAGGCAGATCTTGATCGAATCATAAGGGCTGCGCAAGAATGTAAGATTACGGTTTCGCAAATCCACGCATTTAGTTATAATAGTGTCCTAGACCATCTTCACATTAGTGAAGTAATTTACTTTTGTGATCAAATAGCATCATTTGACGTAGCAAGTGTAGCGTGTGCTTTCGACATGCTGTATATGTATTGCTATCGTAACAAGTCCCGCTGGGAGGCAGCGCTTGTAAACTTCCGGCGTTACCTAATGACAAAAGGTCTATTATCCGAAATTGGGAGGAATCCTATTTACAGAGACCATTATTGGCAGGAAACAGTCTGTAGTCTGCTTCGGAAAACTCCAAAAGACGATGAACTTTCGGTTGCAATAACTAAAGAAATAATCTCATCCTGTGGAGAGGAGAAATTTTCCTATGATGCCAAGTTCTATGTTTCAAAGGTGTTATCAATATTGCTTTCGGATTATTTTGATCATGTTTGGCCAATCATAGGAGCAGGTTTGCTCAGTGAAAAATGGAGGGTAGTACATAATTTGGGCTATCTTCTTGGTAAAATGGGAGAAAAGACAAAAGGGGACTTAGTCCTTGCAAAGGCACATCTACCTTCCCTTATGGAATGGTGCTTAGCAAACAAACCTAATGGGCCTAAAAGACTTGCACGAATTATCCCAGTATATTATCTTCATCCCGACAGCACTTACAAATGGCATGAGTTTGCTCGTACGATGATTGACTCGTTTGGTGATGATGTTGAGGTTCTTTCCGCTATTTCAGGAAATCTTCATACTTTTTCTTGGTCAGGATCGGTCGTTCCCTACTATGAGAGGCAGATTCATATGATGGAGGAACTTAGTACCAGCCCTCATCATTCAGTTAAGGAATGGGCTAAGAAAAACATCGAGTGGCTGAAGGAGCAGATCGTTGCGGAACGTAACCAGGAGGAAGAAGAAAAAATTGGTATTTATAAATAGCATCTGAAGGAACTGATATGGGAACTGAATTTGCATCAATAAAATTTGAGTCGTGGCCTGATCTCCTCAATTTTGGACGCGGATTAGATAACTGGTTTTACCGGGGACAATCCTGTGCAAACTGGTCATTGATGTCATCACTTGAGCGTGCGATTGGTAGCACGCATAATCCATCATGGGACTGCAAGCACACGGAACAATGGATGCTCAGAAAGTTCTGTGGCTTCGCCCATAACTACCTAGCGCATCCACCCAAAGACGATGACTTGCTTGAATGGCTTGCCCTGATGCAACATCACGGAGCACCAACAAGATTGCTGGATTGCACTTATTCGTTTCCAGTTGCTGCCTTCTTCGCCGCCCGAGAAGCCAAGACTGATTTTGCAGTATGGGCCTTCAATTGGAATCTGTTCAGTCAGTCTGCAATCGCGCGATTTGGCCTCAAAATAGATCCGATGTTCGCTGCTTTAGAATTTCACACTGCAATGCATGCAAAGGCCAATGAGTTCCTGACAAATAATGCAAGTGGTGCCTTGGCCTTTCCAACAGTGCTTTTTCATTCCAATGAGCGACTAGAAGCACAGCAAGGTATGTTCCTCTTTCCGTGCGATCCTTCACATACGCTACTGGAGAATATCGAGTGCCTGATCGATAAACCTGTCATCTCCAGCATTAACGAGCCATCCAATATTATACGCTACGATGCGACCGCCAGTAACGTGGCTTTGTTCCGTCAGCACTGGTTGCTCAAACTGGTATTGCCGAAAGAAGAGCGCTTCAATACATTGATTGATCTACATAGAATGAACATCCATGATGCATCCTTGTTCCCTGGCTTAGACGGTTTCACAAGATCCCTAGGATTCTACTCGATGAGAGATCAGAGGTAAGCAGCGATCAATGCGCCTGCCTCGATCATAAATGACAAATTCGTTTGCTGGAAGAATAGTTCAGAGAACTGGAAATAATTGGAGTGAATAAGAAAAACATGAGATCGCGTCGGTCTGACATATGTGTGATCTGTGGAAAGAAACCTGTGACTGGCAGGGATCACCTTCCGCCGCGGTGTATTTTCCCTATACCCCGTCCCATCGACCTAATTACGGTTCCTGCATGCGACACTTGTAACAACAATAGTTCAGGATTAGACGAGGAGTTCAAAGTTGCTATCGGGATACAGGCAGGGCACGGTGAAGAGGGAGAACGCCTCTTCTACGAACAGATGAGCAAGACACTCTCCGGCAATAGAAAGCTCAAAAAGACACTCGCAGACAAAATGCAAGAGGTGGAGATTCGCACTGCCGAAGGTCAAGTACTTGGAACAGCAATGGCAGTCCCGTTATACAAATCATACGATATAGTCATAAATCGCATTATTAGAGGACTTCACTGGCATCACACCGGACACATTCTTGGTGACAAGGTTGATATCAAAATTAACTGGCATCACAATCTGACAAAACAGATATGTGAGAAGACGAAAGATTGGACTACCGGGATCGTTGGTGGTGGTCAGTTTATTTACAGGTATACCATATTTGAACCGATGACTTCGATATGGGTTCTTGAGTTCTTCGGGCAAGCGTGGTCGAGTGGAATAGTCAAACCTAAAATGGAAGTAGAACATGCCACTTCTTCCTCTCCTGTGAATTAACTGCCGAATTATTTCGTTAGCTCTATGAAGATCTCTATATCTGCTCCCGACTCCAGCTGTGATACTACCCTTTAGCTCTGACTGTGCCGAAATATCTCCAGCGATTGTGAGGAGTAGAATATTCCGCAACATTGCGCACTTCCACAGTTTTCTTGAAGGTTGGATGAACTGTGAATTCGATTTTTAAAATAGATGCTGCCATCGTAAAACTACTCCCATGGGAAACCCTTAATTTTCATAATATAAGAGTTATAATACTAGGTATGTGGCATTTAGATTTCAATGGTTAATACATTGGAAACCAATGCCTTATAGATGCGCCGCTCTGCGGCCGCCGTATCAAAACCGGTGGCCGTTACGGTCACCATAACTTAAGAGGTGACCAAATGAGTCCAAGTGCAGCATTGATGCTTGAGAAAGAAATCTATCCGATCATTCGCAACACAATCCCCAGAACTGCCAGGCCGATGGGTTCTGAAGATCCTGAGGAGTTGGTTCAGGACGCCACAGCTTCGGCAGCCGAGATGCTGGAAGCCATGGAGAAGGCCGGCAAGACTCCATTGCCCCATTCCATCGCGTATTACAGCATCCAGCGGACGAAGTCCGGTAGGCGTTCCTATGGAGACGTCCGTTCAGACGTGATGAGCCCTGGATTCCAGATGGACCATGACGGTTCCGTCTGCTCCATGCAGGATCCCGCTGGCGACGATGAAGACCTGACAATTGGCGATGCCATAGCATCAAAGTCCGAAGACATGGCGTCGAAGGTACTCAGGCAGATTGACTGGGACGCCTTCCTTGACACTCTGGATGTCCGTAAGCGCAGAATAGTTGAGGAACTGACGCTCGGGTTCGGAACCGGCGATATTGCCCGTCTACTGGCCGTGTCATCGTCAAGGATAGTCCAACTCAAGCGCGAGATCGCCGAGGACGTCAAGTCCTTTATGGGTGATTCTATTCTCATGGATGCCGGTCAGGAGTCGGTCTGGGAACGCGATATTCGCTGTCTCAGAGAACGTAACGAGTGGAAGCATCTGAAGATCGACAGGATAGATGATCCAGAACAGTCCAATATCGCACAGGCGATGTTCGGATAACAAACAATGCCGGGGCGTGTAACAGCGCTCCGGCCTAACCTAAGCAGCAAAAGGAGAAACGTATTATGTCCATCAAGCTCAGCAAGTCGGAACTCTGGAAGGCCATCCAGGGACTCGGGAAGGTGGTTTCCAGCAAGGTTACGCTGCCAAGCCTGTCCTGTGTGAGGATGCACGCGATAAGGGATACTGTTACCCTTACAGGAACCAGCCTTGAAGAGACGATTTCCTACACCTTCAAGGATTCCATTACCGCTGATGAGATCAATTTCATCATCAGCTTCGATGAACTTAAGAAGTTCGTGAAAGACGGTTCGGACGGTTCCATTCATTTCCAGCCGGTAAAGGACAGCCAGCTTGAAGCAGTCATGGAATCCCATGGTAAGAAGGATTTCTACCTGTTCAAGATGGAGGATCCCAAGGACTGGCCAGAAGTGCCGACAAGCACGGACAAGATGGATCCCGTGCCCAATTCGGTATTCGAGTGGATAAGGGCTGTGCTTCCATCGGCAGCCGACCCCAAGGAGGTAAGAAGGCTCCTGGAGAGCGTATATCTCGAAAAGAAAGGGATTACGGCCACCAATGGCAGGGAACTGGCGCATGTCGAATGCAAGCTTCCTGTTGGCGGTCTGATAGTGCCGGTGACAAAGATTCTATCTTCAAGGCTTTTCAGCAAGGCAGGATTCCTGGGAACTGCATCCAGCAAGACATCCCAGTACCTTTGCGTCAACTGCGACTGGTTCACCTATTTCGTGAAATGCCGTCCAGGCACATATCCGAACTATAGGCAGGTAATTCCGAAGGAAGACAATTCGGGGGAAGTCTTCGAATTCACGGAATTCACCGCAAGGGACATCGTGAACAGGCTCGGTACGCTTCCGGTCAAGGGTGAGCATGAAAGCATCATCCTGTATGCTGGGAAGCACGGCATACATATCTTCTCGGATGAGGAGAATCCCTCAGTACTGAATACTGATGGCAAGGCAGGCTCTGATACCGACAATTTCGTGAAGGTGGACAGGAGAAACCTCTCAAGGGCTCTCAGCCTGTTCCATACGAAGTTCAGGCTCGGAGACAATTCCCCTGTGATGGCTACAGGAATATTCCCCGGATATTTCCTTTTCATGCCATTGAAAGGAACTGACATCAACAAGGAAAAACTACTGTCGCTGATAAAGGACAGGATCAACCCAGCAAAGGAGGAGAATCAGATGAAGACAAGAACAGAAGTGACGGCTCCGCAGACTGCAACGGCCACGACTCAGGCTCCACGTCCTGTGGAACAGAAACCGCCGTTTCAGGTAGTCGGAGGTACGCAGGAGAACGGAGAAGTGTTCGAGGAGGCGACAACCGCAATCGACACGCTCAAGTCATCCATCAAGACCATCTACGATGGAGTCGCCGACCTTCAGCGGAAGCTCAAGGAGGCGCAGAAGGCCATCAAGAACAAGGAGAGGGAGTACCAGAGCACCAAGCAGCTCATCACGAAACTCAGGACTGCTTCGGGATTCTAAAGTATTACGCATCCCTTTCCCCACAGTCCGCATTTCTGGAAACAGGAGTGCGGGCTTTCTATTTCAAAAGCAAACAGGAGAAATTAAAATGTTAAAACTGACATCATCGTTTTCAAAGAAGGTTCCTGCCGAGAGCCAGTTCTCTTCGCTGAGCTACCATGCATCGGTCGAAGTCGAGCTTCCGGACGGCCTGACAGAGGCCCAGCTCAAGGAGAAGATAAGCGGTACGTTCGCCCTTGTAAGGGATTCAGTTGAATCTGAAATCGCAGGAAAGACCAATGGTGCAGCAAAGGCGGCGGCTCCGGTCCAGCAGAAGGCTCCACAGGAGCAGAAGCAGGTTTCGGAACCGGCCAGCAACAAGCAGGTGAAATACCTGTACGATCTCGCAAGGGAGGCGGGCCTGAAAATAGACAGCCTTATGAAGAAGTTCAACGTCAAGACTCCCTATGAACTCAGCAAGCCCCAGTGCAGTGCGCTCATAGATGAGATCGGCGCTTCCAAGAAGGCCGCATAAGCAACATCAACAATGAAGGCACCGGCGGGAGAATATCCTTCCGGTGCCTTCTTTATTTCAGGAGGAAGACAATATGACGAATCTTGCCGAATACAGAAAGAGGCCGCATCACTCGTTCTCAGCGTTGAACCAGTTCGTGAACAGTTGTTCACTTCAGTACGCGTTCCGCTATGTCTACAAGGTTGAGCCAGAGTTTACGCCTGTCACCCTTGCCTTCGGAAAGGCGTTCCACGCATCAGCCGAATGGATGGCGAGGCAGAGGCAGGCCGGCGAAAGAGTGGATGTGTCAGACGTACGGGACATGTTCACAGACTGCTGGAACCTGCAATGCGTATCCGATGAGAAGATCACTTTTGCAGGAGAAGAGGAATGGAAAGTTCTCAACGAGACCGGTAGGAAGGCGGTTGAATGCCTGAATGACAGCTGGCCGAAGGATGAGAAAGTCATCCAAGTCGGATATGCGTTCTGCGTTCCAATCGTGGATGCTGAGGGCAACACGGTATCGGAGAAGCCTCTGATCGGGGAGATGGACTGCGTTATCAGGGACAGGCTGAATGAAGTCTGTATTGTTGATTGGAAGACCGCTTCAAGGAAGTGGGCTACCGACAAGGCGCACAAGGATCTCCAGGCAACGTGTTTCACTTATGCGCACCAGAAGCTGTTTGAAAAGAATCCGCTGTTCAGGTTCGATGTGGTCACCAAGGCTAAGGTTCCGACATATGAGCAGCACAGCACCATAAGGACGAAGGATGATTTCAACAGGCTTGCCAAAATGGTCAGTGTAGTCGAGAGGGCAATTGACGCTGAAATATTCCTACCCAATGAGACGGGGTTTTTCTGCGATGGCTGCCAGTACAAGGGAGCATGCAGGGAATGGCATCGTGCAAAGGCGAAGACGATTACATTCGCCAAGGCTGCGTGACGTATGTCTGCACAGTCGGTCTACAGGTACACGCTGAAGCGGGAGAAGACAGGGCTCATCAGGGAGGACTTCCAACTGTCCGCGCCTGACAGGGTGGTTGAATATATCCGGGCTACGGGAATAGCGTCCGAAGAGCAGGAACACCTGATTACGCTGGTGATGGATCCCAAAAATCAGATAAGGGGATACTACACTGTGGTGATCGGGCTAGCCGACCAGGCTGTAGCCCATGCCAGGGAGATATTCAGGTATGCGATCATGATGAACGCATCGGCCATCGTGATTGCACATAATCATCCCAGCGGAAATACTGACCCGTCCAACGACGATGTAAGGCTTACGGCTGATATGAGAGACGCTGCCAAGATCATCGATATTAGGCTGCTGGACCATATCATCGTAAGTGAAAAATCGTATTTCAGCTTTAGGGAAAAGAACATGATATAACAGAAAGGAAATTTATGAACGGACTTTTGATCTGAAATAATAAAACAGAGGGCCGGTGTAAAAACCGGTTCTTTTTTACTTATCAGGTAAATTCACATCCTCCTGAGGAATCTCAGGCTTACATTCCCGGCCAGAATAGGTTTCTCAATTGGACTTTCCGTTTCCGAGGATACGCACAGGTATTCCCATGCGAAGACCAGAAGCATGGAAACATATCCCAGAAAGTAGAGAGGCCACCATGGCACACCGCCAAGGACAATGACTCCTAAGTTGTGGCAGAAATGGAATGCGATAGGCGGAAGGATGAACAATAATGACATGAGCCATCTCCTCTTCAGGATAAGGAACAGCCCGATTCCAGCAATCCCTCCGAAAAGGGGATCCGTCATCTCCACTACCCAGGTCCTGTTCTCCAGCAGTCCATATATGTCACCGTATTCAACCATGCATACGAAGTTCTCCATGAACATGAATCCTGAACCGAGGACGAATCCGGACGTGAAGAAATATTGCCAGCGGTCAGATCGTTCAACAAGCATGCGGAATGCGAGGGCAAGGCACAAGAGTTTTGCCCCTTCCTCAAGTATTGCCGATGGAAGGATGTTCCACATCAAATGACCGGACGAACCCCAAGGGAATGCGATGTCCAGAGCGTATTCGGCCATGTAGCATGGCGCGATCAGGACTGCGCCGGCCAGGAACAGCAATGCCATTGGCAGGAGTTTCGGACGTCTTGGAGCAAAGAACCATAGCGCGAAGGCATAGAGAATCGACGGTATCAGCGTCCCAAACAGCGTATAAAGGAAGTCAGGCGAATCAAACATGATGCTCCTTTCAGAATTTAAAGGTTCCTTTATTTCTTTGGTGAACTGAATTCCCTATTGGCTTCTTCAACAGTGTCTTTTATCAGTTTGTCGCGTCTCACCTTTTCGGCATACATCTGGTAGCTTATGACAAGAAGCCATATTACTATGAGGCTCAATACGGCATACAAGGCATATTTTTTATATCTCAGTACGGATCCAAATCCAGGACCATATCTGAACTCGCCTCTGACGGCTTCCTGGAATTCGTCTATATCTTTAAACCTATCGGATTGGATGGAGGAGCATGCCTTCATGGCTATCTGGTTGAATTTCGCGGAACGGGAGGATTTCAGATCTTCCGGCAGAGATGGAAACTTGTCCACACCCAAACCTGTGAATGCACAGTAGAGCACCTTGCCCAGGGCATAGATATCGGCTTCGAATCCTGTACTCTTTTCAGGAGGGATGAAATGCAGGGTTCCAGCAATGCTTACGCTTTTGTCCCCTGATGACGCAAGGCCTATATCTGCGAGTTTCGCAACGCCTCCTACATAGAGGATGTTTGAAGGCTTGATATCCCTGTGGACGATACTGTTCTGATGGAGGCACATAACGGCATCGGCCAATCCGGAAATAAGTGACATTACCTGGGGTTCCGCTAAGGCACCAGTTTTCTTAAGCCTGGTTTCAAGGGTGTCCGCCTCGTATTCAGGGCCATTGGTATTGGCATTGTCGGCCAGCTCCATCACATAGTAGATGAGGGTATCCGTCTCCCCTGAATGGAAGATCCTTATCAGATTTGGATGCTCCGGTACCCTGTTCCGGAAAAGCCTGAGGGCCTTCTCCTCTCTGCCAAGTACCCCGAGGTTCGTCAGCCTCTCCTTGTTGAGGACCTTGACAGCCCGCCTTATTCCGTCCCTGTCATCCGCCACCCAAACGTCTCCATAAGCGCCGCTTCCGCAGCACGAAATTATTTCGAAATCCGGTATATTTGGTCTTTCCATCTGCTAATCAGGTACTTTCCTGTTTTTTCATTCTTGAGGCTCCAAGGCGAGTTTCAAGGCTTGCGAATATCGCACCGGTCTTGTCAGCTTTTTCGAAATCCATGTAGATGTTCCTGACCTTCTTCAGGGATTCAACAAGTACGTTCCCCTTTTTTATCTCTTCTGTCAATCTTGAGCATGCGAGACAGTTTTTCAAATGGCGGCTGACCATTATTTTTCTCAAAGCACTTAAATCCCCGTTGATGTATCTTTCCAAGGTTTCCCTGTCAGTATGTTTCATTGGTAACCTCCATAGTAGTTACTGTTCCGATTCTAACTTCCTTACGATCTCCCCGAGCTTATCAATAGCCCGGCTCTTTGCTGTGTATATCGATGATTTTCCGACTCTCAGGAATCGTTCAACACGGGCCGGCTCCCATCCCTTCAAAGCATATAGTTCGAATATCTGATATGTTATAGGTTCTAGCGCGGATTTGAGTTCGACCAGTGCCTGGTTGAGAATGTGATCCTTCCATTCCGCTAGCCACTTATCGTCCTGCTCAGGTGAAACCAGAACGTCTTTGATGTTCTCAATATCTTCTCCAACCCTAACAGCCTGATCCCGCCTGCGCATGATGTCAAAAGCCCTGCGGTCGATGATTTTCCTCATATAGTCGCGGAACCGGCCCTTTTCGCGGTCGTACTTGAACTTTCCGGCCTTGGTGAACATGGTCAGCATCACGTCCTGGATGAGATCCTGCTTCTCCCCTTTTGAAAGGTTCAGGTCTCCGCCCCTGAGCCATATCAGCGGGGCATAGTTCCTGTAGAACTCCTCCCAGCCTATCTCATCGCCGAGGCTTATTTTTGACAAGAGGCTTTTGTTGGTCGAGAACGCCATCCGGATTCCTATGTTTTATTGTTTCGGGTTTCGACATTCGGATTTCGATATTCATTACCCATGTATCTGTCCTTGCAATACTGATTCGCACGGACTTCGTCAAACTTACACTGGAATATTAGAATTTTCAGTTTTTCCGTAAAAATATCCAATTTGATGTAAGAACCGGTGGTATGCCTGCGAATCAGTTTGGAAAGAGGAGGTAGCAGGAAAGGAATTTTGGCACAGTCATGCTGCATTAGGGAAAGCGGTGTTTTCGCCTTTTGCGGGTTTGAAGAACTTAATTGTCTGCGTTACCGTATAGGTATAATAAACCGTTAACCGGGAATTTTGCCTATAGAGTAAACTGAATAATCAAAGTTTTTTCGCAGCGACAGCGCTGCTTCCGATGTAAAACAGCCAATTTTTGTCAGGAAGAGCAGAGCTTGTGGTTGCGCCCGCTTGGGCGCATTCTACTCGTTTCTTCCTGACAGGCATGGCTGTGCCTTCATCGGAGGACGTTTGGAATTGCGCCCTCTCTTTTTTACGGGAATAGATGATATGGAATTAACCTAAAGGCAGGGGGGGACAACTGTAAGATATCCGAAGTGGGGAATAAATATTATAACCAAAACAAGGGGGATTTAAGATGAAAAAGACAATTGTAATCATGGCGGTGATTCTTGTTGGGCTTACAGGGTTCAGCTATCTAGGAATAAACCTTGTTAGTGATGTGTTGGCACAGGCTGAACAGAAGGCTACGAAATGCATTACCTGCAATGGAACAGGTGCCTGTCTATTCTGTGCAGGCAAAGGTAAAACTAACTCTGGAACATGTTATACTTGCAAAGGTACTGGTAAATGTAAGAGTTGCAACGGCACTGGAACTGTTTGGGCTTATGGTAAAACTCCAGGCGGAGCCTCTACCGCTCCCACTAGGTGAATAGAACATAATATATATCGACTTAAAACTATGATTGGAAATATTAAGGTGGGAGATGTTTATGAAGAATAACTTTATAATTTTATTAATTGCATATATATGTTTCTCTTTACCTTATAAGCTGTTGGCGATCCCGGATCCTGTTAAAATGGGAAGAGATATGGGGTATAGCGGGTTTGGTCTTTTTATTTTTTGTGTGATATTTTTTATAATTGTTGCCGTTGCTATGTATAGAAAACCAGCACCGGTTTCTTCCGAAGAACAGCCCGTGTCACTAGAGACTAAGGTTACCGTTCAGGAAAAATGTACTAAATGTAATTCCTACTTCAATGGAAATGAAAATTTCTGTAGAGAATGCGGTGCGCCTAGATCCCAGACGCCTAGTGTTTGCTCTCAATGCGGAATGGAAATAGAAAAAGACTGTATATTTTGTGGGAATTGCGGGGCTCCTCCTGTGACCAGTAGGGAAACAGAAGCAGACTTAGTATGTAAAAAATGCAACTCTCCTCTTGAAACCAGCATGCTGTTTTGCGGTAATTGCGGAGCAAAGGCAAAAAATAAACAACGAAATAAGGAGATATAAAATGAGAAATGTCCTTGTTATTTGTATCGCGCTTGGTTTGTTCGGTTTGAATGAAGGATGTTCAAAAGTTTCTATCGAGAAAAAGAGCGATTTTACCAAGCTAGCGGATAAGTTTATTGGAGAACTCCAGCCAGCCTTGGACTCTGGATATAACACGATTATTGATCCTGCAAAGGAAAAACCCACGAAAATATCTGCAAAGTATTCTATCGATATGCAGAATAGTGGCGCATCAGAATATCCATATGTTGGAATCATTCATTTAAAATATAATCATGAATGGTATATGGAGCCGTCTTCTGTAAAAATCAATGTCGGAGGAAAGATCACCGAGAGTGTTTCCGAGGGAAAATGGTGTAGCTCTGAATTAAGCTGCGATGTCTCCTTTGTTTTCATGAATAATAAATGGGTCATAAAATCATCTTTATCTTCTATTCCTGGCGATAAGACAAGTGTGCCTAAACCAGTTGAATTTGATCCTGGGATGCTCCAATCTCAAGAGAATAAAACATTTGAGGATGCTCTTGTTACGGCATGGCGCAAGGTGAGTTTATAAACATCATGAATTGGAAGGATCTGTGCGTTGAAAGGGCGAGGATTGTTTTTCATAGAATTTTATAACCATAGAGTGATACAATGATTAAACTAGGTATTGGAATCGTTTTGATGTCCACGGGCTTCATGGCAACAGCGTTTATTTGGATCTCAGTACTATACTGCTATTTTACCCAAATTAATTATCCGCTCCGGCCAGGAGCTACTGCAGGGGCAATTATATCAATAGCATTGTTGGTGTTTTTATTCATACCTGGGGCATTGCTTGTTTTCTGGGGATACAAGGGAAAAAGAAAGTTTTCAGGTTTAGTCATGACTCAATCAGATTCAATATGCCCGAGTTGCGAGTCTCAAATCACTCAAGATGAAAAGTTTTGCAAAAACTGCGGAAGTAAGAAGAAATAATCAAAAGGAAAGGTGCTTAAATTATGAATTGCTCTAACTGTGGAAACAATATAGGGGACGGTAAGAAGTTTTGTACTCAATGTGGCACTCCAGTTACGTTAAAAGCAGATAGTTCCAGTATGGATGCTTATAAAGAAGGAGAGCTGTCCGGAAATGCGATGTTCTGTAAAAAATGCGGAACTCAGAACGATAAGAACTCGTACAAGTGCAGCAAGTGCTTAGCATTCCTTCATGAAACAGGAGCCACAGGGAAGCAGACTACGGCTAAGAAGGACATTCCAAATTACTTAATACCCTCTATACTCGTTACAATATTCTGCTGCTGGCCAGTGGGTATTCCGGCGATAATATTCGCTGCGCAGGTGAATTCTAAACTGGCTGCCGGTGATTATAACGGTGCTGTTATTGCCTCAGGAAAAGCTAAACTGTTTACGATCATCGCAGTCATTTCCGGATTTATTGTCATTTTGTTTTCTTCCTGCTGTCTGATCTTTGGAGGTATCATGGCGGGTGATTCACAGACTGATAGTGGAAATACCTCAACAACGCCGTATGCAATACGTTAAAATTAATAACGGATTAACTTATGAAGCTAGAGTCGACCCAACATAGAATAATCGTATTTGCAGCATACTTACTGCCCATAATAGCAGGACTCTCCGTTTTGTTCATATTAAATCCAGCAAACACAGCGATTTTTCCAAAATGCCCGTTCCTAGCAGTAACAGGATTATGTTGTCCCGGCTGTGGCACTCTTCGTGGGCTACACGAGCTACTCCATTTAAGGATATGGGCAGCTGTTAGATTAAACCCTTTTATGGTCGTCGCAATTCCGTTTATAGGCTATTATTATCTATCCTATGCATTTGAGAGATATTTTCATTACAAATTGCCATTCTATTCATTTTCAACAGAGATGCCGCCCCTAGTAATTTGGATAATATTGGGCTTAATAATGTCATTCTGGTTTTTTAGAAACATTCCAATATTTCCATTTAGTGTATTAGCACCGCACAATTCATGTGTATATAGGCTGACAGCGATAGTATAAATCTATTTCTGCAGACGTGTTAAAAAAATAGATAAATAAAAAGGAACCGTATCTATGAAATTATCAATGCAACTGCCACCGTCAGATATAAATTTGGTCAAAATATTGCGAGGTCTTTTAATTACAGATATCTTAATTACAGCAAGCTCGCTCCCGATCATGTTATTCTCAGGTATAGTTGAAAAATGGGTAATGGAACAACGCGGGATTGATCCCATTGAGTTTACGACTTTAGATACTGTAGTCGCCGTGCTTGGCATTATTCTTCTGATTGCAATAATTTTGGCATTAATCGTCAGCTGGATTGGACTATTTAACTTTTACTCTTGGTCACGCTGGTTATATCTGGGAACGATAATTGCGGGCTATTTATTGTATATTCCTCTTTCCATTTTTATTTTTTCTTTTAACTGGGGATTTCCAGAAGCGATTATGTTTGCAGGAGGTCCAGTTAACGGTGCAATTATCGCAATCATCTTTTTTTCTTCAATTGCAAAAATGTTTGAAGCAAAGGATTGAAATGATAAAATCTAAATTAGGTGAAAGGAGAATTTGTGGAAACGATTAAATCAAAGCCCGCTGTAATGACTTGGTACACGATCTACTGCATTGTCATGGCTGCAATTTATCTGTGCGTTGCTGTTGGCGGGGCGGCCATGCTCGTTGCGGGAATTGCCAAATCCGTCGATTCAGGCCTTATAGTAATGGGTTTGGTGTTGGCAATCCTTGGCGTTGTTTTCATGGTGCCATTTGGCATAGCTCCATTTTTGCGCCCGCAACCATGGGTGTGGATTTACGGTCTTGTCTTGATAGCCATAGGATTAACAGGTTGCGCAACTATCCCGGCCTCTATCCCGTTGCTTATTTTCTGGCTTAAACCAGAGACCAAGGCATATTTCGGAAGAATATAACAACCGCCTAACATGACGCTATTAAGGAGATTATTACTATGGCAACATTTGAAGCGAAATGTCCCCTTTGCGGGGCAGGATTCCAAGCAGAAGAAGAATGGATAGGGCAAAACGGTGAGTGTCCTGGCTGTGGCAGGAAAATTAAGATTCAAGCTCTTCAAGCAAATCTTGCACCACAAATAAAACTGACGATAGAAAAAACAGATGTGGCAAAATCGTCTGCTTTAGCAATTACCAGCTTAACGCTTGGAATACTCAGTTTGACCTGTGGTGGCCCGTTTTTAGGAATTCCAGCAATTGTTCTTGGTATGATTGCCATGGGTAGGATTAAAAAGGGAACTGGTTCTGGCAAAAGCCTCGCAATATCTGGTATTGCTACTGGTTCTATGGGAACAGTTGTCATCGGAATTGCGTTAATTGTAGGAATATTGCTTGCCATAATAAACCCATCCCGTGAAAATGCCCGCAGAGTTTCTTGTATCAGGAACCTGAAAGAAATTGCACTTGCCGTAAGAATGTATTCCCAAGAGTACAATGAACAATTTCCCCATAAGAGCGGAGCAGAAGGACTTGAGATGCTGAGATCTGGGGGATATTTGGAAAATACAAAAATGTATACTTGCCCTAGCACAAAAACTGTTCCTGCAAGAGAGGGCGAGAAACTTACTGAAGATAACGTGGATTATGTTTATGTTGGCGGCTATAATGAAAGCGTCTCTCCTGATACCGCCATTGCATATGACAAACCCAACAATCATACCATGTATGGAAACATTGCATTTGCCGATGGACATGTTGGAGATTTTGCTGGAGCGAATTGGATGGATAATATCAAGAAGTGAGATGATTAGTCTGTATTGAAAATACAGTTCCTTTACCGAAGCAATCAGTAATAAATATTATTAATTTGGGAGAAAATAATTATGAAATCAATAAAAACAGTGTTACTGATAATTATTTATATTTTTGTGAATATCTCTGGATATTCACTTCCACAGGATAAGATAGTAAAATCAGTGGCTTCTTTTAAAGTTCAGGCTGATGGAAACGTTTATTTAATAGTAAAAGATAGAACTGTTTTCATACATGCGCCTGATTACCGTTTGCCTCAAATATTAGAGATAGATGGGAAACAGCAAATGTTAAAATGGACTGCCGAAAAAAAATCAGGCCCCTATAACCTGAGGGACAAAATATCGGGGACTGTTTCCCTAAAGATATTAAATGCGCGGTCAGAACTTTTTGTGGAGGAGCAGCCGTCTTCGAAAAATGGTTATACTGCAATTGTTAGAATAATTGATCGTCCAGCAGGAAGTCCCGGTATTTATGAATTTGAGTTATTGACTGAGAGTACACCGGCCCTTGAAATAGCCTCTAATAAGAGTACTACTTCGAATGATCGCAAATTACCCGATAAAGCAGCTAAGTCCGATGAAAGTGCTACATCTCCTGACCGGACTCTGCCTGCTGAAGCCATTTCTGAAAAGATCTCCCCCCGTCCGGATAGAAAACCAAATGCTGAGGTTGATTCTGCAAACCCGCTTTTTCTTTATATTAAGAGGGAATTAGAATTATCTCCCAAGTTCGACCGTGCCAAGACGGAATCGGAAGTTTGCACCGATCTCGAAATCAAAACACCTCCTGATGCTCCTAAGAACATTGCAGATGTCAAGAAGGAGGCCACAGATAAGGCCAATCAACTGGCGGATGAGAAATTTCCTGAATCGTTAAAGAATAAAGCTCAGCAGGAGGCCGCAGACAAATTCAAGACCGTGCAGGTTGGCGAACAGGTTACGGTTCCAGTGAGGTTTGGGCGCGACTACCAGAATTATACCGGGGCATACAAGGGAACTGCCGGAGGCAAACTCTTGGTAGGTGAAAAGCAGATTCTGAAGTCTGATCTCAGCCCTGACATACTTGATAAGTTCGATGAAGGCAAGGTTAAGGGACAACAGATGGACTACGTGAAGACAGCTTATACCATTCCGAGAGCTAAGTGTCTGGATGATGCAAAGAAATCTATCATGGGGCAGTTTGACAAAGACAAGCAGGTATATGAAAAATTACAACAGACAGTCAAAGATAAGGAAAAGATCTTCAATTTCAAGATTAATAAGGAAGCAATTCCCAAGGGTTTGGCGAAATATCTGGCTGAACAAGATAAGCTAATAGGTGCCGACCCAGATCAAGCCAAGAGATTGAATAGCTATAATCAGCTAATTGAGGGACTGCCTGCAATGATAAATGGTTTAAAGTTGGATCTGGGCGACAATTCTCTGGCAGAAATCAAGAATATGCTGCTAGCATGCGATGTGTATGTTAATTTGACCGATAAAATCATCTCCGAAAAAAAGACAAAGGAGAAGGCAGATGCTATTGCAAGATTACCTATGTGTATGTTCCACTTGAGACAAGTTAATAGTATCGTTAGTGCATATGATGGTATTGCTTCGATAATGGCGAAAGATGATGAAACATCAAAATCAACAGTTGACTTAAGCAATATTATTAATATAAAAGGGCGTATTTACGCGTCTATCGAAGATATGATTTATGAGATTTCCGTGAATAAAAAAAGAGCGATTCTGAAAACATGTAGAACTCGATTTATACGTCCAGGGCTATTTAAATTAAATGATGTTAAATATTCAGGACAACAGAAAGTGCCACTTAAAAACGGTTTTACAGATGTTTGGGACGTGTACGAAGAGATATCCGACGTGGAGTTAGACGCAATTAATAGGGAGCTGGAAAGGGCTGAAGGGGTTGTTAAGTTTTTAGAATACGACAAGTATTTGAGGAAGATTAAGGGAGAAATTGAGAACGAAATAAGACAATTGAATGCTGCCACTGGCAATACATTGGAAAAGGGATTTAGTGAAGGCGATTCATATAAATATTTAGATAAGAATACTTGCCAGAAGTTATTTCCAATCAAAGATGGCGCGAGTGGTAAATATGGATTCATCAACGGCAATGGAGAAATTTCGATAGAAATGAAGTTCGACATGGCAGAAGAATTTAATAATATCGGTATAGCAAGAGTTGAAGTTGAGGGAAAATCTGGATTCATTGATCATCATGGTTCCTACTTTGTTATACCAATATTTAACTGTTTTATTTCGCAAACGCAGACAGGTTCCTTTTGGGGCTCAAAATTGGGGAATGGCTTCATCATAAGCAAAAATTTTGAAAAATGCCGCATTGTTGCGTTTGACACTATATTGTCGCAATTCTCAAAGGATTCAGAAGTTGTTGGAGTTGATTTCAAGAAAAATGTATATAAAAGCGGATATGTTGATGAAGTAGGAAATATTATCGTTTCCCCATCTTATAAACAAGTGCGTTCCTTTTCGGAAGGATATGCTCCAGTGATGATGGAAAACAAAAAATTTATCTTTATTGATAAGTTAAATAAAAAACTTGGTAATCAGAGCTATGACTGGGCAGTTCCTTTTTCAGAAGGATATGCTTCAGTTAAGCAGGGAGATAAATGGCTGTTTATTGACAAGACAGGACGTGATTGTTTTCAAGTGAAATATGAATCTCCTGCAGTTTTTGGCGAAGGGATGGCTGCTGTTAAGGTAAATGGTAAAATGGGTTTTATAGATGCAACGGGGAAAATTGTAATCTCTCCCGTGTATGATTACGCTGATGCATTCCATGAAGGGTTGTGTTGTGTTGGTGTGAATGATAAATACGGATTTATAAACAAGGCTGGGAAAATTATTATACCTATAAGCTTGAAAAACCCTGCATTTTTTAAAAATGGCTTAGCACAAGTTACCGACGGAGATGATTCGGAAGAAATAAGCAAGATAAATATTACATATATAAATCAACAAGGAAAGCTTATATGGCGTCCGAATGGATGGATGGATTAGGATTTAAAAATGACAGAAGGATAAATTCCCGCAGCAGAAGTAGTGTCATGTAGAGGAAGGGACGCTGAAGGCTGATCACGTGCACATGCTCATGAGCGTGCCGCCAAAATATTCGATCTCGCAGATAGTTGGTTTTATAAAGTAGGAAGAGCGCGATCTATATAGCCAGGGATTATGGAGATAGGAAAAGGAACTTTTCCTTTTGTAATTTTTAGGCGCATAGTTACTGCGTGTCAACTGTAAGCAGGGGAGTAAACAATCCGTACCTACATAAAAAACCAGGAATCGGCAGATGAGCGTTTTGAATGCAGGATTAATATGCCGCCTTTGGCTACCTAAACGTTAAGAAAATAATCCGAGAAAAATTTCAGTTTTAGTAAATACGCTGTAATAATATTTTTCATCTGCACGCCGCAGGTACACCACAATGTTTTTGCCAAAATCTATCCTCTAGTGTTTTCAAATGTGATGAATAATATCTTTGAAGGTTCGAGCAAATTTTATATCTTGTGTATGTGACTAAATCCTTGCCCGTCCGAGGTTATAATTCTATGCAGGGTCTTATTTAACCCCTGAACTGAATTTATAACCACAAAAAGGACGAGGTGTAGAATGGAAATGGGTAATTCGATTGGATCTCTGGTAGTCATGGTTGGCGCGGTGTTCGTATTCGGGACTTTCGCGGTATGTGCGTTCATGCTGGCAGGATACCTGATGGTCAAAGATGGGACCAAGAGTGCCTGTAGGGCCATCGAGAAGTTCTTCGGTCCAGGATGCAGAGTCTCAACGAGAGACCATAAGATCATAGTACAGCAAGTAGCTGCGATCCTTGAGATCGCTACTGCCAGAGGTGAATTCGAGCACAGTTACGGCTGGCACCGAGACAACAAGAGGTTTTTAGGTCTACCAGTACCGTTCACTTCCAAAGAAGCCACTTGCCGGCACGAGTACGTCGTCAAGGCTGGATTCGACCTGAAGGAAAGGTTCTGTGTGTTTGATTTTATCCAAGTGGGGGGAGAAGGTGTATTGGCGAGGTTCTTTGAAGGTAAATCCTATCATGTTCATGTCAAGATTCCACGGCCAAAGATCCTCTCGCTTGAGACGAAGACCGTGAATGTGGAAGACCAGTCCAGATGGTACGACTTCTGGAACGGATTGAACGAGTCCGACAGAAATTCGATCATGGCCGAGATGTTTTCCGAGGCAAGAAATCATGTAGCACATGCCGGTACTCCTCTGCTGGACGAGGCGATGAGAAAACTTGAAGGCGGCTTGAGGTCGATTATGCCATCGCATGTAAAGAACATAGAGTTTGAGTGGCAGAACAATCCGGAGGCGTTCGATTTCAAATGTTATGAAAATGGCCGGCAAGGATATTCCTGTGAGGCTTGAGAATGCTTTCCGTCCAAGAACTCGGGGAAAGCGGAGCGGAACCTTGGTCGGTAACACCATCAACCGTTTCTTCAGCTGGGCTGAGGGAACGATAATCTGGAACAGGGTCAATCATACGTTTGGTTGATTTCCGCCGATTGTATAATCTGACCGAAGGCTTGTGCTTTCGGTTTTAACTATAAGGAGATTTATGAGCTGTATAACAGTATTCAAAAATGTCGCTGACATGGCCTACCGCATACACGGCAAAGGCCTGTTTTGTGTGACACCGGAAACCAATGCAGACACGCTGCCTTTGCGGGCGGCCTATCTGCAAATGAACAGCTGGGCCTGCGGCGCAAGCGCCGCAGCAACTTTGTTTTGCTATTTCAAGCCAGAACTTGATCCCAATGGCATATATGATCAAATAAATCCCAGCGCTGAGAACGGAACACCTGAAGAGGTTATTGTCAGGGGGGCTTCACGGCATAATATAAACATGATTCAGATGGATCCCTGCAGCGGGCTGGACGGCATCCGGTATCATCTCAACAAGGGCAGGCCGGTGCTGGCGGTCTGGGAGGCATACGATGAGGACTGCGAACACTACATAGTGATTTATGGGGAGCGGAATGGCGGCCTCTACGTGACCAACATAGGCGGCAACTGGATAGGTAAATTCAATGTCCCGTACAGCAAGTTCACTGGTTACGGAGGCTATGCAATTTTTGCAGTTGAAGGAAAGGGCTGAGTTATGGTTATGGCACAAGACTGGATAGAAGAACTGTAGAAAAGATGGGAGGTACTTATGATTTCAATTGTCACTGCGATATGTCTTGGCATATGCCTGTCGGCTGCCTGTGGGTTAAGGGTATTTCTTCCATTCCTGGTCGTCAGTATCGCTGCAAGATGCGGGGTACTTGAGCTCAGGGACGGGTTCATCTGGATAGGTACGTGGCCGGCGATTATAACCTTTTCAACTGCGACATTATTGGAGGTTGGAGCCTACTACGTACCTTGGCTCGACAACGTACTGGACAGTATTGCTACTCCTGCGGCAGGCATTGCGGGAACCCTTATGACGGTCGCAGTCATGCCACATGATGTTTCGGCCCTGTTCAGCTGGAGTATTGGCATAATAGCAGGCGGAGGCATGGCCACTGGAGTTCAAGTCGTGACGGTAGGTACGAGAGCACTGTCCACTGCGTCAACAGGTGGCATGGGCAATCATCTCGTATCGACAGGCGAAGCTGTAGGATCTGCTGGAATATCCATATCGGCATTGTTCATGCCGATCATTGTTGGACTGGTTGTCGTAACGGCAATTTGCATTATGTTTTGGTTTATAATCAAAAATGGCGGCAGGCTGATCTGCAGGAACAGGACCGCTGTAACGTAGGAATGCCGGAGATGAACACCCGGAAGAAGTCAATTAAAGCTGCAAACGCTTATATCCTCCGTGATGCCGGCGTGGCCTCTCCGGAGGAATATCCCCAGCTGTGTCGGATATTCGATGACATTAAAAAGCGTAATCCCTGCGGGAAAAGCCTGACGCTCATGGTCGGCAAAGCGTATTCGGGGGGATTAGCAATCTGGCATTCCAAGCGCTCAGGCACGATACTGCTGGACCGCAAGGAGATATCGACTATGGACGAGAAGGAAATACGGTTTTTACTCGGGCATGAAATGGGGCACTTCCTGATCTGGAAGGAAGCAGATTGCAAGCAGGAGCAGGTTCCCCTTACTAAAAATAATATTCCCAGTCCCCTTTCATGTCTGTTTGGTCGGATATCAAGAGAGATATATTGCGACATTGCAGGCGTGGCTGAATGCGGTTCCGCATTTGTTGCAGGCTCAAACCTGTCAGACGGGGACGAAGAAATGCATGACCTCTACAACTCCCCGTGCGGGCCGCTGCCGGAGAAATTCTTCAGCAACATAGACCTGGCCGTCAGGATACAGGCATTGGGCTTGCTGGCAAAGTCTGAATATCTCTACGAAATCACAGATGCACCGCTTTTCGCATACGGCAAGGGGCTGATGACGGCAGATGAATATTTCAAGCATATGGACAGGCTATTCGATCCTTTCATGAACTTCACCGATGAAGATGGCAGGACCCTGGGCGCGTTCATAGGAGCCTCGATGTTCATTGCTGGATGCAGGAGCGGGGATGTTCGTTGGCATCGGGAACTCGACAGGCTGGGTGACTTCGGTGACCCTATGGAACTTTTGGCATACGCTTCAAAGGACCAAGCCTACGACCGGATTCTGTCCGTGGCCGATAATGTGCGCAATATCAAGCATCCACTGAAACACCTTGCATGGAACGCTGTCTGGGACGTGACTTACAGGGAATGGGATGACGACGACGAGGCCGAGAAGTTTGATGGTTTCATCGACTATATAGACGGGCGGGATAAGACGGCAGCGTAGGTATTTTTTACTTGTCATAGGGTATACGCATATCCCAGCCATGCCAGAACTATTGAAATAAAGTGCCATGCAGCTCTGTAAAGTAAAATAAATAAATAAATATTTACCCAGCCTTTCATACGTCTATGAAATAATAATCGAATTGCAGTCAGGCGTTTGAATTATTCCTCAAACCCTGGTATTCATAGGAGAATAACCTATGACATACACAGCAGTTTTGACGTTTCTAAAACGTAACTACTTGGAATAATTGTCTTATAGTATCCCATAGTATCAGTGAGGCTAACAGCTTATAAATAAAGAGGTTAGAACTATTTCCTAAACTGTTGGTCGCAGGTTCAACTCCTGTCCCGGGTACCATTTTTAAACCTGAATCAATGCATAATCTCGTTTTAAACTAAGAAACAGTATGAAATTGAAAAAAATAATATTACCGGGTAAAATATGTGTTTTTCAACTCAAAATCCATTATTCTCCGCTCTTGCAGGCTTCATAAAAGCCTCATTATTAAGGAAATTCCCCTTTGCATTTTCATTTTTCATTGCTATTTTTAGAAATTAAAGCCTTATTAACCCATATATAGGAGGAAGAAAAATGGCGAAGAAGACCGCAAACTCGAAGTTCATGGCACCGGTGACTCCAAGCGCTGCACTTGCTGAAGTGGTAGGAGCAAAAGCAATTCCGAGGACGGAAGTGACGAAGAAAATCTGGGCCTACATCAAGAAGAACGGACTCCAGGACAAGAAAAACAAACGCAACATCAATGCTGATGCTAAATTGAAGCCAATTTTCAAAAAAGATCAGGTCACAATGTTCGAGATGACCAAGCTGGTGAGCAAGCACCTTTCCTGATATTTCAAGTCTTTGCAACGGAGCCGGAAAACCGGCTCCGTTTTTTTTTGCTGAAATAAAGAAAACTTCCTAATAATAAATTTATTGCAATTGAAATATATCCGATATTATTTTTAATATAATACTAATATATAATAGTTATTAATAATAAAATTACTTATTTTACTTATTAATGTTGAATTTATTAATATTATGCGATATAATAAAACCAAGGAAAAGAAAATAAAGGTTTCTGAAAATGGAGGTGTGCCATGAACGAGCATAATATCCAGCAGGATCCGAAGACGGAAAATGAAAACTTAGAAATTCAGAATTCAATTCAATTTCCCCCGAAGATAACATTTGAGGATATAAGGGAGCATCTTACCGGACCGGTCATTTCTGTTGCAGCTCATATTATACTTCTGGGTTTTCTCTGTACCTTGTTCATCCCTGCTGAGCCTAGGCGGGAATACAAGGAATTCATTATTGAGCCAATGAAAATTGAGCCGTTAAAAATTGATAAACTGGATGTTCCAGAAGAGCCGCTTGCCAGCAATGAGGAGATTGATGTTCCCAGGAATAATAATGAAGATACGTCGACAAAAAAAGATCCTGATGTTGATTTCTCACCCAATGATCTGCCTGAAGGATTGAGCCAGGAAAATGATCTTCCTGCAATAAATAATCTCCCTAAATTTGCAGATTCAGTTTCAGTGTTTGTTTTTCCAGCCGGCAACCCTCTCGGATCAAGGAATCCCGATAAAATTGCAGGTATATTGAAGGGGGAAAATGCTGAGAAAACTGATTTTCATGTGGTAAGTGCGTTAAACTGGTTAAAGGAACATCAGAATGAAGATGGATCATGGGGTGAAGACAAAAGTAAACGGCCTGCACTAACAGGCCTTGCGGCACTGACCTTTCTTGGCAAAGGAATTACTCCCATGTCCCAGAAATATGGAAAGACACTTGTCATGGCACTGAAAAAGCTTGTGGAATTCGGCAATGATATCTCTGCAAACGGAGTTATAAATGGAGATGGTAACGGATACTGCCATCCAATTGTAGCATATGCCGTTTCAGAGGCTTATACGATGACGAAAATACCGCATCTCGAGGATGTCATGAACAAGATGGTAGGGGTTATTGTCCAAGGGCAGAATAAATATGGATCCTTCAACTACAGATATAATAATGCTCCGGATCAGAAGACAGGGGAAGCAAGGTGTGATTTATCTTATGCCGGCTGGAATTTCCAGGCTTTGAAGGCGGCATTTACGGCTTCTTCTTCAGTGCCGGGCATTGAAAATGCCATTGGCAACAGCATAAACGCCATAGTGAAAAAACATTCTGCAACAGATGGGAGTTTCTGTTATGGAGCCGGCGGGAGCAGAGGAACCCTTTCAATGACTTCTGTTGGAACTCTCTGCCTTCAGCTTTTAAATGCGGGAAAAAGTCCATATGTGGAAAAGGGGCTGAAATGGATGATGAATGCAAATGGAGGGAAATCCATGAACAGCGAATGGAAGGATAATTCGGGAAATGCCTGGGCCATTTATACATGGTATTATCAAACTCAGGCCATTTACCAAGGAAGCGGGGAAAAAGGGGATGCCTGGAAAAAATGGAATGATAAGTTCCTTAAAGGTGCTCTTATAAGGGAACAGGAATCTGACGGGCACTGGTCGTCCCCATATGAAAAATATGGAGTCAGCAGGAACGGACAGGGACATGGGGAAGGAACAGGTTCAGTTTTCAAGGATTCCTCGCTCGACCTTCATATTTACTCGACTTCATTGTGCTGTCTCATGCTGGAAGTCTATTACAGGTATTTACCGACATATAAGGTTGCATTGGCAGATGAGAAAAAAGGGACAATCCAATTTTCCAGTGAAGAAAAGTTATTGATAGAATGATCTTCATTACGCACAATGCGTAATTTTCACGAGTTGTTGTCACCCAGGGGATAGGGGAGGAGCTTCGAAATATCTCCCCTTCCTGGTTCGCAGAGGCAGGATACGGCTGAATAGGCATAACGGAAATTCTGCATGATCATCGCCGAAAGAAAAATCATAGATGCTGTCAGCCTCAGTATCATGCTATTGGACCACACTTCAAAGTTATCGTGGTTTTTTACTATGCAGGTCATCCAGTCCTTTGAAGGGAATACCATCATGCCATTTGGTTCACAGAGGCCGAATCCGAATGGAGTGTATACGATGTTAACCTTGATTCCATGAAATTCACCTGCGAGTTTCGCAATAGAACAGAGTATGAAATCAGAGCCTATGTATTCATCGATTACCGCTCCAATGCAGAAGTATTCAGGATAGAATTCGTCCGATTCCGGTGTCCTGTACCCGGATTCCTTCATCATAATTCCGAGTTTCTTGAGTGAATCGGGTTCGTATTCGGAAGTTGATGAAAGGAAATTTCCCCATGAATTATAGATTTCTCCCGAACTGTCCTGATCAAACCACTGCATGTGGAGCTCGGTCAGCCCCTCGAAAAGATCAGTATCGCTGTTTTTAAGTTTTTCAGCGAACAGGGAGCGGTTCTTTCTGGACTTCAAGACAGCCTGCATCTGATGAACCCTCATCCTCATTTTCGGAGTGTTGCTTTCCTGTATTGAGGATATGACGGAATTTATTTTACCCATGGACAGCAGTTCGGCCATCGCCTGGCTTGCAGTCTGCGAATCGTCATCTTCAAGGAGTGTCAACAATGATTTAATCTTATTCTTCGTCATAAAAAAAATGTTATTAAAGGATTCCCTTGTCTTTGACTGGAAATTTACCTTTGAGTGCATTTTTTGCTATCTCAACTGCGTCATATGGAAATGCTCCATTTATCATCCATCTCAGGAAATCAGGATTCCTGATGGATATGTCTTTTAAAGGGGTTCCATCGTTTTTGCCGAATCCTACAATGGCGATATCTCCCTGCCATTTGAATTTACCGGTATTGTCAATCCATTCCGGCTTCCTGTTGTTGCAATAAGCATGAAGTTCGGCAATGGTTTTTGGAAGATCCTCATATTTTTTCAGCTCTCCCTGGAAAACTTCAATCGTGGCTAGGATATCCTTTTCAGCGCTATGGGCATTTTCCAAATCCTTGCCGCAGAAAAACTTGTATGCTGCCGACAGGTTTCTGGGTTCACGTTTGTGGAAGATGGTCTGGACATCTATGACCTTTCTTCCTTCAGCGGAAAAACCGATGTCTGATCTCCGGAATTCCTCGGAAAGAAGAGGAATATCAAAATTATTTATGTTGTAACCGGCAAGATCGCAATTTTCAAAGAATTTAAGAAGAGAGGAGGATATGGATTTGAATGTGGGTTCATTTGCGACATCGGAATCCTTTATCCCATGGATAGATGTGGATTCAGGAGGAATAGGCCTTTCAGGATTTATTCTCCTTGTTCTCACTTCCGAATTTCCGTCCGGAGAAATCTTAGCAGCTGAAATCTCGACAATCCTGTCTGTCTTTATGTTAGTTCCTGTAGTTTCCAGGTCGAAGAAGATTATGGGTTTTTCAAATTTAAAGCCGTTAAAAACGTATTCCATTTCATTTTCCTGTCATGTTTTCTCAGAAATCTGAGAAGGTGATTTTTTATAGGGGTATTCGGGTGAGGCTACGCCTCCGCTTATAATGAGCTTCATTCCGTCGCTTACGCTCATTTCCAAAAAAGTGCATTCATTTCTGGGAACGAAAATCATAAACCCCGCAGTTGGAGGGGCGAATGGCATGAAGACACATATCAAATCGGATCCGGTTTTTTCCGAAATTTCGTTCTTCATCTTGTTCTCGTTTGTCAGAAATGCAATCACATACAATCCTTTCCGCGGATATTCGACCAGCACAACTGCCTTGAAAAGGCCTCCTTTTCCACCTTTCATGGCATCTACAATCTGTTTTGCGGTGGAATAGACTGTGCTAATTACGGGGATCTCAAGAATCAATTTTTCAAGGGTCAGCATCAGCCTTCTTGCCAATGCCCACTTTGCAATCTGTCCGACTAGGAAAAGGAAGGCCAATGTGGCCAGCAGAGAGGCTCCTCTCATCCCGAGAGTGAACCATTTGTTCTCAGCATCGGATAGGTTCAGGTTCTCCATCACCGGATCAATCCACTGGGTGATGAAATTGAAGAAAATAAAAGCAAGCCAAATCGTTATCCCTAAAGGAATTACAATTAATACACCTGCAATGATCCTGCTCTGGATCAAGGTTAAAATCGGTAATTTTGAATTATCTTCCATAAGATTGCTGTTGAATTCCAGTTAAGGCACGAAATATCGGTCTCTCGACTCCTTTTACAAACATAAACCCGAGATTTAGGTTAATATGCTGGCTGGGCTCATTCATTCAAGCTGTGAAATTTTTATTTGAAGCGTTCAGGAAATATTTTGTTGAAATTGAATGATTTAGTAAGTTCTAATATGACTTTACGTTCCAGAAATCTCATTCTTCTACGTTCTGAAGCTGTTGAATCATCTTCTCCTGATATATGCAGTATCCCGTGGACAATATACAAAGTAATTTCATCGGAAAATTTCTTTTTCAGCCTTTTTGCAGCGGTTTCTGCAGTATCGGTGCAGATGAACAGCTCTCCATCAATATCATCATTGGAACTGTCCCCATCGGTATCATAATTGAAGGAAATGACATCAGTTGAGCCTTCATGTCCAACAAAATCCTTATTCAACTGGCAGATAGTAGCAGTATCGACAAAGTTAATGGCCAAACGAAATTCGGACTTGCCTTTTAGAAGACCGCAAAGCCTGCAAATCTCCTCAATCATCCTTTTCATTGTCTTTTTTAACGGCATTGGATACCGTTTTTGCTGCCTGGAAAAGATCGTCTTCATAATCTTCGTTCTCCTCGTCTTTCGGATAAGTGACGCGCCCATGCATCATAGTTGTCAATGTTTTTACGAATGATTGACGGATTTTTGACAATTCGCCAAAAGTGAGTTCAGCATCATTGAGTTGTCCATCCCTTATTCTTTTCCTGAGAATTTCCCATACAAGTGAATCTATTTTAGAAGGAGATGGTTTTTGCAGGGTTCTGGATGCAGCTTCGCAGGAGTCCGCCAGGCTTACAATTACTACTTCCTTTTCCCGGGGCAGGGGGCCAGGGTAGCGATAGTCTATTTCAGAGACAGACGAATCAGTCTCCCTTCCTTCGTCGACAGCCCTCTGATAAAAATACATTACCAGGTCGGTTCCATGGTGTTGCTCTATGGCATCCCTTATTATTTTCCTCAGTTTATATTTTATAGCCATATCAACTCCATCTTTTACGTGATTTAATATGACAAGGCTGCTCATTCTGGGATTGAGGTCATCATGTTTGTTCTCCTCCCCCATGTTGTTTTCGATGAAATATTGAGGAGTTGTAAGTTTTCCAATATCATGGAAGAGAGCACAAACTCTTGCACGTATGGAATTTGCTCCTATATCCTGTGCGGCATGTTCTGCAAGTGTTGAAACTACAATGCTATGGTGATAGGTTCCTGGGGCTTCAAGCTGGAGGCGTTTGAGAAGGGGATGGTTGTAATCGCATAGTATGAGAAGGCTCATGTCGGTGCTTATCTGGAAAATCATTTCCAGGATGAACGTCAGAATAAGAGATAGAGCTATGACAATTATTCCTGTTGCAGCACTGAAGGCAGCTGCAAGTACTATTATATCAGGTTTCTCGGAAATGCTCCAAAGGTGAACAGCTTCAACCGGTGGGAGAAGCAAGCATACTGCAAGTGCTCCCCTTAAAAAGTAACTCCTGTGGTTTGTTGAATTTCTTACTGCAATTCCGGCTATGACGCTCACTATCATTCCACTGAGGAGGACATGGAATGAATTATTCATTTGGAATGAGGCTATCAGGGATACAAAAAGGCCTGCATATATGGCTGCTCTGAGTCCTATGATTACTGAAAGAACCACAGATGTCATCGCAAGAGGCAGCACAGCCGTAGTCATCACAGGAGGAAGATTGAATGCTGAACCGAATATGTGGAACATTTTTATAGAGGCAGTGTTTAAAATGAGATTTATAATGACTACGGTCCCCAGTAGAGCTATCTTCTGATTGCTTCTGACTACTTCAGGATGAATATAGTACATATAAATACCGCTGATAATCATCAGGAAAAGACAGATAAAAGAGGCATTTATAAAAATTTTCCAGAAATTCAAGTATCCCTTGAGGCTCTCCTTTTCTTGTTTATAAGCCTGGAAGCGCTGAATGCTCTCCTTGTCGACATTCTTTCCCTTTTCAATGATTACATTCCCTCTTTTAACTTCTACTTTTACCGGTGATACGGATTCCTCTGCGTTTTTCCTCATCTGTTCGGTCATTTCCGAGTTGAAAATCAGGTTGGGGCGGATTATCTCAGATATAACAGCCTTTATTGCATGTTCAAAGGCTTTCCTATTTTCAGGAGAGTAATATTTTGCAATGTTTCTGGCGATATCCATGGATGCATCATCAGGCACAGGCATTTCTGTTGATTGGAGTGATTTTTTGCGTAAGCGTCCCTTTTCATCAATAATTCTCAGGGTGAATGGCTGTTTGAATCGTATGTCATCAGGATTCAACAATCCTTTGCCAAGGATGTTTTCAATCTCGTTGAGGAATATTTTCCTCTTTTCCTGCGTCTGCAGCACTGTGGAAAGAGAGTTTACCGTTTCTTTCGGAAGAGATGAAACAATTATTGAAACTTTATTGTCGGGTATAGGATTGTATGTTTCCCCTTCCTTGTTTGAAATCCTCTTTTCAAACTCCTGGAAGAATTCAGATGCTGTGTTTAAGACATTTTCAGTTGATTGGACATCGATCTTATAGATGGAAGGCTCTTCGCTGACGGTATTCTCCGTCTTGAGCCTGGTCTTTTCGGGGTCAATATATGAGAAATCAAAATCCGCGAAAACCGTTGAAGTGGCCTGCTGGTTTTCCAGGAATGAAATTGAAAGATCTTCATCCCTTGGAAAAAGCATTACAGCTACACATACGGCCCATACGGATACCAGTATGAAAATCCAAATTGTTTTTGAACTCTCGAAAACGTTTCCAAGAGTCTCTCCCTGCTTGAGTCTTTTTCTTGATTGGATGAGACCCTTCTTTTCGAGTTCGCGCCTCTTGAAGCGCTTGAAGATGTTTTCCTGGAGATATTTGAGCATTTTGTTTCAGTCAATGATATTTAGTTGTGTCTTCTTGATTTTGAAGCAGCCAGATCTTCTGAATAGGCATTGATTATCTTTTCGATAAGAGCATGCCTTACAACGTCTTTTGATGTGAAGTGGCAGAATGAAATATCAGATATGCTCTTGAGGATCTTCTGTGCATGAACCAGTCCGGATTCCTGGTTTTTTGCAAGATCTGTCTGGGATGGATCGCCGGTAATAACGCAGCATGAATCAAACCCCAGCCTCGTGAGAAACATCAGCATCTGGTCCCTGCTGGTATTCTGGGCTTCATCGAGAATTACAAAAGCATGGTTTAAAGTCCTTCCCCTCATGAAGGCTAAAGGTGCTACTTCAATTATATTCTTCTCCATAAGGGAGTTTACTTCCTCGAAATCGAGCATCTCGTACAGGGCATCGTAAAGAGGTCTCAGGTAGGGGAGGATCTTTTCCTCGAGATTTCCAGGAAGGAATCCAAGGTTTTCGCCTGCCTCCCTAGCCGGCCTTGTGAGTATGATGCGGCTATATTTCCCGGAAATGAACTCGGATACGGCCATGGCCATCGCAAGATATGTTTTTCCTGTGCCCGCAGGTCCTATTCCGAAGACTATGTCTTTTTCCATTATCGCTTGGACATATTTCAACTGCGCGTTCGTCCTCGGCACAATTTCGGGCTTTCTCTTCCCGACCTTGATCCTCGAGGAGAACATGCTATGTATTTCTTTTTCCCTGTGATGCCTGTACGCTGATAAAAGATGTTCAAAATCCCTTTGAATTATCGTTTTTGATCCTTCATTGTAGAGGGATGTTGCTTCATTTATGAACGAAGCAGCCCTGGCAAGCTGGACAGGATCCTGGGAGGTGATTTTGACCCAAAGATCCCTGGAAGCAACATTGACGTCCAATTCTTTTTCCAGGAGCTTGAGGTTTTTTAGCAGATTCCCGGCAAAAACAGACTCCAGGGCTTCGAGCCCTTCAAAGTAGAAAATTTCCTCTTCGGCCATTTTTATTGTGTTTACTGGGCGGGAATCTTGATTGTCATTCCGACTTTCAGTTTTCCTGCATCAGTTATTTTATCCTTGTTGGCTTCAAGGATGACAGGCCATTTGCTTGACTTGCCATAGACTTTTTTAGCGATAGTTGAAAGAGTATCGCCTTTTTCTATGGTATAGGTGTGGGCTTCAACCTTCTTGTCACCTGCCGGAACAACAACCGGTGGAATCACAGGTGTCGCCGATATAGGAGTCTGGAGAATTGGCTCAAGCGGAACTGTAACGGCTTCATTGGAAGAACTGGGTGGAACTGTCTGCGGAGTCTTCCATGCAGGATATGAGTATGAGATGTATTCAGCCCACTGATTTTCTGCTTCTGTGTAGGGGACTCCTACAAGCTGCGGGGAATTGCATCCTGCAACGATTACCGTGAGAACTCCTGCGGCACAAAGTAAATTGAGTTTCATTTTCATAATTATGACCTTTCTTATAAATAATCAATTGTAATATAAATCAACTTTTGAAAGACCGCAAGACCAAAACTGCATTGTGGCCTCCAAAACCGAGATTTATATTGACTGCCGTATCTATTTTACGTTCAACAGCCTTGTTTGGAGTATAGTTAAGATCACACTCAGGATCAGGATTTTCATAGTTGAGGGTAGGTGGAATTATGCCATTTTTGATGACCTTGGCGCATACAATAGTCTCGAGTCCGCCTGCGGCACCAAGGGCATGTCCAGTCATTCCCTTGGTGCTGCTTATGTTCAATTTATCAGCATGCTGTCCGAAAACGGACTTGATCGCGGCAGTTTCAAACTTATCATTCAAGGATGTGCTAGTGCCGTGGGCGTTAATATAGTCAATATCTTCGGGATTCATTTTTGCGTGGCCGAGGGCCATTCTTATAGCCTGTGCGGCTCCAGCACCGTTAGGAGCAGGTGAAGTTATGTGATAAGCATCGGCAGTAGCTCCATATCCGACAATCTCGGCTATGATATTTGCTCCTCTTTTCTTGGCATGCTCAAGTTCTTCAACAACAAGTATTCCTGAACCTTCAGACATCACGAAGCCGTCGCGCTGGGCGTCAAATGGGCGGCTTGCCCTCAAAGGATCATCATTTCTCTCGCTCATTGCCCTCATTGAACAAAAACCTGCAAATCCAATCGGAGAAATTGTCGCTTCAGCCCCGCCAGTAATCATGACTTCCGCGTCTCCACGCTTGATGATCCAGAATGATTCACCGATCGAGTGGCATGCGCTTGCGCAGGCGCTTACGATTCCAAAATTGGGTCCTTTTGCTCCGTATCTCATTGATATTGAGCCTGATGCCATGTCTCCTATGAGCATTGGAATAAGAAGAGGGGAACTTTTTTCAGGACCTCTGTTATAGAGTATGTTGCACTGCTGTTCGAAAGTCTGCATCCCACCAATGCCGCTGCTTGCAAGAACTCCGACCCTTGTCGGATCCATGCCGTCGAGTTTCTGTGAAATGCCAGCACTTTTGATGGATTCATCCGAGGCAGCAATCCCGTAGTGGCAGAACATGTCAAGCCGTCTGGCCTCTTTTTCAGACATGTAGTTTCCTATGCTGAAGTTCTTGACTTCGCCGGCAATTCTGGTGCGGTAACGGGAGACGTCGAAACGTGTCACTGGACCTATTCCTGATCTTCCATTGATCAGGGAGTCCCAGAAATCCTGTACATTGTTTCCAACGCAGGATATTATTCCCATACCGGTTATCACTACGCGCCTATCGTTCATTTCAGCCTCAAAAGCATTTAAATTCAGAAAAAAGGGGTCACCTCTCGGAAGAGAAATGACCCTTTATAATCAAAACTGATCCTTTTTACTTCTCCTGATGCCCTTCAATGTACTTGATGGCATCTCCAACGGTAGTCAGCTTTTCGGCATCCTCATCCGGGATATCAGCGCCGAATTCCTCCTCAAGAGCCATGACCAGTTCAACCTGGTCAAGAGAATCCGCACCTAAATCTTCAATGAATTTTGCTTCCGGTGACACCTGGTCTGGAGAAACTCCGAGCTGTTGCACTACAATTTCTTTCACTTTGTCAGCTATTGAAGCCATTAAAATCGCCTCCTGTTTTAGATTAATTTGCACATTTTACTATATTAATAATCGAAATATCTCATTAAATTGCATTTAATTCTTCTAAAATCAAACTGAATTTAATAAAACACCGGAAAGTTTTTACATCAGCAGTCCGCCGTCGACATTTATTACCTGCCCAGTAATATAATCTGAATCCGGTGAACTGAGGAAATACACGCACTTTGCAACATCTTCAGGGCTACCCTGTCTTTTCATCGGGGTCACCAGCATGAACGCCTGAGTCGCCTGTTCCGGCAGATTCTTGGTCATGTCCGTCAATATATATCCAGGAGCAACTGCGTTCACGCATATGTTCCTGGTCGCAACTTCCTTGGCAGTGGTCTTGGTAAGGCCGATCACTCCAGCCTTGGACGCCGAATAATTCGCCTGTCCTGCATTTCCCATCCGGCCTACGACTGACGCGACGTTCACTATTTTACCATACTGCAACTTCATCATAGGGCGCAGAACGGCTTTGGTGAAATTGAAGGTTCCCTTGAGGTTAACATTAATGACAGCGTCCCATTGTTCCTCACTCATCCTCAATATAAGAGTATCCTTTGTGATACCTGCATTATTCACGAGTATGTCTACTTTTCCGAATTTTTCAATTGTCGCCTTTACAGCGGCTTCCGCATCCTCGTATTTTGTGACATTTGCACCAAGTGCGATGGCATCAGTACCCTTTTGGCGGAATTCCTCGGCTGTCTGTTCTGCAACTTCCTTCATGATGTCGACAATCGCCAGGGAAGCTCCTTCCTCCGCGAATCTCGCGCAGATGGCTTTTCCGATACCTCTTGCTCCGCCTGTCACAAGGGCGACTTTGCCTTTAAGTCTCTGTGATTCCATGATTCACCGTTGTTTTGTTTTTGGATGATTGAAATATCCGAATTTTATGAAAAGGATTGGAAAAGTAACATCAATTGAAAAAAAATCCATCCGAATATGGAAAATTTTATCAGACAAAGTCCTTCACGCCGTCCATGCTGTTGATATTGAAAGTTGCGACATTCGCACTAATCCTCCTGGCAAGGCCGGTCAGTACATTTCCCGGGCCGAATTCGATGATGGTGTCAGCGCCTGTGGCGAGTATTGACCTTACGCAGTCTTCCCATTTCACGCTGCCCGCGACCTGGCTGACAAGATTTCCACGGATTTCACCGACGCTCTTCACGCAGGTACCGACATAGTTCTGTGCAACAGGTATGACCGGATCCTTCATGGGGATTCCATCGAGTACGGTCCTTAGGGAGTCTCCGGCATCCTTCATCATCCTTGAATGATATGCACCAGCGACCTTGAGGAGAATTACCTTCTTGAATCCTTTTTCCTTGAATACTGTGATCGCCTTTGTAATTTTTTCCTCTGGACCGCTTACAACGACCTGTCCGGGGCAGTTCAAGTTCGCAACATCGATGTCGCATTCCTGGCATGTCTCCCTTATGACCGAGAGATCTCCTCCGAGGATCGTCGCCATTCCACCTTTGGCCTTTTTACAGCACTCGTCCATAAGTTCAGCGCGTTTCGCAACAAGACGGAGCCCATCGGCAAAACTAAAAGTTTCCGCAGCATGGAGAGCTGCGAACTCACCGAGGCTCAGGCCGGCCGATGCAAGTGCCTTGATTTCAGGTTTCTTTTCTGCGAAAGCCGCAAGACATGCAGAACTCATAGTATATATGGCTGGTTGGCAGTACCTGCTTTCAGTGAGTTTGGATTCAGGTCCGTTGAAACAGACATCGGAGACAGACCATCCAAGAATGGAATCGGCTTCCTTGAATACAGATGCCGCCGCCGGACTCTGTTCGAAGAGATCTTTCCCCATTCCGACTGCCTGTGCGCCCTGTCCAGAAAAAACAAATACTGGTTTCATAGTGTCTTATTATTCGTTAATGGTTATTATATTAAAAGTAAGTCAGGCTTTCCAGCCTGCTATCTCATTGAGAAACAACGGGCTGAAAGCCCGCCTTTCCAGACAAAGAGCGTTACAAATACATCAAAACCTTAAAAAATCAAATATGGAAAACATATTGACTTTCATGGGTGTTTCAGATAGAATTACGGGTGGAGACTCGAATGAGACCTTGGAGAATGCAGAGACTGAATCCGGCCAGTTCCCGACCTCCGGAGTCATCTTCATGATTTAATAGTCGGAGTTCAGTCACTGCTTCACATAGCGCCGGATGATCTTTTACCGGATTTATCATCCGGCGTTTTCTTTTTATTATCGTTTCTTGAAATTCCCAGGGGTTATTCCAGTGCGGCCCTTGAATGCGGTGCAGAATGCGCGTTCGTTGGCGAAACCGCAGGATTCTGCAATCTCCTTGAGCCTCATAGGGGAATGAAGAAGAAGTTCCTTTGCCCTTTCAAGGCGTTTCTCCAGGGAGAATTCCTTCAGACCCACCCCAAACTGTTTCCTAAAGAGATGTCTCAGATATTCTCCGCTTATTCCTATTCTTCTGGCAATGCTGTTTAAGGATGGAGGAGAGCTGATCTCAGAGGAAACTATTTTTTTTGCCTCCTCGGCGAAGGGGAATCCGGATTCGGGGATTTCCTTTTTCTTCCTGTCTGATTCCCAGAGAAGCGAAAGGATGAGGGAAGTGACCCTGAAATTCTTTGCCTCCTGTGAATCTTCTTCCTGCCAATGGGACATCTCTTCGAGATCTTTCAGTACCGCCATGGATCGGATGTTCCTGGCAACATTGCAGCGGCCTATCTTGCCCGCGAGATCAGCGTCATGGATACGGAATTGAATGCAGTGATCAATCCCGTCGGTCTCCATTTTCTGATCATGTGCTTCATCTTTTCCGTAAATGACGGCGTCTCCTGGTCCAAACACAATGGTCTTTCCGTTTTTCAATCTGGTTTTTCCATTTCCGGAAGGGTGGAACACAATTTCAAATCTATCATGGAAATGCATGGGACAATAGCAGCCCGCCTTTAATTTATGCGGATACACGAGGACATATTCGGCCGGTGATTGCATGTGTTCTCCAGTTTTAACCGTTTGAGAGAATAAATAGCCGAAAATGGGAATTGCAAACACTTTAATAACGTATAAAATATATTTATTAAAACCGATAATGAACATTAAAATGGAAGAAATAGAATATGGAAAAGAGGATTGTTTTTACAGGAAAATGCCAGGTTGGGATGGAGAATTATGATCTTCCGGATCCCAAGGCCGGAGAGGTCAAGGTGAAGACCCTGATCAGCCTTATGAGCACGGGAACGGAGAACATCGTATTCAACAGGAATTTCGATCCCGGAACCCATTGGGACAACTGGGTTAAGTATCCATTTTATCCGGGATATACGTCATGTGCAGTGGTTGAAAAGGTAGGTGAAGGAGTTAAAAGCGTCAAAAAGGGAGATCGTGTGGCAGTATGTAACGGACATGCATCTGGACATGTCGTTTCTGAGAGGGAATGCATTCTGGTTCCAGATCAGGTTCCCGACGAGGAAGTGCCCTGGTTCAAACTTGCGAAGATCAGCGCGATGGGTGCTAAGGTCGCAGATCTTTCTCTTGGCAGATCCGTTGTAGTGGTAGGAGCGGGTCCGATTGGACAGATGGCAATAAGGTGGTGTGCTGCGGCTGGTTCTTATCCAATCATAGCCGTTGATACTGTTCCAATGAGGATAGAAATGGCTAAACGCGGAGGAGCGACCCACGGCATAGTCAAGCCACTCGGTGAGGCTGTAAATGAAATCAATGGAATATGTGGAGGGGAAGGTCCAGATACGGTCATAGATAGTACTGGACATCACCAGGTATTCAGTGACGCACTCAAAGCCGCCCGCAAATTCGGAAAGGTAGTAATACTTGGAGATACCGGAAGTCCTGCAAGCCAGCATCTGAGCTCGGATGTGATGTCAAAGGGGCTCAGTATTGTTGCCGCCCATGATACACATGAGACTCCGAAATGGGATTTCAGGCTTATTTCAAATCTTTTCTTCGAGATGGTTCGGGCTGGAAGATTTAGACTTGATGGTCTGAACACCCATAAATTTGCGCCGGAACAGTATGCGGAGGCATATCGGACTGCGAATGAAAAGCGTGGTGAAACCATGGGAATTCTATTCGACTGGAGATAATTCCTCGATGAGTAATTATATTATGGAGCACCGGCATCTTGCCGGAAAAAAATCAAATTGGAGAAGAATATGAAATTGAAACTGAGCGTGGCGGATTGGGCGTTTTTTGGAAAGTCCGGGCTTGAACCTGAAGAATATTACGCAAAGCTGAAGAAAATTGGTTTTACTGGACTTGAAATGGTACCGAGAGAAAGGCTCAAGGTCGCGAAGGCCGCAGGATTTGAAATACTGAATGAAGGTATTTACACCGACTGCATACCGCACGGGCTTAACCGCAAAGAAAACCATGGCAGGCTCATACCCCGCATCAGGGAGAGCATAGAATCTGCGGCCGAGGCCGGGATCAAGGGGGTCATCATCTTCAGCGGCAATAGGATGGGGCAGCCTGACTGCGAGGGTATCAGGAACTGCAGGGATGCAATTGAGCAGGTTGTCCCAGACGCAGAAAAGAAGAAAGTGACACTTCTGTTCGAGGTGTTTAACATCTTCAACCATGAGGACTATCAAGCGGACAATTCCCGTTACGGGTTCAGCATTGCCAGGGCGATAGGATCACAGTATGTGAAAGTCCTTTATGACATCTATCACATGGAGATGATGAGCGAAAATTCTGCTGAGATCCTTCCATTCAACATCCCGTACACGGGGCATCTGCATGTGGCGGATATTCCAAAGAGGGACAAGCCCAAGAAGAACGGCGCGATCAACTATGGAAACATTGTCAGGAAAACCATGGTCGCCGGGTATGACGGATACTGGGGTATGGAATTCATGCCTTCCGGTGATCCCCTGAAGGAGCTTGCCGAGGCGAAATCGCTGTTTGAAAGTTTCGCGAAAGAATAATAATCTCTGTTCTACGGATAATTGGATTACTGAAAAAATCCCTGATCCTCCTTATCTTCAAGAGGATCAGGGATTTTCCATATCATATGTTGAAAAATGTAAAAATGGTAGTTTATTAATGCGCCTTATAAAAAGTGGCGGGGTAGCTCAGTCGGTAGAGCAGAGGACTGAAAATCCTTGTGTCGCCGGTTCAATTCCGGCTCCTGCCACCAATTTCCATCCTTAGATATCCAGGGGGGTCTCGGACTAAACACTTTACTTCAAGTTTTTGTCTGCATGCTATTGCATTGATGATGATTTTGTTATATAATTACGAATTGACTATTGGAGGGGCTCATGGGTTTTCTGGACATGCTTTTCGGTAAAAAGAAGACTGAGGGAAAAGTATCCTCGGGAAATGTCAAATTTCTTGATGACGAAAAGAACTCAAAGAATGTTCATACCCTCCCGATTGCCGTAACCCCGATACCCCAGCACTATATAATCAAAAGTGAAGGCAAGTATTTCATTTATGATTCCGTGAACGAAATGGATGATGAACTGCGAAATCAGATTGAAAGCTATGAGAAAATTGACGAGATGCAGAGCAAATATACTGTTTTTATCGACGGCAAGCGCACCATATACACTCATTTCAATGATATCCCCAGCGATATCCGAGAAGCTATTATGAGAAAAAAATAGGGATGATATCCCTCCAGCCCTTCTTAGAAAAACGATCCTTTCTATGACTAAATCCATAAAGAATGAAAATCCCGTCAGTGAACTTGTTTCCGTGATGAAGAGACTGCGTTCAGAAACAGGTTGTCCATGGGATCGCGAACAGACGCACAAGACCCTTAAGAAGTACCTGGTTGAGGAAAGCTCCGAACTCATGGACTCCATTGATGACAATGACGATCAGGGGATATGTGAGGAGCTTGGAGATCTTCTCATGCATATAGTTTTCCATTCCCAGATCGCCGAGGAAAAAGGAAGTTTCACCTTCAATGATGTCGCGGAAGGAATTACCGAGAAGATGATAAGAAGACATCCTCATGTATTCGCGGACAGGAAGGCTTCTGATTCTGCGGCAGTTATAAAAATGTGGGATGATATAAAGAAGACGGAAAAAGAGAACAAGAAGATAAAGAGGAATTCCATTTTAGACGGTGTCCCTAGGCATATGCCTTCCCTTCTGAGGGCGCATGAAATTCAAAGGAAGGCGGCCAAAGCAGGTTTCGACTGGAGCAATTCAGCCCAGATCATTGAGAAGATAGAGGAGGAGATTGGTGAACTTAAAGATGCTGTCAGGAACGGAAGCGAATCTGATATCAACGGGGAAATAGGAGATCTTCTTTTTTCAGTCGTGAACCTGGCCCGCTACAGGAATACTGAATCTGCTGAGGAAATTATAAACGGGACAATCCAGAAGTTTGAGAGAAGATTCAGGTACATAGAGGAAAAACTTGCTGAGGACAATAAGTCTCCTGAAGGAAGCTCCCTTGAAGTGATGGAAAAATTATGGAACGAGGCAAAGGTGAAGGGTCTTTAGTATATCGTGCTTGCCAAAAAAGGACTTTTAAAGTATCTTACAGCTTGTCCAAGGTCCTGATCAATGATAGGAAAGAAAGCAAATGTTTAATAAAAATTACAAGTTCAAGGTAAGCATATACGACACAACTCTCAGGGATGGCACCCAGGCTGAAGGTGTTTCCTTTTCTGTTTATGACAAGGTTCGCATTGCGGAACGTCTTGATATTATGGGAGTTTCTTATATTGAGGGGGGATGGCCAGGTTCGAACCCCAAGGATATGGCATTTTTCGAGGAAGTTAGGAAAAAGAAATTTAAGAATGCCAAGATTGCTGCATTTGGCAGTACAAGAAGGGTGAGTTGCCCAGTTGAAGAAGACGATAATATCAGGAAACTTCTTGAAGCTAATACCCCTGTCATAACAATTTTTGGTAAAAGCTGGCTCCTACATGTGCATGAGGTTTTGAAAATCAAACCGGATTTAAATCTCGAAATAGTAGCTGATTCCTGTGCTTATTTAAAGAAACACGGAAAAGAAGTGATCTTTGATGCAGAGCATTTTTTCGACGGGTTTAAGGATAATCCTGAATATGCCTTGGATGTTCTCAGGATCGCGTGCAAGAACGGTGCAGGTTCCGTTGTCCTATGCGATACAAATGGAGGATCTATCCCGTCAGAAATATCGGACATATGCCGGAAGGTGAAAAGCATACTGCCTGACGGAGTTGTTCTGGGTATCCACTGCCATAATGACGGGGAACTGGCGGTAGCCAATTCCCTTGCTGCTGTCGAGTGCGGAGCAAGGCATATACAAGGAACAATTAATGGGTTTGGAGAAAGGTGTGGAAACGCCAATCTCTGTTCGATAATCCCTTCTTTGGAACTGAAGATGGATATATCATCGATTAACAAAGCCCAGCTTAATCATTTGAGGGAGGTCAGCCTCTTTATTGATGACCTGGCCAATATAAATCCCAATAAACGTCTTCCATATGTTGGAGAAAGCGCCTTCGCCCACAAGGGAGGCATGCATGTCAATGCAGTTAGTAAAAATCCAATGACCTTTGAGCATGTAGTTCCAGAACTTGTAGGAAATAAGAGAAGGGTTCTTGTCTCAGATCTTTCAGGACGAAGCAACATAATGATGAAAATCGCCGAGCATAATATAGATATAGATGAAAAAGGCGAAGAAATCAAAGAGATACTTCAGACATTGAAGAAGATGGAGAATGAAGGCTATGAATTTGAATCAGCCGATGCCTCCTTCCATATTCTTGCAAAGAAAGTCCTGAAATCGCACACCCCGTTTTTCAAGCTCAATGGATATCGTGTGATAGTTGAGAAAAGGGGCAAGGATGCACCATGCCTGTCTGAGGCTACAGTCAAACTGGAGGTTCTTGGCAAACAAGAACTTACTGCAGCTGAAGGGGATGGGCCTGTGAATGCGCTGGATCTTGCACTAAGAAAAGCCCTGATGAGATTCTATCCTGAAATAGAGAATGTGCATCTCAAGGATTTTAAAGTACGTATTCTTGACAGCAAAGATGGTACAGCGGCCAAGACCAGAGTACTAATCGAATCTGGGGACGGACAGGAAACCTGGGGTACTGTAGGTGTAAGCGAAAATATAATTGAAGCCTCATGGGAGGCTCTGGTTGATTCTGTTGAGTTTATCTTGTTCAAGAAAACAAAACAGAAGAAGCATAAAAAAATATGATATGACTTATTTAAACAGGGTGGTCATAATGAGAAAATTTCTTATTATCCTTATTACTTTGGCCGTATTTGGCGGAGCCGCCCTGCCAAAAGCCAAGGCGATGGATCCAATTACAATCGCCATGCTTGCCCCCTATGCCATTCCTGTCGCTGAAGTGGCGGGACAATATGCTTTAAAAGGTCTTGGAAATGCAGCCGTGGGAATGGTGGATGTCTTCAAGGACATGGTGGGTGTTTTCATGCTTCCAATAGGTTTTCTGGAAGTCACGCTTGGAATTCCATTCGGGCTTTTTAAAAACGGCTGTGAAAACATAGGGACAGGCTGCGTAGCTCCATTTAAATTATGCCTGTCGACATTGATGCTGGTGCCACGCCTATTATGCCTGTATAATAAATGACGAGCAGAAAAAAACTTATTTTACCTTTCAATGAAAAGTGGAGAAAATATGATCCTCTTCCTGCCGTTCTTGAAGAATGGTACGGAACTGAGGCTGGTTCTTCAGAAGTGATTTCCCATCTGCCGGATCCTGTTACAATACAAGATGTTATCGGTGAACTGATGAAGAAGTCATCCATTTCCGACAATGTCCTTATTCTGAAAATAAAATCTGAATGGGAGGATATTGTTGGCAGGGATATCACTGACGTAAGTACTCCAAAGTTCATCAAAAATGGATTTTTATATGTTGAAGTAATAAACAGTGTCTGGATGATGGAGCTTAGGAACTGCAGCAAGAAAATAATAATAGGGAAAATACAATCCCTTCATCCGGAAATCACAATAAAGGACATTGTTTTTGTACCTTCAGGATAATAATCATGAATAACGAATTCTATAAGAGTCTTCTTCAAGAAAACAATGAAATGGTGATAGAAAACAGCCCTGGATGGCATTGGACTCCGGTACGCACAAAACCCAGACAGGAAAAGAAATTTGCTGAGTACTGCAGCTTGAATGGCATAAGATTCTATCTTCCGTTGACAAGGACTGTAAAAAGATACCAGAGAAGGACTGTTGAGTTCTTCATACCGATGTTCTCCGGATATGTCTTCTGTTCTCTGGATCAGCCGTTGTACCAGAAAGTCCTTCTTTCCAACAGGATTGTCTACAGGCTCCAGATGAATGACAAGAGCGAGGCCGAACTCATCAGGGAGCTGCATGATATCCAGATGTTTGAAAAGCTAGCTGTTGAACTGGAGGTAATCGTCAGGCCAGAACTTGTATCAGGCGCAAGGATCATGGTGAAATCGGGTCCCTTGAAAGGAATGAAAGGTGTGGTTGAGAAAAGGAAGGGGAAGACGATGATCACCATAAATGTTGAGATGCTAGGTCAGTCTGTTTCAACGCAAATAGATGTCGAGGACATTATAGCGGAAGATTGAGTTCTATGATGTTCCTATGCCAGGTTCCCGCCTATTTCCCTGTCACGGAAAAGGATGACCGCAATATAGCTGCAGAAAGATACATACAGCAGGCAATAGACTCCGCACCATATGAGATATTCAAAAGGTATATGGCGCTTGCTTGCGAGCGCATCGGCGAGCCAGAAGAACTGCCAGTTGGGGATGAGGGCGTAAAGGACCGATGAGGCGCTGAACAAAGTATCTTCAGCCGTTTTTCCAAAGAAATAATCCGAGACAAGCCCTGAAAAGAAAAGAGTCGAGCATACTGTCAGATTGGCAATGACATCAAGCCTCGTTGAAAGGGTCACAGTTATGACCCCCATAGTCCAGACGGAGAAGAATATCAGGATGAATGCCGGAAGCACATCCCTGTATTCAGGAAAATTCTCGCTGTTCACAGGTATGAAAAAAAGTATTACTGCAAATAATGAGATCAATACAAGCATTCCAGCTATTGCAGAAGAGGCGAAAGACCTCCGCAGCATGTAATTCCTGACAGCCCCGAAGATACAGGCAGCGACCAGAAGTCCGTAGTAGATATACATGGTTGCAAAATCGAGCCTGAACTGGTCGCATGCAACCCGCAGTGAAATCAAAGAGGATAAGTTGCATATGAGAACAAAAACAGTGAGTGAGGCTGTTATGCCTGCAATCTTGGCAAGAATGAAGTTTTTCCTTGGAACAGGCTTTGAAAGTAGAAGAAGTACAGTTCCGTTGCGCATCTCCCTGGATACCGTATGACTTGCACAAAGGACGGCCGCGATGAGGCCGAAAACCATAGTTGTCGCCATTGAACTGTCCATTACCAGCTTTATCTGCTCCCTGAATACGAAAAGAGAAAGAGTAGGGAAAAGCCCAATCAATACAGTTGACGTACAGAGAAGCAGAAAGAATATCGGTTCCCTCAGCGACTCGCGGAAAGCATTTCGGGCGACATGGTAAAAGTTAAGCACTGTCTCTGGATTTAGTTATACAGAATATGTTATTTAGGAACAACTTCCGTATCCTTGATCAGTACAGGTTCATCTGCTTTCTTCTCTTTGACAGGTTCAACTGTTACAACTGAATCAAGAGGATTCGGCAGAGGATTGCCGGAAGATGTAGCAGCACCCCTTTTTGAGCCATAAAGCTTGCCACTGTCAATTTCATCACTGAGTTTTTTGAAATTGGAGGCAAGATATGTCTTGTCAAGGATTTTCCCGACTGTAACTGCTATCTGGTACCAGTCCTTGTTGTCAACCCTGATCGTCGTCTGGGTAGGATCAATTCTCTTTGTGTATGATTCAGGAACATAGTTTGTGTCGCCGAGGATGATGATCTGTTTTGCATGCATGAATTTTATGAAGTTAGTGAAATCTGCGTCCTGTACTTCAAGGCATGGTCCGTTTGACGGCATGAAGAAAATCTTTCCACCATCGTTTGTGAGCAGGAGAATAGGCTGTTTTGTCTCACCCTGGACGAGTTCGGCAAGAACGCGCGCCTTGGTATAGTTGCCGGTGATCACAAGGGTTGAAACATCTTTTGAAGGACCCTGATAAGGTTTTGACCAGTCCCAGAATCCAGCATTGACTACGGCTATAAAAGAAAATACAACAACAATACCGGCCAGCAATTTAACAGTAGTTTTCATTTTATATATTCCTCCTTGATTAATTTTAAGAAAATGATTGATTAATTAATATTATACTTGCAATTTAAAAAATCAAACCTTAAAATTTCATGTCTTGAGTATTTTACTGAAAATCTTATGTTTTGCGAGGGAAAGTGCTTAAAAAATTCCTGAATTCGAATTCAACTACGCCTTCAGCCGCCATATTTATGAGCGGAAGCGGCAGCAATGCCGAAAAACTTCTTGAAAGCATAGTCACTGCAGGGGCTCAGTCCTGGCGTGCTTCCCTGATATTTACGGATGCTCCGATGAAAAGCAGGGCAGCTGAAATTGCAGCAAGGTTTGAAATCCCACTCTTAAGTCTGGACATACTTGAATTCTACAGGAAAAGAGGAGAATCAAAAGTTTCACTTGCGACGGAAAACGGAAGGAAAATCAGGGAGGAATGGACAAGCGAGATTAGAAAACTGGTTGCGGACCATGAAGTTGATTTTGGAATTCTTGCCGGATTCATTCCTCTTACCAACATCACCTCCGATTTCCCATGCCTCAATGTCCATCCTGGAGATCTTACTGTAGAAGAGAATGGCAGGAGGGTTTTTGTGGGTCTTCATACAGTGCCGATAGAGACCGCCATAGTCAAAGGCTGCGACATCCTCAGATCCAGCGTAATCGTAGCACAGACGTATACTGGAAAAGGAGGGGAGATGGACAGCGGGCCCATAATAGGGATTTCCTCCAAGGTAAAGATTGATCTGAAAAACGTCGGAATGGATGAAATCAGCAGGATTTACAAATCAAGGTCGGCTCAAAGGCCTGTTGGAGGGTACAAGGATCTGCTCGAGGAGATAGCAAAGCATAACCAGGAACTACTTAAAATGAATGGAGACTGGACTGTCTTTCCTCCTGCAGTAAAGGATTTCGCCTCCGGTAGATTTGCGTATGATGAAAATGCATCCCTCTTTTACAATACCGGAAACAGCTGGAAAAAAATAAAAACCGTTGAATATAGTAAAACTTCGATAAATCCTTGCTTTATCTGAATTGCTGAGGATAATAAAGTGATAATGAATAATAATAATGATATAATTGAAGAATCACCCCATTATCATGGGCACAGGAAAAGGCTTAGAGAAAGATTTTCTGCCTACGGAAGCGAAAGTTTCAGGGAATACGAACTGCTTGAACTGCTCCTGACATACTCAATACCGCGCAAGGATGTCAAAGAAATTGCAAAAGATCTCATTTCAAGGTTCAAGACGCTTTCAGGAGTTCTAAATGCTGACATCCCAGAACTTTGCGAGGCAGGTGGCATATCTGAAAATTCAGCGGTTCTAATCAGCCTATGCCGCGAAATGGCAGGAAAATATTTTGAGGAGAAGATTTATGCGGGGGATGTGATTGCCGATCCGGGATCCGTCTATGATTTCGCAAGAATTAAACTGTCACACCTTAAGGATGAAGTCTTCATGGTGATCTTGCTCAATCCTAAGAACCATGTAATCGATTTCGCAGTGCTTGACGAGGGTACAGTTGACTCCGCAATTGTCTATCCAAGGAAGATTGTCAAGAAGGTGATTGAGAAAAATGCGAGTGCGGTTATTCTGGTGCACAACCATCCCAGCGGCATCTGTGATCCTTCGAATGATGACATCAGGCTCACATCTGCCGTCAAGGATGCTGTTAAACCTGTTGATGTGAAGGTGCTCGACCATATAATTGCCGGCAAGTCGGGATATTTCAGTTTCAGGGAAAAGAATTTAATATAAATAAAAAAGGGATTATCCATGAAAATACTTGTAATTGGCGGAGTTGCCGGTGGAATGTCGGCGGCGGCAAGGGCCAGAAGGCTGAGTGAAGATTCAGAAATAATTGTTTTTGAAAAGGGGCAGTATGTTTCTTTTGCCAACTGCGGTCTTCCATATCACATCGGAGGTGAAATTAAAAACAGGGAGGCTCTTCTGCTGCAGACGCCGGAATCCCTGAGGAAAACCTTGAATATAGATGTGCGCGTCGGTCAGGAAGTCCTGGACATAGACCGAATTGCCAGGAAAATAAGCATAAGGGATCTCAAGGCTAACCGCCTATATGACGAAACATATGACAAGCTGGTTCTATGTCCTGGTGCGGTACCGGTTAGACCAAAACTGCCTGGAATTGATAGTCCAAAAATATTCACTCTGAGGAATATTGAGGATATGGACAAGATAAAAGCTGAAATCGATGGCGGCAAAGTAAGGTCTGCCGTGATAATCGGAGGAGGTTACATCGGCATTGAAACAGCTGAAAATCTTGTCATGAGAGGAATAAAGGTGCATGTTGTAGAAATGCTGAACCAGATTCTTCCTCCGTTTGATTTTGAGATGGCTATGGATCTTCAGAGCCATCTGGTTGCAAACGGAGTAATATTGCATCTTGGAACCGCTGCCACCACATTCAGGGAAACTTCCCAGGGAATTTCCGTTGAACTTCAGAATTCAGAGGTTCTGGAAGCGGATCTGATGATTCTTTCGATCGGAGTTAAACCTGATTCAGGGCTTGCCCGGAAAGCCGGGCTCAAGCTCAATGAAAGAGGGGGGATTCTTGTAAATGCCCAAATGCAGACTTCCGATTCCGATATTTATGCTGCTGGAGATGCAGTTGAAGTCCAGGACGCTGTAACTGGACAACCTTCCCTGATACCTCTTGCAGGCCCCGCAAACCGTCAGGGACGCATTGTCGCCGACAATATTTTTGGAAAGAAAAGCTCTTATAAATCAACTCTTGGAACTGCAATCCTAAAAGTATTTCAGATGTCCGGAGCCTGTACCGGAGCATCTGAAAAAGTACTTGGGAAGAACAATATACCGTATAAGAAGGTTTATTTGCATCCGTCAAATCATGCCGGTTATTATCCGGGCGCGACTCCAATTCATTTGAAAATGCTGTTTTCACCTTATGACGGTAAAATTCTGGGTGCTCAGGCGATTGGATTTGACGGTGTAGACAAGAGAATTGACGTATTGGCGACGGCCATAAGTTCTGGGATGACGGTCTATGATCTTGAGAATCTCGAACTTTCATATGCTCCTCCCTATGGATCGGCAAAGGATGCCATCAATATGGCCGGTTTTATCGCAGCCAATTACTTGAGAGGGGATTCAGACTGCTGGTTCCCGGAAGATTTTCCCGAAAAGACAAAGGGGGGTATGATAATTGATGTAAGATCTGAGGAGATGTTCAATCTCAGGCATATTCCAGGAGCCGTAAACATACCTCTTGGCAAGCTGAGAAAAGAGGTATATAAGCTTCCAAAGGACAAAAATATTTATCTTTACTGCAATGTTGGTTTTTCCAGCTACCTTGCATATAGAATCATGAAGCAGAAGGGTTTTGGCATTGAAAAGGAATTAAAGACTCTTACAGGTGGAATAATGACTTTTTGTTCCCATCATGGTCCGGAAAGTTGCTCTATTGAAAGAAAAGCCCCCCTTGTCCCTCACTCACCAAATACTGTCGAATCGGAAAAAATCATTCCATCAAAGGAGAAAACTTCAAACCGTGAAATAACTCTTGACGCATGTGGATTGCAGTGCCCTGGTCCGATAATGAAAATGCGGGCTGAAATCGAAAAAATATCTCCCGGAGACGATCTGACAGTCTTTTCCAGTGATCCAGGATTTGCCAGCGATGTTAAATCCTGGTGTGTCCAGAACGGCCATCAATTACTCGGCATTTCTGGGAAACTGCCTAGAATTGAGGCTAAAATAAGAAAGGGAAATCTGCCGGAACTGCGAAATACGCAGGTGTCGGCCTCAAATAGGACTAAAAAGACAATTGTAGTATTTTCAGGGGATATGGACAAGGTTCTTGCAGCATTTGTGATTGCCAACGGAGCAATTGCCATGGGAAGTGAAGTCACCATGTTCTTCACATTCTGGGGTATCAACTCCTTACGCAGGAATGAACCTCAGGCTTCAGGCAAGAGTATTATGGACATGATGTTCGGAATGATGATGCCAAAGGGTGCCAGCAAACTCAAGCTTTCAAAGATGAATATGATGGGAATGGGAACCGCCATGATGAAGATGGTCATGAAGAACAAGAAAGTTGAAGATCTTCCTACTCTCATCGAAACCGCCAGGAAAAGTGGAGCCAGGCTGGTAGTTTGCTCCATGTCCATGGATGTCATGGGCATTAAGAAAGAGGAACTTCTTGAAGGACTTGAAATAGGAGGAGTTGCTACATTTCTTCAGGAAGCGGACAACTCAAGCGCAACTCTTTTCATCTGATTACGGCGGACTGCACAGCCCTGAATAACGTGACTCCTGAGGTGAGGATGGACATCAGCCTGCTCTTTATTGAAAATCCCGATTGTGAAAATTCGCAATTGGCCGATTTTTTCAAAATGCGGCTTGAAGTATTGTAAAAACACGATTATCCTCCTTGCCTTTTATTTATTTACGACATAATAACAAGTGTAAAATTCAAGGGGGGACTCATGTCTGGAAAGCTCTGTCGCTTTCTTTCCATCTTTTCTATACTATCCATCGCAATCAATGCCTACTCCCAGTCGGCTGATTATGGAAGGCCGGCCGGATTCCTGAGGATGGAAGTCCAGCCGAACAATGAAAGACTCGCCTCGACTCCGTTTGACCCCTTTGACAAAACACTGAACTCCCAGATTTTCGGCCTTACGGGCGGCATGTCAGAGGACTCGGGCGACCAGATCAG
>JBAQUG010000047.1:0-35092 GCA_049297395.1 Victivallales bacterium | reverse complement strand
GAGAAGTTGATGTGTGTTGCCTGTCCCGGCTGGGATAGGGGAATTGGGCGTATTTTGTTAAAGTATGCCATCCCGATGCTAAAGATTCGGGATGGCTCGAGGCTCTTTCGGCGAAAGAGCCATACTTTACGGAGACTTCGTCGCCGCCATCGGCCACATGGCAGTTGGTGATTATATATCCGTTTTCATTCACGATGAAACCGGAGCCCTTGCCTTCTATAATAACTTTTACATTTGCTGGCGAAGTTGTTTTTAACGAACACTTATGTAGAAAAATCAGATTTTGATTGTAAATTACGCGTTTTGAGGAAATTAACCATAATATAAGAAAGCAGATGAACTCTAGGATATCAATACTTTTAATAGCCCTGTTGCTGTCTGTATTTGGACAGATTCTGTCCGCCAAGGACGCCGAATCGCGTGCTGCCTTCGATCAGGGCGTTGTGAAGGAGAAGGCGGGGGACTGCAAAGGCGCCGCCGAGGATTTCCTCGCCGCCGAACACTGGGCGGACGATCCGGTGCTCAAGGTCAACGCCATCAAGAGGGCCGCTGACTGCTACGAAAAGGCCAATCTCATGTTCAAGGAGTTCGAGTGTCTTGAAAGCCTTCTGAACGCATTCCCTTCAAGCATTGATTATCCTGCGACCGTCCAGAGGGAATATGTAATAGCCACCAAGTTCTACCAGGGGCGGAGGGATCCGGCGCTGTCGTGGATGCCCTGGATAAAGGACAAGGACAGGTCGATGGAGACGATGGAGGCCGTCCTCAAGCACGCCCCGTTTGCGAAGTTCGCGCCCGAAATGAGGCTCCGGCTTGGCAAGATCTACATCGAGGAGAACAAGATCGCCGAGGCCATCAAGACCTTCAGGGACATCTCGAAGATGCATCCGCGCAGCCAGGAGGCCAAGTTCGCCGAATTTGAACTTGCGAACATTCTCATCCAGAAGGCGCGCAGGGGCGACGGCGACGGCGCATACGTGCGCCAGGCGCAGGACACCCTCCGGAAGATCATAGATAAATATCCAAAGGATCCGGAGGTCGGCTGGGCGAAGGAGACTCTCGGGGAGGCCGACGACATCGCGGCAAAAAGGCTCTACGGCCTGGCCTCGTTCTATCACAGGCGCGACAGGGATGATTCAGCGCAGCGCTATCTCAATGATATTATAACCACATATCCGGAAAACAAGGTTTCAGACGATGCCGAGGAAATGCTTGAAAAACTGAACGAGGACTACAAGCCTTCCGGAATGGAGAGGAAGGGGAACTACGTGGTCTCGTACAAGGCTGAAAAAATGCCTGCCGAGGTTGATAGGATCCTCATCGTCCCTGAAAACAGCAATGGCAAATGGATGCTTCCAATAGAGGATCTGGGTCTTGGGAAGAAGGACGACAAGCCGACGGATAAGAAGGCCGAGGAAATGCTCGGAAAAATACTCCCCGACAAGAAACCATCCGGAGATGCAAGGAAAGATGAAAAGGAACAATAAGCATATGAAATCTTTAAAGCCTGGAATATTTGTTTTGGCCTATGCGCTTTTATGCCTGGTTCCCGCGGGATGCGGATACCATATGGGATCTGTAATGCACCCCCAGGTCAAGACGATAGCGATAGCGCCCTTGAAGAATGATACGATTGAATCCATGGCGACCCAGTACATGAGGCAGGCCCTGTCCGAGCAGTTCGACATAGACCGTTCGCTCAAGGTGAAGCCCATGGAGGAGGCCGACTGCATAATCTATGGCAGGATTGTTGAAGTCAAGACGACATCCATCGCCCTTGATTCAACTAACAATGAGCAGTCGTATACGCCGGCTGAATTCCATCTGCAGGTGAAATTTGAATTTGTCGTGATAGTCCCCGGACGTGAGAAGGCCCTGATAAATAACCGGGAAGTCGTAGGCGAGGCCACTTACCAGGTGACAGCCGACCTTAACATAGCAAGACGACGTGGAGTCCAGCAGGCATGCCGTTCCGCCGCACAGAAGGCAGTGGTCTATACTGTTGAAGCATGGTAGGGGGTTGATTAAATTATGATTCGAATTGGACAGGGATTTGATGTTCATAAGCTTGCCGCTGGCAGACCCTGCATCATAGGCGGTGTCAGTATCCCTTCGGATAAGGGCCTTCTCGGGCACAGCGACGCAGATGTCCTTGTGCATGCAGTAATGGATTCGATTGCCGGCGCCCACGCGCTGGGGGATATTGGCACATTGTTCCCCGACACTGATTCCGCCTTCAGGAATGCCGACAGCATGGAACTTCTCTCAAGGATTCTTTCCGACACAAGGCTCAAGGGATGGAAGCTCGTGAATCTCGATTCAACCGTCATCGCCGAGAAGCCCAGGATCTCCAAGTATGTTCCGGAGATGAGGAGGCGCCTCGCCAGTGCTTTTTCCGTTGAGGAAGGCTGCATATCCGTGAAGGCGACGACTACTGAAGGCATGGGTTTCTGCGGAAGAGGGGAAGGGATCGCCGCGATGGCGGTGGCGCTGTTCGAAAAGAATGAACCGGTGAAACGGAGAGCGGGCGAATCGGCGAAAAGAAGAAAATCATGAATTGCCATTGATTCGAATTTCGATATTCGGATTTTGGATTAAATATAAAATACGGAGTTGTTCATGTCATGTTATCTTGCAATTGATCTTGGGGCGTCAAGCGGACGTGGAATAGTCGGTAAATTTGAAAACAAGAAGCTGGAGCTTTCAGAGATCCACAGGTTCCCCAACGGACCGGTTGAAAAAGACGGTTCGCTTTTCTGGGATATCGAAGGACTTTTCAAGGAAATAAAGACAGCACTGAAAAAGGCGGCGTCAGCCGGGCACAAAATAAATGGGATCGCCATCGACACCTGGGGCGTGGACTACGCAATGCTCGGAAAAGACGGGAAGTTCACAAGGGATCCCTACCATTACCGCGATTCAAGGACTAACGACATCGCAGAGAAGCTTTTCAAGATAATTCCGGTCGAGAAAATCTATGAGCGTACCGGCATCCAGTTCATGCAGCTCAATTCCATCTTCCAGATTTTCGCCCACAAGCGGCAGCATCCCGGGGACCTGAAGGATTCGACTTTCCTGATGATGCCCGACATCCTTTCCTACATGCTCTGCGGAAAAGTGGAATGTGAATATACCGATGCAAGCACAACCCAGCTCCTTGATGCAAAAACCGGTGGATGGGATTTCGAACTCATCGAAAAGCTCGGTATTCCGAGATCCATCTTCCCGAAGATCGTCCGGCCCTGCACAAAAGCAGGAGTCCTCAAGGAGGAACTCCAGAAGGAACTCGGATGCGGGCCTGTCCCGGTATTCCGCGTCGGAAGCCATGACACAGCCTCGGCAGTCGCTTCAGTGCCGGTCGGACACGCAAAAAACTGGGCCTACATAAGCTGCGGCACATGGGCGCTCCTTGGCATTGAAAATGACAAGCCTGTCCTTACTGAAAAAGCCCGCCTGGCGGGTTATACGAACGAAGGAGGGCTTGACTCCAAAATCCGTTTCCTTACGAACATCATGGGGCTATGGCTTCTTCAGGAATGTTCCAGGAACTGGAAGGAGCAGGGCAAAAACTATTCATATTCCGATATGGTGAAGATGGCGGAAAAGGCCGAACCAATGAAATTCATCGTCAATCCAAATAACCAGAAATTTCTCGCCCCCTGCGACATGCCTGCGAAAATCAAGGAATACTGCAAGGAGACAAAACAGGGCGAGTTGAACGATGACGGCGCGGTTGTCAGGTGCGTCCTTGATTCGCTCGCACTCTGTTTCAGGGCCAAGACAGAAGAGCTCCAGAGTATAACCGGAGTAAGATACGAATGCCTGAACATTGTCGGCGGCGGATGCCAGAACAAGCTTCTGATGCAGCTTTCCGCGGATGCCCTGGACATTCCGGTGATAGCCGGACCTGTCGAAGCCACCGCCATTGGAAACCTGATGGCGCAGGCGATTGCCGACGGTAAACTCGCTTCGCTGGCCGATGGCAGGGAGATCGTGAAGGCTTCGTTCCCGGTCGAAACATACAAGCCACAGAAAAAGCAGACGGCACTTTTTGAAAAGTCCCTCGACAAGTTCAGAAAACTTCCATGAGTTCAAGTAACGACCAGAAATTGCGCCTGCTGAAAATGTTCCTCTACGTCGGATGTTTTGGCTGGCTGATATCCGTCTTCGCAATATTCTTTCCATGGGATCTGGCCCTGATCGGACTCGAAAACCTTGGAGCACAGAACATATCCTATGATCTCATGCTCAATTATTGGCTGAGAATGGCGGCAGGTGCATTCACAATAATAGGCGTGATCTTCGGGCTCTCAGGTCTTAATCCTGCGAAGTTCTGCAACATAATCCCCGTTCTAGGCTGGATGAGTATTTTTGAGGGAATCGTTCTGGCAGTTCATGGTATAAGGCTTGGACTCAATCCTTTGCCTTTCGTGTATGATGCGGTGTTCTGCCTCTTTGTTGGAATTGGAATACTGGCAACCAGGAATTGCCTGGGAGGAAGAGAAAAGACTCATACTGGCAACTAGTAACTGGATCTTATGGGGCTTTGTATTTTTGGATCGCTGGCAACCTGCCGGCATCCTTATCCTTCCCGTTTTGTTCAATCAAATATTATGCCACCAAGTTGGTGGCGTTCCATAAAAGCTCCGCCCCAGCCGGTTAAAAACTTGGTTGGGAGGGAGGGGAAGGGAAGAACCTTTCCTTAAAAGGTTTTCACTTACCCGCATTAGTTATTCAGAGTTTTTCCCCTGGCTCTAAGGGTCCGCTAAAAAATAACTTGAGCATTTGCTGGCGAATATTCCGGATGGATTATCATGGTGCGAAAGAGGAGTCCCGACCTCGTCGGGAGTCGGGATGACGAACGACATAAGCGGCCGGAAGAACGCCAGCCCCTTGGGACAGGAATCCATGCATTTGTCTTCTTCGTTGCTTCACCCTTCGCGTATGCTCGATACGCTCAGGGCTTGCGCCTAAAATCCAAACGCCTGCATTCCCCGTCAAATGCCCAATTTATTTTTTATCGGGCCCTCAGCGCGGCAAGCCTTACCGCTGCGAACAGGCTTCCTGTGTTGGCAATCCCCTCCCAGGCTATGTCGAACGCGGTTCCATGGTCGGGGCTAGTCCTTATGATTGGAAGACCCAGTGTGGAATTCACGCCTTTGTCGAAGGCGAGCATCTTGAAGGGGATGTGCCCCTGGTCATGGTACATCGAGATGATTCCGTCATAATTTTCCCGGATCGTTTCGATGAAAAGTATGTCGGGAGGGAAGGGGCCGTCGATCTTTATTCCTTTCCTGCGCAGTTTCATCAGGGCTGGGATGATGACTTTTATTTCTTCCTTCCCCATGTATCCGTCCTCGCCGGCGTGGGGATTCAATGCCGCGCACGCAAGAAGAGGTTTTTTGATCCCCTCCTGCCGGATGGCTTCATGGATGAGTTCCGTTATTTCAATGATCCGCTTCGAGGTGATTACTTCGGAAACCTTGTCGAGGGGGATGTGTGTTGTTGCAAATACCACCCTGAGGTTTTCCGCGGACTGCATCATTGCGAAGTTCGCAGTTCCGCAGAGTTCGGCGATGAGTTCGGTATGCCCGGTGAAAGGGATTCCAGCCTTGTTGATTGAGGCCTTGTTCACGGGTGCCGTGACAAGGGCGTCCATTTTTCCGGATATGACATCCTTTGTCGCGCACAGGATCGCGTTCCAGGCTTCGATTCCGCATCGCGGATCAGTTTTCCCGACAGGTACTTTGCTGAACTTCAGATCGCCTGTATCCTTGATATCAAACTTTCCTTTTCCTGCGAATTTCGCAGAAGCTTTCGAGATGATGTCAGCACATCCGTAGACAGTGATGTCGGCAATCCTGCGCAGGGAGGGATCCGTGGCGGCTCGTACAGCCAGCTCCGGCCCGATTCCCGCCGGATCACCCATCGTCAAGGCTATTTTTGGAAAGTAATTGTTTTTCATATTCGGGTAAGATACATACAATGGTGTCTTTTGCAAAATCCCGGAGCTGGGCTGCTGCGCAGGGAGTTCCCTGTCCAGCGGCAGGTATCGGATGCAGTGCCGTTGAAATGACTGCGTAGTTTCCTTTATCCAAGATGGCATTGGCCGGTTGAATTACGCAGTATCAGTTCAACAGGGACTATGGTCCTTGTCTTTTCTTCTGCCGTGTCATTCAGGCGTTTCAGGATAAGCTCCGCGGACGTTTTTCCTATTGCAAACCCATCCTGCCGGATGGTGGTCAATGGCGGAGCAATATGTGGTGCAAATCCAAGATCAGCAAACCCGACGACACTGAGCTGTCCTGGTATGGATATCTTCAATTTCCCTGCAACTTCATATATGCTGAGGGCAATTAAATCGGTAGGTGCGAAAAAGGCCGTAGGCGCATTTTTCGCCGACAGGATACGCGACAGATCGTCTTTCAAGCACAAATCACGGTTGTCTGCGCCAGGCCTTATGCGCGCTGAATATTTCTCCCTGTAGGGCAGCCGGTGTTTTTCCAGGGCGCGCCTGAATCCCAGGAAACGCTGGTTGCAGGATGAATTAATCCCTTCGCCGTAGAAACAGAACCCGATGCGCGTATGCCCCAGCGCAATCAGGTGCTCAGTTGCAAGCAGGCCGCCATTCATGTCGTCTCCGTCGACTACATCGCAGTTGAACCCGGCGGTCACGGGTCCGATGGAAATCATGGGGAGATTCAGATGCAGTATGTTTTTAAAACACGAGGTGTCCAGGGTTTCACCCACCAGGGATAAGATCAATCCGTCAACCTTGTGGTCAATCAGGCGGTTGACCGCATCACGTTCGCTGGTGATGCTGGCGTCCACCAGTATCGGCAAAAACTTTTTTATGAAGAGCCTGGACTGGATGCCCTGGAAAATATCGGCAAAGTAGCTGATTCCAAGAGATGGCAGGACTACGCCGATACTATGCGTATTTCCCAGTGGGGAGGCCGGACGGATGACGCTTGGACGGAAATTGCAGGCCTCCGCCAGTGCGATAATCCTGTCCCGGGTCTCCTTCGCCGCATAGCCATTGTTGGAAAATATCCTTGACACCGTCGACGGCGAAACCCCTGCCATTTTTGCAAATCTGCGCAATGAAACCATCTGGAAGCCCGTCCTTATCTTTTAAGGCGGGCTCTGCCCGCAGCCCAAACTCGAAATCCGAATGTCGAAATCCGAAACAAATTCGAAATTAATTAAATTTCAAATGTTTCAAACATTGTTTTGAAAATTAAGATTTTCATTTTTTTCGGGCTTGTTTCGGATTTCGTGCTTCGAATTTCGGATTTTAGATACGCTTAAGACATGGAACTGTGAAACAAGTGCCCGACATGCTGCACGTTCTGCGGATACCATAGATGCCAATTCATAAAAAGCAACATTGTGCAACGTGTTCCACAACATATATTCAAAAATTCAACGGACAGTTCATGCGGCAGATGGGATAATTCAAATAATTTCTGTATTATGCATTGACAATATTGAGGCAATGAGGTATAATGACGGCATGGAAATATCATAATGTGGAACGTGTCCCATATATTTCATTAAGGAGTCGTTCATGGAAAGACAGGCCTGGATTGAGCAGGATGGATGCTCCGAGCCGCGCCGTTTGACAGGCAGCATGCCATTCACGCTGATTGAACTTCTTGTCGTAATTGCGATCATCGCAATCCTTGCCGCAATGCTGCTGCCGGCGCTCAAAAATGCGAAGGAGATGGCCAAGACGATCCAGTGCGTCAATCAGATGAAACAGATTTACTACCCGTTCGTGAACTATGCCGATTCGTACAATGATTATTTCGCACCGCTTTGGTGCGGATTTGGCGCAACTGACGGAGATACCGCAAAGCCGTGGGCGTGGACCCTGTACAAGTCGGAGAGCGATGTGAAATGGCTGTCGGCTCTTGAGAGCGAGGCCTCCGGCAGCCTGTATTTCTGTCCGAGCGCGCCTCTTCTTTCGGACAACCGCTGGGACCGAATCACCTACGGCGTCACCGACTGGGGGGTCACCTGCGCCGTAGGCCGCGGTCATCAGGGGGCATGGACAGCGAACTATCCACCTACACGATTTTCAGACAAACGCATCTCCAAACCGGATCAGACGCTCCTGATTGCGGATACCCAGCTTTCCCTGACAAACAAGCGGGGATGGGGAAAGATCTCCATACAGGTTTCCAATTCATCCGGTTTTTATGGCCGGCACAACAAGGGAGACAACGTTTTAAATGTCGGAGGCAATGTCAGCTTCGAATCCAATTCCTGGCCACGGCTGAACAATCTAATGGTGACGGACCGCAGTAAGCCGCCGTTCTGTTTTTATGCAGGTTGGGGTTTCTGAGGGCAGGATGTGCCACGGTCAACAAAAAGTAAAAATGCACGGGAACTCTTTTAGGAGTCGTAAAGAAATAAATATGACATTTGGCGGAAAATACAGGTGTTTGGATTCGAGGCGCGAGCCCCGCGCGTATGGTGCATACGTAAGGGATGAAGCAACGAAGAAGACAAACACATGGAATTCCGCCCCGAAGGACTGGCGTTCTTTTGGCCGCTTATCACGCTGTTTGCTCGTTGCATATCTTCAGATAAACTCCTCGCAAACATCATGATAATCAATCCAAAATATTCGCCAGCAAATGTCGTAGTTATTTCTTTACGGCTCCTTATGGCAATTCAAAGATTCTACAAGGCCGGCGCGCTGTTTTTGCTGGCGACGCTGCTGGCTGCAGCCGTTCAGGCCGAAAACACAGACCCGCAGCCCGGGCTTGCCCTGCATTATTATGGCGGACCGATGTTCTGGATGCACGGGGGCAGCCGCGTGGTTCCAGGTCTTACCTTGGATATCAACCCGCAACGATTGCCGTGGCCAGCCAAAAACATGGACGAGAAAAAAGGGCCGATCTTCGAACACAATACGGGCTGGTCGCTGGTTTGCCGCGGCACCCTGACGGTCCCTGCGGCTGGCGAATACCGCTTCAAGGTCGAGGACGCTGACGTGATGTTCCGTGTGGATGGCATGACGGTTGCGACTGATGGAATCCAGGCGGTGGCTTTGAAGCAAGGCGGTATTCCAATCACTCTCTATTGGAAAACAAAAAAGTGGGATGACGTGGCGAAAGTCCGGGTGACGTGGCAGAAACCTGGACAGACCGATTTCGAGAATGTACCGGAGACATCTCTTTCACATGATGCCGCCGATCTCTCGGACAAACTTGCGTGGCATCCGGAAATCCCCTTCGACAAAGTCGTGACAGGCAGCATCCACAGCCAGAGGGAACTGCCATTCGAGATTCCAGCGGACGGTCTTTATGAATTGGCTGCGCACATGCGCGGGGCTCCGCCTATTTTTCAGCTATGGCTCGACGGCGAACCGCTGTTCTATGTCCAGAATAACAGGCAGGGGAGACCCGCGCAACATATCGACTATCTCGGTCGGGCGCAGGCCGTCCGGTATCTGAAACGCGGCAAGCATGTGGCGAGCATATGCTGTTTGCCTGTTGTCAATATGGACATGTTGTCCAAGCACATCAGGGTGGGCGCATCGCAAGTCAAGGATGCCGATGTCGCCGCCTTGTCCATTCGTCTGGTCGATCAGGAAGGTAAGGGGCGAAACGACATGGTGCTCCGCAGGAGCGAGCCGTTGATCGTCAAACTGGAGAAGAACACCAACGCTGTTGAGCTGATTTCGATGGAGGTCAAGGAGCAACGGGGAGATGGACAGATCTTGTGGACCGGGGAGGCAGAACTTCCCGGCCAAAAGACGCCTGCGGCAGCCGAACTCCGCTATCCCTGCGACCGGCAGGGCGCTTTTGAGTACACCATCAGGAACGGTGCCGACAGGATCCTGGATGGCCCGTGGGCGTTTGTGGTGGTGGACTCCACTCCTATTCCACCGGTCAAAACAGGTGCAGCCCCGGTCGAGATCAAAGGCGAAATTGTTGATCAGGTCGATTGCACTCTACCTAGTGATGCCGAGCACAAACTCCGCGACAACGGCACAAGCCAGGTGTTTGACGGTCCGGCAAGCCGTTACCGGGTGACTGGCGTCAGCCTGCTGCGGCCCATCGGTTATGTAAAGGACGGAAAAATCTATCGTCGGGCCAAGGAAGGAGAGAAAGGTGAGGGTTCTGCTCAATATGCGGCGGACTGGTTTGCTTATACCATGAAAGTCAGGAATCCGGGCAGGCCGCATCTGCTGGTTGCGTACGTCCCAAACGATGTCCGGCGGCTGGTATCCGTGCAGGCATTCGACCAGGTGACCGGCAACTACAACGGCTGGAACCTGGAAGCCGGCGACGCGCCGGAAGCCGGACCGTTCAGCAGGCTGGAATTTCCGGTATGGCCAAATGGCGGCGCCATTGACGTGCTGACCTGGTGCAGCAACGGACATCGTGGCTCGAAGCTCAGTCGCCAGGGGGCCGTGGCGAAATTCGAACTCAGGGAATTGCCTGACGGACTGCCGGCTCTGGCCGCGCCTGTCGGCGGATGGGATCCGCAACGGGAAGTCGGCTGGGAGGGGGAACAGGTCAATCTCGGCATCGTCGAACGTACGACGCCTGCCTTGTGGGAAGGGGACGATCCAATTCCCGGTACAATGGCCGGGGAAGCTCCATACTGTGACTGGCGCGCCTTGCTGACTGCCTGGGAGAGGTACGGCCAGTTTTCCGATTTCCGCGGCGACAATCTCTGCGTGGCGCCCGTATACGCCTACGGAATGAACTGTATGCAGGGGGTTCCCCATCTGCCCAAGTATTACGATGTGTACAGCACGGGCTATCGCGCCCGTGTCGAGGATCCCATCGAGCGCGACATCTTCAAGATGATGCTTCTCGTCGCCGAACGGCACAGCATCAGGATGGTTGCGGATCTCATGGTTCAAAACCTCCATCTTGGCCCGCTTGAAAACTTTGCCAGGAGCATGGGATGCACGGACATGGATGGAATTTTCGTGACGGCTCCGACGGGCAAGATACTGCACACGAGCAGCAACAACCAGATCCTCAACCCGGCGCATCCCGTCGCACGAAAATATGTCCTGACGGTCATCGGCGAGATCGCCGCCCGCTATGGATCGTTCCCCGCCTTTGGCGGAATCAGGCTCCGGTACTGGAATTGGGCGTCGGCGATAGATGCCTGGTATCTCAACGAGCAGAACGGCTATGACGATTTCACCGTGGCGCTCTTCGAGAAGGAAACCGGGCGAAAGGTCGCGGTGGATGATCAGGGGGAAACCCGCTTCGCGCTTCGTCAGAAGATTCTGCTGGGCGAGTTGCGGGAGGCCTGGCTGGACTGGCGCTGCCGGAAAGTGCAGGGCCTCCTGGAAGAAGCGGTGGCGGTAATGCGCCGCCAGTCCCCGTCCGCCAGACTTTACGGTATTGCAGGGAGCAGTGATGAGACCATTCTGCGTACTCGTCGGGAGGGAGGTCTGGATATATCCGCATTGGCCGGAAAAGGCGGCATCGGATTCACGGAGGCCGGGGGCTTTCACGGCGGAGAAGGTGTCGAGTGGAATTTTCCGGATCCCGTTGACTTCGCCAACTTCGACATCCGGGAACCCGCATCATTGCATCGGACGATGGAGAATTTCAACCCTAACTGGGGCATCAACTATCCGCTCGGCATGTGCTGCGCATCGTCATTCCGATCACATCCGTATCAGCTTGAGGCTCCGGCCAAAGCGCTGGCGAACAGGCAGATCGAGATGTTCACCTATGGATCAAACTGGTGTCTTCCTCCGGTCGACGATGGGTTCCGGCGATTCATCCAGGTCTTCCGGGCGATCCCGATGCTGTCCTACACCCGATTCGCGGGACAGGGCTCAGTTCAGCCTGTCATAGCGTGCTGGTCGGCGATGCGGACCGGCTCAGCCGGCGGGAATAGCCAGGCAGTTTTCTATCTGGTCAATCAGACTGCAAAGCGACGCGACGTGGAGGTCACGTTTACAGGCCGAGTCGAAAGTGTCTCGAACCTGGTTGACGGCCGTCGCATCCCTGTCACAAAGGGCAATATGCAGGTAAAACTCGATCCGTTCATGCCCGCTGTTTTTGCAGTTGATGGCGGGGCGACAGTCCAGAAGCTGGGCATCGCGGCGGAACCCGCCGAATTGGATACGGTGAAGCAGCAGGTTGAAGCCATGAAACCGATTCGTGAACGGGCCGGAAGCATCAGACATGTTTTTACGCAGGAAACCGCTGAAGATGGCGGATGGGGGCGCAAGCAGACGGATGAAACCTTCGATGACTCCTGGATGCCGGTCGAGAAAGCCTGGAAGTCCGGCGAGCCGCTCATGGCCGGCTATCTGATCGACCGCATGCTGACTGAACGTCCATGGTGGTTTGAGGTTTTCGGATGGCCGATGGATATAGCTCCCGGCGTGCAAAATACGAGCGGCTATGATCCTCAGAAGCTCTGGCTCATCAAGCTGCCAAGTGAATCCAGATTTGTTGAAATTCCGCCGTTCAAGGAAAAGTTTCTTTTAGCGCCCCAGGGTGTTCCGGTAGTTGTCCGCTTCAACCCCGGTTCCGGCCGCTGCGAACTCCGCATGTGGGGACTGTTCGGAGGCGGATATGGAAATGTCCGAGTGGAGTTCGAAGGTAAGCCGGTGGGATATTTGGGAGTTGCGGACGGGCCGGAGCGGCAGGTGCATCATTTGCTTCCGGCTCTCCTGCCATGGCCCTGGTCGCCGCAGGATGTCACTTTTGTCGGCGAAGGGTCCAAGGGGTTGGCGATCAATCGGGTGGAGGCGCGGCTTGTCCCTCCATCACCGATTAGACGCTGGAGCGTGCTCGGTGTCTTCGACATGAAAAAACCTGCCGCCGGTCCGCAGGAAGGCGGCGCGGATGGAATGGAGAAGGTCTTTCCACCGGAGCAGCAGATCGATTTGAAGGCCGCGTACACCGGCCTGGGCGGCAGGGAAATCCGCTGGCAGCAGGTGGATATTGGGAAAGATCCGTTTATCCGGCTCGGTAAACTCTTTCCAGGTACTGCTCCGGGAAGTGGCGTCGCCTATCTGGTCTGCTGGGTGAAATCCCCCAGAGAATTTAACCGGAATCTGTATTATGCGATGGACTGGTTCGGGAAAGTGTGGATCAACGACCAACTGGTGCTGCCGCAAGTCGGCGGGCCATGGAGGAAATTCGCCAGACAGCCGGTTCGCCTGAAAGCCGGTTGGAACAGGATCCTCGTCAAGACCTCCTGTGGAACAGATGGATGGATGGCGAACTTCGCCGTCGATGACGCAGGAGACCTTGAGTACAGTCCGACTCCGCCGGAAGGTGGAAAATAAGGTGATGAATAAAATCATAAGCAATATGAAAATAAAAAAAAGAGGCGCGATGTTTAGCAAAACAGAAAATTCAAAATCGCAAAATAAAATGAAATCACTTTTTCGGATGGTGCTGGTTTTTGGATGCCTGGCGGCAATGCCTGCAGGCGTCCATGCCCAGAACTTGTGCCCGAACCCCGGAATGGAGGAAGGTGCGGGAAACACGCTGACTGGATGGATGCTGAAAGGGGCGAACGGTAAATGTGATGAAACCCGTGCGCATTCCGGGAAAAGGAGTCTGACGGTCTCCCGTTCGGAGCCCAAGGAGGATACCCGCTGGATCAGTGCGCCGATACCGGCCACTCCCGGAACGTACCGCCTCTCCGGCTGGTTGCGCGGACACCTGGTGCGGAGCCCGGATTACAGCTACGGCGTCAAACTGTACGTCATCGAGCGCGCGGCGGACGGGCGCGAGCTGAAAACCCTGGAAGGATTGACCAGCGAAAGCATCCCGGTCCAGAAAAATGCGGTCGGCTATGCCCTCCTGCGCTTCGATTGGACATACTGCGAGAAGACTATCGTCATCGGCAAGGAAACAGCCTCGATCATCCTCTCATTCGGCATCAACGGAACCTTCGGCCCGACGACTGGAGAAGGCGCCTGGCTGGACGATGTCCGCCTGGAACCGGTTGCCCAAGCCGCAGTTTCGGACAAGACGTCCGTGATCCGGCATGACATTGGAGTCAGGCGCATGTTCAAGGGAAAGGAAACTGAATTCCGGGCCGCCGCGCCGCTGCATGGAGTGTTCCGTCCGGACGAACCAGTGGAACTGGTGGTGAGACCCCCCGAAAAACGCGAAGACGCCCGGCTCCATTGGATCGTGCGCGACGGATGGAACGTAGCACTGGCGGAAGGGACCCAGGTCATGACCGATGACGGGATGCGCATAGTGATCGGACCGGAGACCGCCCGACCATTCCGCTGGCTGGCCGTGGAAATTAACCTTGGTGACCGATCCGGACTTTGGGCGCAGCGCGTCGTGAACATCGCGGTGATCCCAGACCTGAGCGCGAAAACGGCGCACCCTTTCCAGGGAATGGGTGGAGCCACCCAGTTGTTTCCCCTGACCAGCTATCTTGGCATAACCGAACAGCGTTCTGATTCCTCTAAGCCGTTTCCAGGCCTCGATTTATTCACAACAGTCCATGATCCGATCAAGTACACTCCTGAACAGATTCGGGAAAAAGTCGATGCAATGGCGAAACACGGCGGGGATCTCTATGCCTTCTGGCAGCTGGGAAACGAAGTGCCGATGTGGACGAAAGACGCCCGGGATACATATCGCCCGCGCTGGGCCGCCTTCGTCGACGAGTTGAAAAAAGTGGCGCCGGACGTCAAGCCTGTGTTCGGCAGCCTGAACGTCTGGTCCGGCGTCATAGACGCATTCAACGAGGGCTTCTTCGATGATGCATCAGGAGTCGATCTGCATTACTCGTCAGAGGAACAGGTCGCCAGTCTCCGTTCGCTGCTCGACAAGAAATACGGTGTCGGGAAAAAGAGGATATTCATGACCGAAATAGGAGTGTTTGGATCCCAGTACGGCGATGCGGAAATCATCGGCGAGATGTTCCGCGCCTATGCTGCGAACTGGTGCGCCGGCGCGGACGCGATGATGTGGTGCAACATCGGCGGATGGGGCGTGAACAACATCGAACAGGAACTCAAGACGGAAATGGGACGGGAGACATCCACATTTGTCCGCAATTATTCCTGGACGCCGGCCGCCAAGCTTGTCGCCCATGCCATCATGGTGGACACGTTCAACGGCATGAAGCCGGTCGAATCACGGAAGCTTTGGACCACCGGACACGCCTGGATCTTCAGCGATGGCGACCGCCGGGGGATGGTATTGCAGGGAGACCAGCAGACGGAGAGTTCATCCTTGACGATCCAGTTTCCTGAACCGACCACAGTCAAAGTCATCGATATTTACGGTTGTGAAACAACACTCGCTCCAGCATCAAGGCATGTGTTGAAGCTGAATAAGATTCCGGTAGTCGTGTCGTGGAGGGGACCGGTGGCCGGGCTTGAGACCGCCGGGAAAGAGGCGTGTGATTTTAACAGTGAATTGATACAGGCCCCTACCGGCGGCCGTACCAAAGTCGTCCTGGCGGGGCAGACTGCCGGAACCGTGCGGCTGCGTTCACCGGAAAATTGGTCCGTCGAACCGGCAACCTGCCGGATTGAGCCGGGAAAGGATGCGCAATTTACTATCGGAGTTCCCAAGGATGAAACCGTCCCCGGTATCCGCCTGTACGCCGAGCAGTTGGAGAAGGACGGCTCCGTGACAGGAATGACATGGACCAATGTGAAAAGGGTACACGAACTGGAAATGGCTCTGAATGCGGTTCCGTCAACGGCAAAAAGCGGCCCGGCAGTCCGGGCGCAAATTCACAACTACGGCGAAGATAGTTTTGAGGGGAAGCTGCGGGTTCAGTGCGAAGCGACCAGGGGGGAACGCCCCATCGAGGCCGACTTCACTGTCACGATTCCAGGAGGAGGCACAATTGAAAAAGTTCTTCCTCTGGCCGCTGATGATATTGATCTGAACCGGGAATGGGGCTACCGGACCATGGCACAGCTTTTCGCGAAGGACGGCCGTTCCCTGGGAGAAACGAAGGCCGACCTGCTGTTCCGCGGCATACCGCATTTGGCGGACGACTGGAAAATAGACGGTGATCTCTCCAAATACGCCGGTCATAATCCGATCCGCGTTGAAGCGCAGGAAAACTTCTACTCTACAGTTGCGTGGGCATCCAAAACCCCAATAAAGGATCTCTGGAAAGGGGTGGAGGATTTCTCGACCGACATTCACCTCGGCTACAATGAACACGGATTGATTGCCGCCTTCGACATTCACAACAGGAAGCCGTTCATGATCGATCCTGATGCCGCCGGCGCCCTTCTTTGGAAAAACGATTCGTATGAGTTTGCGATCGCGCGGAACGATCCGGAAACCGGAGCCATGCTGGGCATGGTCAAGGTAATCGTCGCCTTCACGGTAAAGGGGATGGAGGTGGTCCGGTACCGCATCGATTCGCTGCATGGATATGATTCGGTGATAATCACCGGCCAGGTGAAGTCCGCCGGAAAAGCCGCAGGCGATAAAACAGTCATCGAATTGCTGATGCCGTGGGACGTGCTGGGAAATCCACCGCATCGCGCGGGGGATGTGCTGCCGTTCGCTTTCTGCGGAAACAAATATTACGGGGACGCGCCTATCTTTTCGAAACGCGAACGGATCATTATGGGCTGGGGCGGGATGTGCTGGGAACTGACCCTGGGCGGCGGAGAATTCGCCAGAATGACTTTGGAATGAAAAAATGGAAGGCTCCCTGTGGGCTTGCGTGCCAAGCCGTAGCATCTTAGCGAAGGCTGGCCCCGCGGGAGGCAGAGATTGAAAGGCTGACATCAAGGTGCTTAGCCCTACAATCTCCCTTTCCTGCCAGATAAACTGGCAGGGGAAGCTTAACCTGGTATTGGACATTCAGAGCTGCGGCTCTTTGGCCGCCTAATGAAAAGGGAAATAATATGAGAAGAAATAAAAGGTTCACTCCCATTGAACTTCTTGCTGCCTGCCAGCCGAAGCCCTGGCGCAGGCCAATTCGCAGAGCGTTTACGCTCATCGAATTGCTTGTGGTGATTGCGATCATCGCAATTCTTGCCGCAATGCTGCTGCCGGCATTGAAGAATGCGAAGGATGCAGCTAAGAAAATAAGCTGTAAGAACACCCTGAAGCAGATGGGGGCCGTCAATATGCTCTATGCAGGGGACTACAATGAGAATATCGCTGAAATATCCGTGGGGCCGAATCATACTCCCCCTGTTGCCCAGTGCCAGCTTCAGCCTCTCAATTGGATGTATAAGGTTGCCCCTTACGCGGGGCTGGATATCACGAAGAATTTGAAGCCTCATGCCGGCAATACATTATTCTTCACGTGCCCCAGCAATCCTGAAGGGAATTTTGGCAGCAATTACCCCTCATGGGATATAAATTTACACCTCACTACCGTGTTAGTCTGGTTGGACGTCGGGGTTCCTCTGAAACTTAGGGAATTTTCAAGGCCGGAAGGCAAGGTGTACCTGTGTGAATCCTATGGCCGCAACGGATTCATTGCCTCCTGGTCTTTCAGCGTGGTAGGAAATACTCTCAACTATCCCAATATTAATTTAAGGCATTCGCGCCGCGCCAACATGGTGTTCCTGGACGGGCATGTGGAGGATTACGGCACCCCGCCTCTCCCTCTTCCGGAAGACAATCCCAAGGCGAATAAATGGCTGAGCAAGAATTATCCCGTTCCTGAAGACATGTGAAATTATTTATAAATAAACTGGAGGATTTGATGAAAGCATTGTATTTGATCGCATTTGCCGTAATGATTGTTTCGTCCGGGATGCTGTCCGCCGCCGATGACTGGCAGAATCATTTTTCCATTCCGACCGTAAAGGAATTGCCGCTCGACCTGCAGATCGTTTCAGAAAAAAAAGATAAGGGCATCCACCTGATTGAGTTCTATCTCAAAGGCGCTCCGTTCAATGGACAGCCGACGAAGATCTACGGCTGGTATGCCCGGCCGCTCGCGGAGGGGAAATATCCGGCCATCGTCGACCTGCATGGCGCCGGGCTCGGTGTCCTGGGATCGGGCGCTGCGGAATTCTACGCCTCCAACGGTTTCTGCTGCACCGTCATTGACTGGTGCGGATCACGCAAAGGACATGGCGAACGCAAGCCTCCCTATTCCGAGTTCGACAGTCCCGGCAATGAAGCCGACCAGAGTGCCGGTGCGTGGCACACCTTCGGTTCCGAAAAAGACGGTATCCGCAACGGTGTTCTTTTCGTGAAGCGGGCCGTGCAATTCCTGCAGGGCCGTCCCGAAGTCGACTCCAATGCACTTTTCCTGGTCGGCTGTTCCGCAGGCGCGCATCTGACGCTGCTGGCTTTGGGCGCGGAACCGGCGTTTAAAGCCGGTGCGGTGAAATACGGCAATGCGTTTATCCGTGATACTGGTTGGTTCGGCGGTTATTTCGGGCCAATCGCCTGCTGTCCGCGTCCGGAACAGGATGAATGGCTTTCCGTACTTGATCCCAAGCATGGCATCCCCGGATACAAGGCCAAGGTGCTGCTCCTTTCCGGAACGGACGATATTTTTTTCTGGATGCCCGTCGTGCTGCATACCTATCGTAATATTCCCACTGAAAAACGGCTGATCATGCTCCCCAACGACAATCACAGCCAGACCGGCAACACTGAAATCCCGCTGGCCTATTTCAAATCGGTTCTTGGAACCGCGCCTGCCTGGCCGCTCGTCGGAATTCCGAAAGCCGTCGTCTCTGGCTCGTCGATGGAGTTAAGCGTCGGCATAACAGGGCCGGAAAAAATCTCCAAGGTCTCCTTCTACCACAAGAGGATGAAGCAGGCGCAATTCTGGCACGGCGCGCGCCCGGGGGTCTCCGCAAAATGGGAGGAAGCGCCGGCCGCATTGAAAGACAATCTCTGGACCGCGACCATCGAGGTGCCGGGTGATTATATGCAGCTGGTCGCCTATGCCCATGCCACCACGGAAAAGGGGATTCCGGTTTCCAGCGATTCGATAGAGTTCCCCTCTTACCCGAAATGGCGCGGCAATCTTCCCCCGCCGGAAGGCCAGGTCAGCGGTATCCCCGGCCCATCCGCGGACAAAAGCAGCGGCATGAAGAACTTTTTTTCCGATCCTTCCTTTGAAGGAGGGAAAGAAGCGAACGGAGTCATTTTTCCCGCTCCCTCAAAGGAAGGTGAATACGACAGCGGCGGCACCAAGGCGCATTCCGGGAAGACAGCCGTCAGCATGGGCAATGTCGACAGCGCGGGCCCGTACATCAGCTGCTATGTGCCGGCCTGGGCCGGTAAAAAATTCCGGCTGTCGATCTGGGCCAGATCGGAAAATCCCGACAATTTGCTGCTCAAAGTAGTCTGGTTCAGCGCCAAGGATGCTTTCATCAAGGTGGACCAGGCGGGGGGAGCCCTGGGCGAATCCTACAAGGAAATCATTCTTGAAGGAGTCATACCGGACGATGCGACGTACGCCTATATGGCGATTGGAGGGAATCATATTCCTGTGGGGCACGCCATCATCGCGGACGATATTTTCTATGGCATGGAAAAGTAGGGGGCTTTGCTGATGAGATATGGCTGCAAACAGAGAAATAAGCGGAAAGATTGAATTATGGGTCTGAGGAAGAATTATGTTGCGCTGCTGGTCTCATCACTGCTGGCGTTGTCGGTACGGCTTGCCGCGCAGGATATGAATGCTGCTGCGACAGTCTTCCCGCCTGCCGGGCATACCGGGATAATGGCGAAATCGTGGTCGCTGATCGGGCCGTTCGCCGTTGAGGGCGGCGATGCATCCGGAGCTCTGGTGAAGGAATATCCTCCCGACAAGGTGCGCGATTTCTATACGCGGTATCCGGGGGAGGATGGAAACTTGGTCTGCTGGAGCTGGTGTCCGGAGCCGAACGCCATTAAGATACTCCTCTCCTCCAAGGGGAGCATTGGGAAACCATGTGTATTCTTTGCCGCCAGCTACATCGAAAGTCCGGCCAGCGGCAGGGTGTCGTTCGCCTTACGCTCGGATGTTCCGGCCAAGGCCTGGGTGAACGGCTCCGCGGCAGGCGAGTTCCGGCCCGGATCCACCGCTGTTTTTTCCGCAGAGCTGAAGTCGGGAGTCAATGAACTGCTGGTCAAATGCATCGCCGAAAAGACAGGGAGCGGCTTTTCGGTAGCAGTTGACAATGCCATCAAGGGGCTTGTGTTCACCGGGCATTCTCCGCTGCCGATCTCGCCTGTTCCCGTGTCGGCGTGGCGCTGTGCCAGTGTCGACCCGGGCGGTGTAGAGGATCTCAAGGCTGTTCTGCTGAAGAACGGGGAGGTCGGAATTCCCCGTCAATCGCAGGCAGGCAGGGAGATAGGTTGGACCGAGCCGAACTCGTCGCCGGATGGTTCCCTGATCGTTTCGGGTCGTTCGCCTTCCGATACAGTTTTCCTTGTCGGCCATATTTTTTCTCCGATAAAGTTCCATGATCAGGGACGCACATTCAAACTTTTCTGTCCGGAAGGAACAGGGTTTTACATCGACGGCAGGAAGCTCGGCGGTTCCCGGGACGTGTCGGAAAAACAATTTTCCGCAAGGGGCTTCGCCCATGAGATGAGAGTGGGTCTCAACCGCATGGTGGTCGAAATTCCGCCTGGAGCAGATGGGGCGTCCGTACGGCTGCTGACGGGCAATCCCGGAGACGTGAAATTCCTGGCCGAGCTCCCTCCCGGCATGGATCCGGCGGTGCATGTCGGCGACTGGACGTCGACGGTCATCACCAACGGAATCGTCACGGCGACCGTAGCTGTCCCCGACCTTGAGAAGGGTTATTACCGCGGCAACCGTTTCGAGCAGGCGGGAATCATCACGAAGCTGGAAAGGGACGGGCACAGTTTCTTCCTTGACGCACCGTCCGTCCATTCCCCGCTCAACGCCCACGAATGCTGCGGCCCCTGCGAGGAGTGGTTCGAGGCGATAGCCTATGACGACGCCAGGCCTGGCGAGCCGTTCATCAAGCTGGGAGTGGGCCTCTATGAGAAGCCATACCATCCGGGCCATCTGTGGGGTTGCGCCTACTGGCCGATCAGGATGTTCCCGTGGACTACGAAGGCGGAGAAGGATCGGATTGAGTTCGTCCAGGAGGTTGATGCTCCGCGCGGATGGGGATACCGCTACGTGAAGCGGCTTGTTCTTGTCCCAGGCAGGCCGGTCCTGCTGATCGAGCATTCCCTGACCAATACCGGCAGGAACCGTATCGATGCAGAGCAGTACGCCCACAACTTCATTTCGCTTGACCGGAGACCTGTCGGGAAGGGGTTGAAGGTGTCGTTCACCTTTCCGCCGAAGACTAGCGCGGACATCTCTAAAATTGGAGCTATCGAGGGTAGCGGGTTAGTGGTTACGGCAGACAAGGTGGAAACCCAATTCGTCCCGCTTGAAGGCTGGGCTCCGGACGCGCGCGACGTGGCGGCCACCATCACGATGCCGGGCGTGGCCGCGGGGATCCGTATCGGCGGCGATTTCACCGTGTCGAAGCTGGGCGTATTCATCAGTACGGGGCAGATATCCTGCGAGCCGTTCGTGAAAGTCTCGCTCGAACCCGGGGCTGCGACGTCATGGACCAGGAGCTACGAATTCCTCCTGGACGGCGCCGAGGTGGAATAGGACGCGCAAAAAGTGGACGAATTTTAATTTGTAAAACCGGGAAAATGGCATTGACATCCGTATTTGATAATGATATAATAGTTATAAATAAGAATGAATTATTACAATTATGCTTAAATTATAACTAAGATGGAGTGGCTTATGGGAACACTGGTGACACAGACTCACATCGCCAGGCATTTGAATATATCGCAGGCCATTGTGTCCAGGGTATTGAATGGAAACGTCAAGGCGGTTTCAAGGGAGACTGCAAAACGGATATTGAAGGCTTCCCGGGAATTGAAATATAATATGAGAAAGCAGAGCCAGACCCAGTTCATAGGAGTCCTGATGCCAGGTTCGCCTGCGGGCGCTTCATTCCTGATGCGTCTGTTTTCGGGGATACAGGACGAGGCGAGAAGACGCAATGCAATTCCAATCCAGCACATCCTTAAAAAGGGTGATGCCCTGCGGGAATTCATGGAACAGGTCTCCGGCTTGATTTCCGTTGTGGAACTCTCCGATGGCCTGACGGGGGATCTTCATGCCAGGAAGCCTGTCGTATACCTCCACCACCACGGTATTTCTGGAAAGCATGACTGTGTGCTTGAGGATAATCGCGGGGGCTTCAGACAGGCAATCCGGAAGCTTTTCGAGCTTGGACACCGCCGTTTCGGCTATTTCGACGTACGTCCGTGGGGGGTGGCCCAGGCCGAGAGATACGGTGCGTTCCATCAGGTGCTCTCTGAATTTGATCTTCCAGTTCCTCCATCGGAGTGGGTGGCGACGCCGCGCCGAAAAGAAAGGTCTACCGAGGACGTGGAACGGCAGCTGCGGGAGTTCCTGTCTTCCCTCAGGAGCATGAAGGAACGCCCGACGGCACTGCTTATGGCGGATGCCTATGCGATTCCATTTTTACGTTTGTCCAGGGAATCAGGGTTCTCCGTTCCCGGTGATTTCAGCGTTGTCGGCTATGACGATAATCCTGAGTGTGAATTATCCAGACCGACTCTCAGCTCGATTGCACAACCTCTTGAGGAGATGGGAAAGGAGGCTCTTGGCCGGCTCATGGATCGGATCGGGAATCCAGACATGCCTCCAAGGATCATACGTGTCTCCATGGAATTCAAGGAGCGTGGCAGCATAGGACGGGTGAAGCTTAAGTAGTTTTTGTCTCCGCATTGCGCGGGACAAGCGTCGCTTCGCTCGGCTATGCGATCTCCGAGCGCAAAAGACAAATTTGTCTTGATTGTTACAAAAAAACTCTATGAAAGGAATAATCATATGAGAAGAAATACTTGCAAAAGGTTCACTCTCATCGAGCTCCTCGTTGCCTGCCAGCCGAAGCCTTGGCGCAGGCCAATTCGCAGAGCGTTTACGCTCATCGAATTGCTTGTGGTGATTGCGATCATCGCAATCCTTGCGTCAATGCTGCTGCCGGCGCTGAAAAACGCGAGGGATAGCGCGAAGAAAATTGTCTGCAAGAATACTCTGAAACAGATAGGGGCCGCCAACATGCTTTATATAGGAGACTACAATGAATATATCGCTGATATGACCAGGACGCCAAATTGCGATAACACGGCCCTCTCCACTTATAACTGGTTCTATAAGGTTGCCCCTTGTCTGGGGCTGGATATCACGAAAAACTTAAAACCTCACGGAGGCTATACAAAGTTTTTCACATGCCCTGACAATCCTCAGGGGAATTTCAACGGCAATTTCCCTTCATGGGACATGAATTACTATCTTCCAAATACGCTGGGAATATGGAACAATCCAAATTCGATCCCGCGGAAGCTGGGGGAGTTTTCGAGGCCGGAAGGGAAATTGTATCTGTGCGAGGTTAATGGTTACGGAGCCTTCTTGACCGGATATTTCTGTGTAACAGGGGCAACTCCCGATATTAGTTTAAGGCACTCTCGCCGTGCCAACATAGCATTTCTTGACAGTCATGTGGATGATTACGGCGCTCCACCTCTGCCTCTTGTGGAAGATGGTGTCAAGGCAGTCAAATGGCTGTATAGGGATACGCCCATTCCTGATGATTTATAGGCGGTAATTTACATTATCAACAGATATTGAATTAAAAATAAAGGAGAATGACTCTATGAAATTTCTTTCAGAATGTCAGTTTTTGGGGAGTACGCCATTACGGAAATTGATTCTCGGCTGCATCTCATTTGGAGCTCTGGCACTTTGCCATGCTGCGGAACCTGCCGCACAGCAGTCCGGTTCTTCAGGATGGGCGGTCCATTACTACGGCGAACCGACATTCTGGAAACACAAGGGCGTCACCACCGTCCCAGGCGGAGAATTCAATATGGACATGGACCGCACCGGACGTTCGTTTGCGGCTTATGCAAAACTGCATGTTCCCGTGGCTGGTGAATACCGCTTCCTGGCGGAAAAGGAAACTGGACAGGCCTTTCTGCGCGTAGGCGGACGGCAGATCGATCTTGACGGAAAAACGCCGCTGGCCCTGCCGGCCGGCGAAGTGCCGCTGGCCCTGTTCATAAAACCATCCGCCCCGTGGAGCAAGCCTGGCGACAATCTGATCAGGCTCCGCCTTCTTTGGCAGACGCCCGGCTCGGACAAGATGGTACCGCTTCCTCCTGAAGCATTGAGCCATGATGAGGCTTCCGTGAAGTGCGAACAGATCTACGCGCCGGACTTCCCGCTGAACTTCGAGCAGGGAACCGAACAGCGATACGCCCAGCGACATTTCACCGTTGATCTGCCTGAGGCTGGTCTTTATGAAATAGCTTCACATTTCAGCGGAATTCCACGTATCTTCCAAGTCTGGCTGGACGGCGTCCAGCTGCTGTATGTCCAGGGAGAGCGGTACGGGGTGAAGGATCCAGTCTACTCGGCCACTGACAGGACAGGAGCCATTGACAGCCAGCGTTTCGACTTCCTTCATCGCGCCCGTGCAGTAAGACCCTTGTCCAAGGGCAGCCATACATTGGACGTCTACGCCCATTACGGCCCCTGGATATGGAATGATGAAATGAAGGAAGCCATGGAGGGGTTCAAACTGGGTGTGACCCGGATGGGCAAGGACGATCCGTGCCAGTCCCTGTCCGTCTACCCCAAGGACCGGGAGGACATGGTCTTCAAGCGCGGCGAGTCTTTGAAAGTCGGCGTGGAACAGGCCACGGATGCTCCGCAGGTCTATCGGATGGAGGTTGTGGAACAGCGTGGCGACGGCAAAATCCTTTGGCAGAATGAAGTCAGCCTGAAGGGCGGCAGTGATTGGGCCAGGGACGAATTCAGTTATCCGTGTGATCGCGAAGGTGCCTTTGAATATTCAGTGCGCGATTCCGCAGGACGCGTGGTGGACGGACCATGGGCTTTTGCCGTGGTTGACCCCACCCCGTTGGCGAGGCCGCGCAACACCCCTGATGGCAAGGCCGGGGCATACCGCAAGGAACTGGTGGACAGCGTTGACTGCACCCAGGCGGCCGACCCGGTCCACTTCTTCCGAGACAACAATACCAGCAAGGTCGAGGCCGGGCCCGGCGGTTCCTATCGCGTCACCGGCACGAATACCTTGCGCCCTATCGGCTACATCAAGGAAGGCGACAGCTGGCGGCGCGTCAAGGAGGGCGAGAAGAAACAGGCAGGATATTGGGCCGCAGATTGGTTCGCCTATACCCTGAAAGTCAAAAATCCCGGACGTCCGCACCTGGTCGTAGGGCAGGTGCCCAACGACATCAAGCGCTTCGTCTCAATGTATGCCACCGACCAGGTCACCGGCAATTACAACGGCTGGGTATTGGATGCCGGCGAGGCACCGGAGGCCGGCGCCTTCAGTCCCCTGTCATTCGTTGTCTGGCCGAATGGAAACGCCATCGATGTCTGCGTGTGGTGCAGCAACAACAACCACGGCTCCACGCTCCGCCAGGGGGCGATGGCGAAGATCGAACTCTATGAACTGCCGGACGGCCTGCCCGCCCTGCCGGAGGCTGCGGGAGGCTGGAATAAGAGCAGTGAATTCGGCTGGAACGGAGAGCAGATCAACCTTGGGGTGAATGAGCGCACCATGCCATCCCTCTGGGCCGGCAACGATCCCGTGCCCGGGGCGCTGTCCCGCTGGGCCTGGGACGGAGCTGCCTATCACGACTGGAAGGCGTTGCTTTCCTCCTGGGAGCGCTTCGGCCAGTTCTCGTCCTACCGTGGTGACAACCTTTGTATTACTCCAGTGTACTCTTATGGAATGAACTTTCTCCAGGGGGCTCCGGAACTGATGCTGCCCAAGCTCTGGGACATCTACAGCAAGGGCTACGGCGCCAGGATCGTCGACCCGATGGAGCGCGACATCTTCAAGCTCATGCTGCTGACAGCGCAGAAATACGGCGTGCGGCTGGTGGCGGATTTCATAGTGCATGGCATACCGCTATCACTGCTGACCAGACAGGGCGGCGGTTCGGAGGAGGGTATCCTTCTCACGGCTGACTCCTCCGGAAAGCCATGGATCTCCGTATCCAACGCGCCCATGCTCAATCCGGCACATCCGCTGGCCCGGCAGTATCTGACAGACCTGATGGATGCCATGGGGAGCCAGTACGGCAGGTATCCGGCTTTTGCCGGCGTCCGCACGCGTCAGTGGCAATGGCCTTCCGCCCTCGACGCCTGGTATCCCAACGAAAATCTCGGATATGATGATTTTAGCGTAGGCCTTTTCGCCAGGGAGGCGGGGATCAGTCTCCCTGCCAAGGCCGCCGATGAAACGGCTTTCAAGGCCAGGAAGCAGACGCTCCTGTCCGACTACCGCGACAAGTGGCTGGACTGGCGATGCCAGAAGGTTCTGACCCTGCGCGAGGAGATGCTCAAGGCGCTGCGCAAATACGCTCCGCAGGCCCGCCTGTTCAGCGACGGGGAACTCAACCGGGAATTTGGTCTGGATCCCAGGCTGCTGTCTTCACGCCGGGATCTGGGCTGGGGCGCCGCCGTCGGCAAGTTTGGCGGCGATGGCGTGGAGTGGAACTATCCTGATCCCGTGGAGTTCGCCAATTTCGACATCCGCCAGCCGGAATCGCTCCGCGGCACCATCAAGAATCTTGTCCCAGACGGGCGCCGCTATCCCGTAGGCATGAACTGCAACCAGTCCTACCGTTCGCATCCCTATCAGCTGGAAGGGCCAGCCATGGCTCTTGCCGAAGGCAAATTGGAAGCCTGCATCTATGGCGGACAGTGGTGTCTGCCGCCCGCCGACGAGGGGCTGCGCCGTTTCGTACAGGCATGGCGCGCCATTCCACCACTTGAATACACACGCCGCCTGGGCGATGGCAGGGAGCACGGTCCGGTAGCCTGCTGGTTCGCTTCAGAGGGGAGCGACTGGCTGGTCGTCGACAAGCGCGAGATGACGATATACCTGGTCAACCGCACACCGCGTCAACGCCAGGTCAATATCTCTTTCGATGCCGATTCCAGCGGAGTGACCGACCTGGTCACCGGACAGGAGCATCCCGCCGGACGCAGGCTTCAAGTTGTGCTGGATCCATTCATGCCAGGTGTCTTCAAGGCGCATGGCGTCGGAGCCATCAGCGAACTTGATGTGCCTGCACAGCCGGCGGAACTTGCGAAATGGGGCGCTGAATTGGATTATTTGCGCACGCTGCTTCCAAAGACCCAGGGGATGCACCAGATTGTTTACGGCGGCGGGGAACGCTATACTGCTGCCGATTTTGGCGAATGGAGCCGTCGCGATCTGAATTTCAGCTTCGATGATCTGCTCAAGCCAATGGAGACCGCCTGGCAGACCCATCAGCCGCATGAAGTGGCCCGGCTTCTGGACGTGTTCCAGAAAGACCACCTCTGGTGGTATGAGACCTTCGGGTGGCCGCCAAACGTGTATGCGCCCGTGGTACCCAGGGGCCAGGGCGCCACTTTCGATGATCTCCTCCATAGGTGGAAATGGGGCACGAGTGCCGACTGGGATAATTCCAAACCCGTGGAGGGAGGTGTCGAGATCCCCGGCTTCAAAGGCAAGTTCCTGACTGCGCCGCAAGGAGAGAGTAGAACTATCAGGTTCAACCCGGGCGTTGGCATCTTTGAACTGCGGATATGGGGACTCTTCGGAGGCGACTACAATCCTATCAAAGTGGAGTTCATGGGCAAGCCCATAGGCCAGATAAACGTTCCGTATACAAAGGAGAGGCAGGTTCACCAAGCGCTTTCCATCCCCCTCAAATGGCCATGGTCCCCTCAGGATATAACGCTTGTCGGCGAAGGCAGGAAGGGGCTGGCTATCAGCAATTTCGAAGTCAGCGCCATCCCCCCGGCTCCGATCAAGCGCTGGCAGGCGATAGGCCTTTTCGACAAGAAAGGTTCCGTTGACGACTGGGTAAACATGGAGAAGGTATTTCCTCCGGAAGAGAAATTGGATTTCTCGGCAAGCTATGAAGGCATGGGCGGCAAGCCGATCTCGTGGCATGCCATCGATATCGGGGATGACAAATACATCCGGCTGCTGGAGAAATATTTCCCCTATGACGCAAGCCAGGGCAATGGTGTGGCATATCTGGCCACCTGGGTGCGTCTCCCCGGCCCCAGCTCCCATGAATATCTCCTCTTCTACTCCATGGACTGGTACGGAAAAGCCTGGTTGAATGGACAGCTGATTCTGCCGAAGATATCCGGCCCGTGGAAACACTTCGCCCAGCAGAAGATTCAGTTGAAGCCCGGATGGAACTGCCTCCTGGTTAAAACTGCAACCGGACGTGCAGGTTGGACGGCCAGCTTCGCCATCAGCGACCCCGGAGATCTGGAGTATAGCGGAATGCCGCCGCAGAAAGAAGTGAAATGAAAGAGGATATGGAAAAAATGAAGAATTACTATGCTTTTCCAAAGGATTTCGTCTGGGGGGCGGCCACCGCATCCTACCAGATTGAAGGAGCCGCCTATGAGGACGGCAAAGGCTTGTCGGTCTGGGACACATTCTGCAAATTGCCGGGCCGTATCTGGCATGATCACACCGGCGATGTCGCGACTGATCACTATCACCGCTATCTTGAAGATGTGAAAATCATGAAGGATCTGGGGCTTAAAGGATACAGGTTTTCAGTGTCCTGGCCGCGGATTTTTCCGGGCGGACGCGGCACAGTCAACCAGAAAGGACTCGATTTCTATGATCGTCTGATTGATGCGCTGCTGGAAGCCGGAATTCAACCTTGGATGACCCTGTACCACTGGGATATGCCGCAGGCCCTGGAAGATGATTTCGGGGCATGGGAATCGCGGGAGACATGCCGGCACTTTGCGGATTACGCGGCATTGCTTTCAAAACACTACTCTGACCGGGTCAGGCACTACATGACCATCAACGAGATGTGGGTGGTCGCCGACTGCTGTTATTGGTACGGGTTCAACCCCCCGAATAAGAAGCTGCCCAAAATACAGGTGAACCAGATCCGGCACAATGTGATTCTGGCGCATGGCATGGCGGTGCAGGCGCTCAGGAACAATGCCGCTGGCCCGGTCGAAATCGGCTGGGCGCATAATGGAGCCGCCCTTGTCCCGGCCATTGAAACCGAAGAACATATTGCAGCCACCAAGCTTGCCATGCGGAGAATGGAGGGGCCTTACAGCGTACCGATACTTGAAGGGAGATATTCCGATGAATATCTGCAGGAGGAGGGCGGAAATGCACCGAAATTCACCGACGAGGACATGAAGATCATAAGTTCGCCTTTGGATTTTGTCGGGCTTAATGTCTACCGTCCCCGTTATATTATCGCCGATAAGAATGATCCGAATAAATATCGGGATCTGCCGCTGCCAAAAAATTATCCGCATATGGAGGCCGACTGGATTGCGGTCGGACCCCAGATAACCTACTGGCAGCCGCGGCTCTATCACGAAATATGGCATCCCAAGGCGATATACATCACCGAGAACGGATGCGCCTGCGCCGACAAATTCGACAATGACGGGGAAGTGTACGACACCGACCGCGTGATGTACATGCGCAACCACCTGATCAATGCGCACCGTGCGGTAGACGAAGGCATTCCACTCAAAGGATATTTCACGTGGAGCCTGCTTGACAACTTCGAGTGGAAGGAGGGCTACGAATGGCGTTTCGGCATCACCTACGTCAACTACCAGACATTGGAGCGCACCCCGAAACTGAGCGCAAAGTTCTATAGGGAGGTAATTGCACGCGGCGCCGTAGTATGAGCGCATGTCATTTACAAAGTTTCTGCATTTTCTGCAAACAAATCAGCAGTTTCAACAAAGCGCCAATATGATCACGTGTTATAATATCTTCCAATAACTTCAATGATTTATATTGTTTGGGAGGATTTATGATCAACGGATTATTTGGGGCGTTGGACAGGAATTCATGGAACACTTCATTATTGATTATTTTCCTCCTCGTATTCTTTAATGTGACAAAAGCTGAAGGGCAAAATCAACCGCCTTTCCTCTTGCAGCGCGATTGCCTTCAGTTTGACAAGGGGGACATCCAATGGGCTGAAGGCGCCAAGGAGAAATGGGACAAGGAAAAGCAGCCGGCAAATGGGCCATACCCGTTCTCAGGCTGGACGGAGTACTCGTTTGAGGTGCCGCGCACCGGATGGTACACTCTGCATTTCAAGGAGTGGAACAACTTCGCCCACAGTCTTTATCTTGATGGTAAACGCCTCTACTACGGCGGTATCGCCGGATGGCCAGGACAGCCGCAGCCAAAGACAACGGACGGCGTCAAGGCCGCCAACCTTCCTCTGTCTGCCGGCAAGCATGTCCTACGTTTTGAACGGCTCGGGCGCGTAGGATTTCCCGCAGGTTTTCCGCGGAGCATGGAACTGCGTGAATCGCAGGGAAAACCTTCTGAAACCATCTCCGCCAAGATTGCCGGACAGGCGGTTCTGCGTTCCGGAGAGAAGTTCGTCCTCGAAATTACGGCCGGCGGATCTTCAAGTCCTGCGGAATATGAGATCATTATGCGGAACGGGCTGACCGGAGCGGAAAAGGTGTTGGAGAAAATTTCATTTCCTGCAGGTTCCGCCCGGGAGACGCGGCGCCTGGAGATTCCATGCAGTGAAGAAGGCGTATTCAGTCTCCAATGCAGAATTGGGAAAGATATTCTGCAGCCTTGCGAATTCCAGGCCTCATACGTCGTGATTGACACGAAAACGCAGCCGGCGGTCGCCAAGGATTCTGAAAAAACACTCGTTCACGAGATCGACTGCATAAGCAACACTGTAGACGGGAAACCGGTGATCGAGGGGACGAACTATTGGGAATGCAACGGCAAGACGCGGATCAACGAGTCGGCCGCCGGAAAATACCGTGAGACCAATGATGGCCGTGGAGAGGGAGTCGAGGTCGACAAACAGGTGCCGGCTAGCAACTTCTCCGGTTTCGCCTATCTTCTGGACATCGAGCCTGGCGATCAGCCGTACATGCTCGAGATCGAGCATCCGGACGACGACTGGCGGTCCGTCTGCGTCTCCCTCGCCGATGTCGACAGCATGAAGGACCAGAAGGGCTTCATGCCTCCTCAGAGCGGATATGAGACAGGGGGGATTTTTCCGCTTTCAATGAAGATGCTGACCCACCGAATGATTTTCTGGTCGAACTCGAAGCAGCTGCATGTTGGTATTGTAAGCGCCAGGATAGGGCGGCGTGCCGGCGCATCGAAAATCCGCATCTACCGTGTCGGCACCCTTCCATCACTTGCCGAAAATCATATTGGGAACCGTATTTTTGCCTCATGGATGGAGGAGAAGGACCGCTGGCATATCCACTTCAATACTCCCAAACAATTTTCTGAAATTGAACGGGACTATATTGGCATCAAACGCTGGGTTGAACTTCTGAACTACACTGGAATGAACGGACTCTGGCCGACAGAGGCGGCATACCAGCAATGCACATATGATTCCCAGAAACTGAAAGGTTATCTGCCAAAGAGCCATGATGCCGTTCGTATTTCGGCCCTTATGTGCGAGAAGTACCGCATGGGCTATATTCCGGAGATATTCCTTGGCAAACAGGGATATTTCAACAGCAAGGTCATCCCTTCCACCGACGAGAACCCATCGGATCTGTATGACTTCACGTACCAGGGCATCAGCCTTTCCAATCCGGATCTTGTCGGCGGTGTTCTCTGGCCAAGCTGGAATATTATGCATCCTAAAGTTCAGCAGGTAATGCTTGATATCTATGGCGAACTGGCGGCCAAGGTCGCTGATTCGCCGGCCTTTGCCGGAATGTCAGGCCGCTTGGGCGGCTGGCTCTGGGACGGCCTCTACTCCGTCAGCAGCCTCCAGTGGGGATACGGCGACTGGAACATAGCGCAATTCGAGAAGGACACAGGTGTCAAGACGCCCGGCAAAGCCGGAGATCCCGCCCGCTTCGAACAGCGCTTCGATTTCCTGACATCCGGCGACATGCGGGCAAAATGGATACAGTGGCGTGCAGGCAGGGTTACGGAATTCCTCCGCAAACTCCGTGACAGCGCCCGCGGCGGGCGCTCGGATGTCACACTTTTCCTGTGCGGTGATGGACGCACGGACGAAGTTCATGGGAGTGTGGTAGTTCCCGGCGATATGCGGCAGCGTTTCCTGGAAATGGGAATTGATCTTGAGCGTTTGTCTAAAGAGGAGGGGATTGCGATAGTGCCCGGTGGCGGATACGGACGCGGAAAATCGGCTACCTATCTTGCAGAACAAAAAGCATACGATGCATTTCTCGATCCAAAGGTGAAAGCCATTGGATATGGGAAGGATAGATCATTTTATTTCTATGGCCAATACACTGAGTGGGGAAGTGAATTTCCCTTGAAGAAGCTTGGTGATCCGCTGAAAAATTACTGGTATACCGGTGCATCCGATGCGGTGGGCGACAAGAGTCTCGAACGACTGGCTGTCGTCCTGGCCGATGAAGATACTATGTTCGTCAGGGAGGGAGGATACGGATACACTTATGGTGACAGGGACATCCGCGGCAAGTGGCTGCAGGAGTTCACCGCATTGCCACGGACTCCTTTTGTGCCGCTGGCCGAAGCGCGCGATCCTGTCGCAGTCTGGTATAGTAAGAAAAGTGACCAGTTGCCAGTGGCCAGTAACCAGCAAAATCCAAACACAAATAACCAATCACTGATAACTGATAACTTTTTCTTTTACGCGGTAAACCGTGAACGATATCCGGTCAGGATTACGTTGGAACTCGCATCAGCCAAGGATGTAGTCTCTATTTCAACTGGAAAAGCAGAGACATTGGCGGGCGGAAAATTGGTTCTGGATCTCCAGCCCTTTGAGCTCCGTTCTTTCAAGGCTGCTCCTGGTGCATCGATAACGTCAGCACTTACTGAGGTTCCGGATACAGCTGTAGTTGACGTTAAAAAACATCTTGCATTCTGTCAGGATCTCGCCGATGAAATCTCAGCCGGTGCTTACAAGACAGCTTTTTCCAAAAGTCAAAAAGATGCATTCCTTAGCAATCTCAGTACCGCATGGGATGCATACCAGAAAAAGCATTACTGGCGTGCCAGGACCGCCATGAGCATGGCACCCATGATGCTTGTCTTCAAGGAAACGGGAATATATCCCAAGGATCAGGTCATCACGCGTTTCCCCGACCTTCTTGAATATGAAAGTACCGACCGCTTTGACCCGCCGGAATCTTTCATGGACGCCGCAGCGCTGGAGAAGTGCCTGGTTCCCGGCGGGAAGTCGAAACTTGTCTCCTCCGAGACATATAATAAGGAATGGCGTCTTTCCCAGGTCATCAGGTCGGATGATGGCAGTTTGGATTTTGATGTTGACGTGCCAGCGGCCGGTTCCTACAGCCTTTATATCGGGCATGTGGCGGAAGCGCCCGGAGTGATGATGGTCGCAATGGGTGGGAAAAGCCTTCCCGTCCCCGCGGTGACGCGAGAGGGAAACAATCCGGAGCGGACAGCATTTCCACCTGTCAGGCTTTCTCCCGGGAAAAATCGTCTGTCAATCCGCCGTGCTGATTCCTTCGGTGTCTACGGAATTAAGCTGGTGCCACAGCTCCGCGCGATTCCGGCGACATCCTGGTCGACGATTGGTCCGTTCCCTTCAAAATGGAACACCAATCTGCTGCCGAAAAATTATGGTCCAGCGCTGAAGGCAACGCTTTCTGAAAGACTGCCGGTAGAAGAAAAGATAGATTTTTCAGCCAGCTATACGGGAAGGACCGGCAAGCCTGTGAAATGGGAGCAAAGCAGCAAAGTCGTTGGCGCACATGCCGGCGAAGGTGTAAATTTCTCCTTCAGGAGCGGGTCGCTCGGGTACGACATATGTTATGCGGTGACTTTCATCACAAGTCCGGAAGAGCGCAGCGTGGTGCTGATGATGGGCAGCGACTGGTGGGGCAACGCATATTTGAACGGCGAAATCGTGAAGACAGAGATGGATGCCAAGGTTGTTGAAGAGTTTGGCTCATATCTGCACAGATGGAAACCGATACCGGCAACCGTAAAACTGAAAAAGGGAGAGAACGTCCTGCTTGTGAAAAACCAGGGCGGAAGCGCATGGAACTGGTTCACCTGTTTCATTTCAGATACGGGGGACCTTGAAATAAAGGCTTTGCCTGAAAAGAGGTGACAAAATGAATGTCATGTCAATAGCGCTGATTGCAAAATACAAGAAGAGCCTGTCGCGGGAATATCCGACATCGTCAAGATTCCCGCGCATGCCGTTTACATTGATCGAACTGCTCGTGGTAATTGCGATAATCGCAATTCTTGCGGCGCTCCTGCTGCCGGCCTTGAGCAAGGCAAAGGATATGGCAAAGGCCACTGTATGCCTTGGCAATCTGAAATCAATTGGGGCTGCAAGCCTGATGTATTCGGACGACTATAACGGGTATGTCAATTTCCAGCAACAGGGCAATTCGTCAAATGCAGGATTCTATGGTTATTGGTTTGACCGTACTGCGGTATATCTTGGAGGAAGCTACAAACGGCCAGACCAAAATCCTGGAACAGTCTGGTCTTGCCCTTCACAGGAGACGGCAAATATTAATGGATGGCCAGCGTTTGCGGTCAGCGAATACGCTTCCGGTTGCGCCATTCCCGGCGATGCTGTGAAACTTTCAAAATTCCAGCAGCCGTCCAGCAAATGCCATATCGCAGAGGACTTCAGGGGCACAGTGATCCGCGGGGTTTTCTTCTATTCGTATTTGTCAGGAGGAAACCTGATGTTCCGTCACGGCAACAGCCGTTCCATCAATATTCTTTTCTATGACGGCCATGCCGCCAGTTATAATGCCAATATTGTCCCTTATATACGCAACGATATTCTGGCGGCTAAGTGGCTGGATACGACTTCGTCCGTTGCTCCTGGGTTATAGATTGTTCCCTAAAGAAGCCAGTTACCCAGACGAAGTGACGGTGCGAAGTAAATTCAGCGGCCTACTGCGGAGGCCGCAGTTTTTTCAGTGTGAAACTTAAGTAGTTTTTGTCTCCGCATTGCGCGGGACAAGCGTCGCTTCGCTCGGCTATGCGATCTCCGAGCGCAAAAGACAAAGAGGCCGATTGCGCCAAGGATGTCGCAAGCTACTC
>JBAQUG010000046.1:0-4532 GCA_049297395.1 Victivallales bacterium | reverse complement strand
CTCCAGCACGATACGGCAGATAAAAAAACTAGCAGAGGCCGGCTGCGACATCATCAGAGTAGCAGTGCCTGACATCACCGCTGCCCGCGAACTCCCTGAAATACTTGAGAAAAGCCCGATCCCGGTCATAGCCGATATTCATTTTGACTACAAGCTGGCGCTGGCGGCGATAGATGCCGGTGCCGCAGGAATCCGGATCAACCCCGGCAATATCGGCGACGAAAAAAGGGTAAGGGCGATAGCCGAAGCCGCCGGAACAAAGAATATTCCAATCCGTGTCGGCGCAAACGCCGGAAGCCTGTCAAAGGAATTCCTCGGCAAAATGAAAAGTAAAGGAACGCATCATGACGGGGAACTTGCTGAAGCCCTGGTAAAAAGCGCACTTAAGGAATGCCGCGTCCTCGAGAAATTCGGCTTCATGAAAATCAAGGTGTCATTGAAGGCCTCGAGTGTTCCTGCTACAGTCATGGCCTACAGGAAATTCTCCGGCGAATCAGGTTACCCCCTGCATCTCGGCGTCACCGAGGCGGGAACACTGATCCGCGGAACCATCAAGTCAGCCGTTGGGATAGGGACCCTCCTCCTGGACGGGATCGGGGACACGATAAGGGTAAGTCTTACTGCAGACCCTATTGAAGAGGTGAAAACAGGGATTATGATATTGGAAAGCACCGGTCTGAGAAAGGCCGAACCTGAGATAGTATCATGTCCGACATGCGGCAGAACCGAGATCGATCTCATGGGACTCACACGGAAGGTTGAAGCTGAAGTTGAAAAAATCAGGAAGTCTGGAAGTAAAATCAAGTTGAAGAAGATCGCAGTGATGGGATGCGTGGTCAACGGCCCAGGCGAAGCCAGGGATGCCGACTTCGGCATAGCCGGAGCTAAAAAAGGCAGGGCCGCAGTGTTCATGAAAGGAAAACTGAAGGGGATATATCCGGAGGCCGGGGCCCTGGAGATGCTCAGGAAAGAACTGGAAAATTGAACATATAATTTTTATCGCAGAGAAAAATTATGCTTTATAAAAATGTAAACATAGACTCATTCGGCTACGAGCTTGCTCCTGAAGTCGTGAGTTCCGACGACATAGAAAATCAGCTCGCCCCTGTCTACCAGCGACTGCGCCTGCCCGCAGGAAGACTTGAGCTTATGTCCGGTATAAAGGAACGCAGGCTCTGGAAGCCGGGTACAATGCCGAGCGATGCCGCGATCCTCGCGGGCAGGAAGGCGCTCGAAAACTCGTCGGTGGAGAAATCCGATATCGGGTGCCTGATCATGTGCTCCGTATGCCGCGACTTCCTTGAACCTGCTTCGGCAACTGTGGTTCACAGTGAACTCGGACTGCCGGAAGAGGCCCTGGTGTTCGACATATCAAACGCATGCCTCGGTATCCTCACCGGAATGATAACTGCGGCGAACATGATCGAACTCGGCCAGATAAAATCCGCGCTCCTTGTCGCAGGCGAAAACAGCCGGCCTCTCCTGGAAAGCACTATCAGGGTGATGCTTGACGACAAAAATCTCAACCGCCAGTCGATAAAGAAGTATTTCTCCTCCCTTACAATCGGTTCAGGCTCGGTGGCGCTGGTACTCGCGGACAAAAGGACGAGCGCCGCAAACCACCGCTTCCTCGGAGGATGCTCCCTTGCGGTGACCACCCACAACAAACTCTGCCGTGGAAACTCCGACAAGGGCATCTCCGACAACGCAGAAACCCTGATGAGCACGGATTCAGAGGAGCTCATGCTCAAAGGAGTCGAGGTCGCGGCATCCACATGGAAGATGTTCAAGAAGGAGCTTGCATGGACAAATGGCACGCCCGACTGCTTCTGCACGCACCAGGTCGGCTCGGCCCATAGGAAGCTCATGTACGGCACCCTGGAAATTGACATCCGGAAGGATTTCCCGACTCTTCCGTTCCTCGGGAATGTCGGCTCGGTGTCGTGCCCGATTACAGCCGCGATGGCAATTGAAAATGGAAGAATACGGCCCGGACAAAAGATGGCCCTGCTCGGAATAGGCAGCGGAATCAACTGCACAATGCTGGGTGTCGAATGGTGATGGAGAACCGGAGTGGATTCCGGATTGCCGGATGAATGGGTTGGGAATATAGTAATATCTCATTTTCAAATTTTAATTGAGGATAATAACCAGATGGATGCAAGTTCAATAAAAGACATCTACCCGTTCAAGCATAATTACTTCAAGATAAAAAGCTATAACATGCATTATCTTGATGAGGGCTTCGGCGAGCCGCTCGTCATACTCCACGGCAATCCTTCCTGGTCATTCCTCTTCAGGAATCTGATCCCGGAACTGAGCAGGACGAACCGTGTCATAGTCCCCGATCATCTCGGATGCGGAATGTCTGACAAACCCCAGAATTTCCAGTACAGGCTCGAAACGCACATCGACAACCTCGAGGAATTCCTCCTTGGCCTGAACCTCCAGAACATCAACCTGATGGTCCATGACTGGGGCGGCCCGATCGGGCTTGGATTTGCCATACGTTATCCGGAAAGGATCAAAAGGCTGATAATCACGAACACCGCCGCCTTCTCATCAACCAAGATACCTTTCAGGATATCCGTATGCCGCACCCCGTGGCTGGGCGAAAAACTTGTCAGAAAATTCAACCTCTTCTGCAAAATGTCCCTCAGCATGACGACTGTCAAGAAGATCCCGGGGAACGTCAAAAAAGGCTTTATCCTGCCATATGATTCATATGAGAACCGGATTGCCGTCTATAATTTCATCAAGGATATTCCCACGGTTCCAGAAGCGCCTTCGTACGAGGTGCTGGTCGGGATAGAACATGGCCTATGGATGTTCAAGGAACATCCGGTGGCGATCGCGTGGGGCATGAAGGACTGGTGCTTCCACGAGGCCTTCCTGAAGAAATGGAAGCAGCTATATCCGCAGGCCTCGGTACTGCCGCTATATACCGCCGGACACTATCTGTTCGAGGATGAGCCCGCAAAAATCACACAATTTGTAAAGAATTTCATCTCAACTTGACCCATCCACTTGCAAATTAACAAGGCTTTGGTCTATAATATGACTACAGTGCTATATGAAAAACAACGAAACAAGCAGAAATAAGGAATCAAATCCTAAAGTAGTGATGCTCGGGATCGGCCTTGACAACAAGGACGGACACACCAGGATCACGAAGGGTGACAACTTCTATCTCGCAGGCGGATCAGAGGAAACACACGGGCGCATGACCGAGACCGTGATCAAGGTCAATGAGAAACTCCAGTCAAAAGGCAAAAAACTCGATGAAGTCTCCCCCGACGAATTCACCGACATCCTGCTGGAGTCATCCAGGTGAAGCCCTCGAAAACCGTCGATGACACTCTCTCCTATCTTGAAGGGAAATTAAAATCCGCCAGAACATCGGAGCCACGTTTTGAAGCCGAACTCATCGTCTCTGAAGCCGCCGGTAAACCGCGACTCGAAATCCTGCTGGATAAAAGCCGGATTCTGTCTGCGGCACAGCAACGGAAGATCAATTCCATGCTGGCAAGGCGCATGAAGCACGAACCGCTCCAATATGTTTTCAGAAAGGCCTATTTCAGGAACCTTGTCCTGAAGGTCGGACCGGGAGTCCTTGTTCCGAGGCCTGAAACTGAGATTCTTGTCGAACACGCCATCAAGCTTGCACCGAAGAACTCCAAAGTTCTGGACATCGCGACCGGAACCGGCGCCATCGCACTCTCACTCGCACAGGAACGTCCGGATTTAAAAGTGAACGCTTCAGATATCAGCAGCATCGCCCTCGGATACGCGATAAAAAACCGGCTCCTGAACAAACTCCAGAAAATAGAATTCTTCAAGGCTGATCTTTTAAAGGGAATAAGGAATAAGTTCAGCGTAATCACCGCGAATCTTCCATACATAAACGCGAAGGACTACGCCGCACTGCCCCGCGAAATCCGCAGATACGAGCCGAAATCGGCACTGCTCTCCGGAAAGGACGGACTCACTCTTATAAGAAAGCTCGTATCAGCCGCCCATGAAAACCTTGAGGACGGCGGACATCTCATCCTTGAAATAAGCCCCGAACAGGAGAAGCCTATTATGCATTTTTTTGAAAATTCAAAAAAATATTCTTCGATTGAATTCAAGAAGGATCTCTGCGGAAAGATACGGTTCTGCATTATCAGGCATGGATAGGACCATCTGGCCGGAAACTGCATTGGGTCAATCTGCCTTAGTTCTTTTCTTCCATTTTTCAGGTTCGGAATGGAGATGCATTACTGCGATGACAGGCAAACCCTCAGCATTGCTTCTGTAAATGACCCCATAGGGGAATCTGTTTGTCTGACATCTTCTGGTTCTTTTTGATATTGGAGGCCATGCATCCGGGAAATCTACGATTCGTTTGAGTGTCCTCTTAGGGTCCGCTAAAAAATAACTTGGGTATTTGCTGGCGAATATTTCGGATGGATTATCATGGTGCGAAAGAGGAGTCCCGACCCCGCAGGGAGTCGGGATGACGAACGAATAATGATATAAGCGGCCGGAAG
>JBAQUG010000045.1:0-3957 GCA_049297395.1 Victivallales bacterium | reverse complement strand
ATCATGTTTGAACTTGCAGAAGTCGATCCACTGCATCCGCAGGTCGGGGCGCGCCCCGATCTCCAGCACCGGTAGTGGCTGGCTCACCTGTCCCCAGTCGGAATACTGGGTATCCCAGCGGCGGTTGAGCTCCTTCAGATCGGCGGTTATGTTCTTGCGGACGTACTCCACGAATGGTTCGCGGGCGCATTTTTCGTAGGTTACAATCTGGCCGGCCCACGGCTGATCAAGCACCGACCACTCGCCAGCGAGAGCCAATACGTAGTAGCCCTGGAAGGACGGGTGTTTCTGATAACGGGAGTGTAGAACCTTGAACGATTTCAGAAAACTGTCGACATGCTCCCTGTCGGCAAGGGAGAAGCTGCCATAATAAGGGTGTCCAGGATTGATTGTCCCGTCGAAATTGCGCTGCGGCCAATAGCGTTTCCACTTGTAGAGACCGCCGGAATCGGCATGGCTCATGCGTATGGTCAGCCGGCAGTTCTGATCGTAGGCCGCATCCAACATCCTGTCGAGCAGGGAGAAATCAAAGACATCCGGAAGAATTTCAAAATCCGCGCTGTCCATATTGATTGTTACGTTGGTAGTCATCTGTGAGATTTCGCGCAATGCCTCAGAGAAACGGCCGATGTATTCCTCCTCTCCGGCGAATTTGATCTGCTTGCCGTTCTGGAAAGGCAGATAAGTCACCCGGAAATATGCCGACTGCTTGATCTGTTCCCGCGGGATGCGCTTGCCGTTCCGGTTCATGTATTGGCGGGAAATATCGCTTTTCCGGCCCAGGATGTATTCCTGTGAGTCGATGACCTTGCCATCCTTGAGGATCTCGGCGAGGAATTTATAGGCGTCACGGTCTGCGGGCAATTTCAGATCAATGGATATGTCCTGTGATGTCTCCCTGCTGAATTCCAGCGGATTTTCACCGCTGTCCAGCACTTTTGGGAATGCGTATTGCGTCAATTTCCACTTCAGCAGATACTTTTTCTCCCCTTTGGCAAAGGCCCTTACTACCATCTTCACAGGCTCGTCGGCGGAGTAGACGCCGCATGATTGACTTCCGGGATTCAGACGCAGATATCCTACTGACGGAGCGGTTTTCAGGTCAATTGGCGAAACGACGGCAGCTTTGTCGTTGCCCTCCACCCAGTAACGCATCTGGTCGGAGATAAGCGCTTCCCCGTCTGCCGTGCTGATCTGGTAGCGGATCCAGTAGTTGTCATCAGAGCCGAGAGGGAAGACGATCTTCTGTCTTGCAAGCGAGGGTTTTTCAGGATCGTATTCCAGCATTTTTATAAATTCATTCACAGGCGTGTCCTGGAAACGGCGCAGGATCTGCGCTCCAAGCCGATATGTCCCGGCTTTCTGCAGGAATGCATCGGCGTAGGCGAAGGGATCGCTGTAAGTCAGTTTTATTCCGGCGAATGTCAATGAGCCTATGAGGATTTTCCCTTCGCGCTGCACTGGCGTGGTGTCTCTGAGCACAAGGTCGAATCCGATGAATTTGAGCTTGCCGTCGGGCCAGGAGTTGCCATCGCCGCCCGAAGCCGTGAAAACATCCTGGCTGGCGCCGGCTTCAGCGCTGAAAAAAGACTTGGTCATCCACGTGGACCAGTTGGTGGTGCCGCTTTTCAGATGGTTCAGGCTTTGCGGCATATAGGCTAATATCTCGTGATTTTCGTCCTCGATGAGCGGCATTAGCAGAACTATGTTGCCGGTTTTTGAAGATGGTAAAATCCCCTTGGCTTCGAATATCACGCGCTTGTCGTCAGGAGACAATGGCACCGGGGTTTTGAGAAGGAGCCTCGCCGCCGCCTGCTGGTGGAGGATGTGCCCTTGCCGGAACTGGTCATCAGTGATTGCTTTATAGGATATTTCCAGCGTTCCGTCATTGTCGCGCAGTGTGACCTGATCCTTGTCGCGCGCCTGGATCCGCCATTCCGAAGCCTTGATCAATGTGGATGTCTGCGAAGCACCAAATGAACAGGGTACCGTCATTAGACAACAGGAAAAAAACAAAACCGCGAGTTTCATGCATCTTCTCATAATTATATTTCCTCTATTTTAATCTGGTTAATACGAAGACACACTAAAGTTGTGAACACCAACAAGAAATGTTCCCGCAACAATAGTTTCTTATATTTTGCAATCGCTTCATTAATCGAAAAGCCCCCAGAACCATCCGCTCTCGCCGCCATCTTCCTGCCCGGGTTCAATTTCCGGGACGATCATGCCGGAGCAATAGATCATGTGGGGATATTCCATCTTGCCAAGGACTGTATAACGTCCCCTTCCGGCAACTACTGTTTCGCCATTCCGACGCAGGGAGAACTCCGGCACGAAGGTCTTGTCTTTTGGAAGAGGAACTTTGAAGGAAACAATTCCGGCAGGCGCATCTTTCTCATAAACCTGCTCGGCAACCTGGATTGACAGCGTCCCTGGTTCGGTCAGGAATGCCAGCAGTTCGATCTCGTTTTTCGGAGTTTTCGGCCTGAAGGACCATTTGACCCCTTTTCCGGGATCGACATCGCTGTGGTTGCGGCGATAAAAGTAGTAAAGAGTATCCCGTACGATTTCCGGCTGGCAGCCGGTTTTAAACCATTGGGAGTAGTATGCATTCAGATCGTAGGGGGCAAATCCGATGAAGGTTGACGGCGCCATGGCCTGTTCCGTATAGTCGGACCAGGTGTAGATGAACGCCCAGTCTGCCTTGTCGGCTATGGCCTGTTCCCAGAGGCCTCGTAAAAGAAGGCTGTTCTCCGATTCCTGGACCCAGCATCCACGGGTTCTCACATCCTGCTCCACGATCGGAAAGATGACTTTTTCTGTAATTTGCCTGGTGGTGGCGACCCATTTGAAATCCCCGGGCGCACGCGGCCCCCAATGGGACATGCCATAACATATTTCCGCAAAATCCTTGATCTTGTCCCAGCTGTTGAACTGGGCGATAAGCGCGATGGGAGTACCGTTTTTCTCCATTTCCTTCATCACCTGCTTCCACCAGTCGACGCTGTAACGCTCGGTCAGCCACATGCTGAATACCAGCCGTCCGTCGGATGTTCGCAGTGCGGCCGGATGTTCGGCGATGCGTTTGATCACGGGGGAATTGGCGTACTTTACCGGATCGTGGTTCTTGTCGTCCTCATTGCCGGTTCCATCGTCGCCGGAGGAATACACTGCTGGGATGATTTTAAATCCTGGATCGACCCGGAGTGCGGCATCCATCAGAGCAAATGAATCATTGGTGAAATACGCCGGAGATCCTTTGGGATAACTGTGGAAGTCGGCTAGAAAACCGTCTATTCCCTGCTGGACCGCCAGCCGTATTTCCTCTTCCATGGCCCGGATTTTAATCTCCTTCTTGTCCAATTCCGGCTGCATAGGCGGCCTCGGCAGCGGACGGTACAGAAGCTCTGTCCCTGCGGTTTTCCGGTCCCCTTTGGTGTTGAGGGAGGGATTGAACATGGTGCGGGTGTACCATGACAGACCCGGGTCTTTGTCATCGTAGGCGTTGGTAAAGATATAGTAGTAGGCGAATACTTTTCGTTCGCTCTTGCGCAGGACGGCAGGCGGTTCGCGCTCGAAAGGAAGCAATGCGCCGCGGGGAGCGTCCACTTTCCCGGCCATGCAGACGTTGTCCAGGCTCCAGCCACCGGTCCTCTCGTCCGGGCCTGCACTGAGAAATGCCAGACGGCTGTAGGAATCCGGTTTCAGGAATTTTTCCTTGATTGTAAAGGGCGGCTTTTTATAATGTACCTGATGCTGGTCAAAGCGGCATTGATCCGCGTCGGTCAGGGAGATCTCAGCTTCATCATCCATCAAGGTTGCGGCGAGATGATACCATTTACCAGGGACCACCGCAGTCAGCTTCAGTTTATTTCCGTCAGGACCGGTGACTGAGAGGCAGTCGCCCTCACCAATATGAAATGTCAGCCCCTTGCGGTCCGAGCCATCATCAAG
>JBAQUG010000044.1:0-9516 GCA_049297395.1 Victivallales bacterium | reverse complement strand
AAATACGCCCAATTCCCCTATCCCAGCCGGGACAGGCAACACACATCAACTTCTCGTATCCCAATATGCGTATAGTAGATAGGGCTAAAGCCCGTCCCTACTTCAATTCATGCACCGAACTCCTCTTCCCCTACGACCCTGCCGTCCCTCAGGTAGATGACTCTCTCGAAATAAGGTTTGAGTTCAGGATTGTGGGTCACCATGAGGATTGTTGCATTCTTCTCCCTGTGCAAAGTCTTGAACAGCTCCATTATTTCAGAGCTTGTCTTTTCATCCAGGTTTCCAGTGGGTTCGTCCGCGAGCAGGAATGACGGATTGTTGCTGAGCGCACGAGCAACCGCGACCCTCTGGCATTCTCCTCCGGACAACTCGGTCGGACGGTGCTTCAGCCTGTGGCTGAGCTTGACCTTCTCAGCGAGCTCGGTAGATATCCTGTTCCGCTCATGCCTGGGGACACCCGCATATACAAGAGGGACTTCGATATTCTGCTGGACGTTCAGGTGCGGGAAAAGGTTGAAGCTCTGGAATATGAATCCAATGCATGAATTTCTAAGTTCGGCCAGCCTGTTGTCAGAAAGGCGGCTTACTTCCCGGTCAATAAGGTAATATTTACCCTCGGTTGGCACATCCAGGAGGCCGAGAAGGTTGAGAAGCGTTGATTTTCCGGAGCCTGATGAACCCATTATCCCCGCGAATTCCCCTTTCTTGACGACGATGTTGATGCCTTTCAGCACAGGTACGTCGCTCATTCCCATACGATAGGCCTTCTTGACGTTTTCAAGCCTGACTATTTCGCCTGAATTTTCCATGGGTGGGTTGTTCATGTTTAATTAGTTTTACTCTCGAAGGGTCTGTAGAGATAAACCTTGTCACCTTCACTCAGTCCGCCCTTTATGTGGACAAAATTGTCATTTGAAATCCCAAGCGTGACATTAGCGGTTTTCGGCTTGTCGCCCGTTTTGAGATAAACAAAATATTTCCCTTCCTCCTCAAATACTGATTCAATAGGAACAGACATGACATCCTTCAATGTCTGTGTTACAATTTCAATCTGCACGCTCATGCCGCTGACCAATACGGGATCCTGTTCATCCAGTTCAATTTCAGAATTATAGATTTTTGGAGAAGTCCTGTCCCAGAAGATAAGGTTGACAGGCAGCAGTGCAATCTTGCTTATTTTTCCATTTACTTTGAGGTTGGGTATTGAATCAGGAGTGATTATGACCTGGTCGGCCATGTTTATTTTTGACCTGTACTGCTCAGGAAGGTCAAACTCCACGATAAGCTTGCTCATGTCTGGAATAGTGATCAGGACTTCCTTCCTCTTGACATCCATGCCGACTTTAACCTCGAGTCCGCCTCCCCATCTCCTATTGTCGGGATCTCCATAGGTCACTATGCCGTCGACAGGTGCAACGAGTTCCATCATGGCAAGGTATTCCAGGTGTTTCTTGAGATCCCTTTCTATTTTCTTCATAGCCTCGCTGATCTTGCTGATTGCGTTTTCCTTCTGTATCAGCTGGGAGGCAGTCTTGATCTTTGTCTTATTGAGATTCAGCTTCGCCTGTTCCACCGCGTTCTGAAGCTGGCTTATCTTGTTTGGATAGGTGAATCTTTTGAAGATCTTGCGCTCAAGGATGGAGTTTGCATGGTTTATCCCTTCCCTTGTCGACTTCTTCTTGAGACCGTCAAGCTTCGTTTTCGCATCGTCCTCATCCTCCTGCTTCATGAATACAGTGTTTGCGAAGTCATCGTTTGAGGCTTCAAATGCAGTTTTGGCGTCGTCCAAAAGCTTTTTAGCGTCGTCGACCTTGACATCCTGGGCATCGTCATCCCTGGGACCTTCAAGCTTCCTGTATTTGCTGAATGCCGCTTCGGCGTCGGTCACTGCATCAGCTGCTGTTTTTATTTCAGCCTCGTTTGAACTTTCCAGGATGCGCTTCTCCTCCACCGCTATTTCAAATTCCTTCTGGGTGTTCTGGAGGTTGAGCTTGAACTCATCGATCTTTATCTGGAGATCCTCGGTCTCGAACTTGGCGAGGACATCGTTTTTTCTGACTTTTGTGTTCTCGGGAAGAACCCAGTTGAGCTTCGTGTTGAACGCGGCTTCCAGGGCTAGCTTGTATTTGACCTTGGCATTCACATTCCCTGTAAGCAGCACGCTTATGGTCATCGGCCCTTTTTTAACGGTGTAGTATCTGTCGAGGACCTTGTTGGCGTCCTCCCCCTTCTTGTTCTTGGAGGAGAAAAGCGGAAAGACGAAATATGAGGCCGCTGCCGTTATGATTACGATGGCGAGGGCTGCTAACGCAAGTTTTTTCATTTTACTGGAGGCTGTGCTTGTTGGTTGTCTTTTTCTTTATTCTCTTTCACTTCCCTGCTGTCTCTTAAATTCGTAACCGGGAAAAGATCCTTGTCCTTGTAGATGGACTCCTCTATGTCTCTCACGTCGTCGGCCGATTTATTGATGTCGTAGCCCAGGAATCCGTCCTTGGTTCCAGTTTTCCTGATGATGCTTATTTTCATGAAGAACACGAGCTGCCTCTTGACGTCGGTCAGTTCAAGGGCTGTGAACAGGTCTCCGATGATACCCGGCATATCTCCGAGGACAGGAGTCTTCCTGGTGGACTTTATGATCTCGTCCGAATAGAGTCCGCCGAGCAGGATTATCTCATTGTCTCCGGCGGTCAGTTCAGTGTTGATGTTCCTTATCGCGATGACAGGATTGTTGACGACGATGTTGTTCTGGGTCGAGGATTCAAAACGGGTTATCGAACTTACCTCTGGATTTATGATGAGCTTTACGGAATCTTCATTTATGAGTACCGGCGTGACGTTCAATCTCACTCCTATTCTTTTGAACAGGGTTGAAGTTGTCACGGTTCCGCCATTAACCTGCGTCTGTATGATAGGAACGTCTTCGCCGGCCACCATGCTTGCCGTTGTCCCGAGGTCTACAATGAGATTCGGCGATGAGAGCACTTTTGCGTCCCTGGTGGTCTTGAGCCACTTTACGAAGAGGTTCAGATCCTTCAGGCTGCCGGAGGCGCTTCCCTTGGAATATGGATAGAAATTGAATCCTGAACCCTGGTCGGGAAGTGGATTCTGGGTAGGGGCGCTCAAACTGTACCCGTACGTACTGGTAAGTCCCTTTTTCGCGTCGAACTTCCTGTATTCGACCTGGACGTCCCTCTGCATTCCTTCGTCGACAAGGACTTCGACGATTTTCGCCTCGACAAGCACCTGCGGGTTCTTCACGTCCATTGCAATGAGGGCGTTTTTAAAATCTTCAGTTTTGGTGCTGACATCATTGATCACGACCATGTTCTGATCCGCGGATTCCTCGACGGTTCCCGAAGTTGACACCATCCCTTCCATAGCATCAACAATGGATTTGGATTTCACATTGCGGCACCTGTAGATCACTGTAGACCTATTGTCGGCTCCTGAAACTATTTTCAGGTAGGGAACCATTTCAGGAGAATCCTTTCCTTCCTGGATCAGATGCGAAGTCGGAACCAGCAGATCCTCGATTTTCCTGATTACGTTTTCCTTGTCGCTCTCCCGTTCCTTGTCGGTTTTCGGAACTTTCTCTTCTTCGGCAGCGTAGATACATGCCGAAAAAGCGGTAGCCGCAACGCAGGTAAAAAGATAATTTTTAGAGTATTTTAAAATCATAGGCCTTGAATTTTAAATGCCAAACCCCTTAAACGTACCAACAGCATGCATTATTGTGGTCTAAAATGTAAATTAGCACGGAATCCATAATAATAATATTCAGGATGAGAGCTTTTCCCCAAGCATTTTCCTTATGTTGGCTCTGAAAGGTTTGCTTATTATGCCCCTCTCGGTGATGATCCCGGTTATGAGCTCGTGGGGAGTGACATCGAATGCGGGATTGTATACTGGCACATCGGGCGGGGCGGTAAGCTTGCCGAATCCCCGCCTTATTTCATCTCCGTGCCTTTCCTCGATTGGGATTCCTTTCCCCTCTTTTATCGAAATGTCGACCGTCGAGTATGGCGCGGCTATATAAAATGGGATCTTATGGTGTCTTGCGAGGATCGCAACTCCGTAGGTTCCAATCTTGTTCGCCGAGTCGCCGTTGGCGGCGATACGGTCAGCCCCTACGATCACGATGTCTATTTTCCCTTCGCGCATGACCTGTGCGGCCATGTTGTCGCAGATCGTCGTCACGTCGACTCCGGCGCGTTTGAGCTCCCATGCGGTAAGCCTTGAACCCTGGAGCAGGGGGCGTGTCTCATCCGAATAGACTTTTATCTTCAATCCCTTCTCATGGGCGGTGTAGACCGGGGACAATGCCGTTCCATAATCGGATGCGGCCAGGGCTCCGGCATTGCAATGGGTTAAAACGCCCATTCCGCTGCGCAGGAGTTTTACTCCGTTCCTGCCTATGGACTTGCACATTTCAATATCTTCCGTGACAATTTCCAGCGCTTCATCCAGTAGAATTTTCTTGAGCCTTCCTACATCGTCAGTTCCTTTTGAGATCGACTCTTCTATTGCAGATACGGAACGGTTCAATGCCCATGGGAGATTGACGGCCGTGGGCCTTGACGATGCCAGATAATCCGCAGTTTTGCGGACTTCGCGCAGGAACCCTGAAGGTTTTTTAGATTTGCTGTGCTGGGAGACCGCTGCAAGCCCCAGAGCCGCGGCGCATCCTATCGCAGGCGCCCCCCGTACGACCAGGCGTTTTATGTAATCATAAATTTTTCCCGCGTCATCGGTTTCGACATAGGTAAATGTTTCCGGCAACAGCGTCTGATCTATAAGCCTCAGTTTTCCCGGCAACAAATCCTTGGTAATTTTTCCTGTTCCAGGAAAAATTTTCTTTTTGGAATTAACCCATCTGACCGTTTCGAGCATTATATCCCCTGTTTTAGATTGTCATTTTCCGCCAGAAAACAATTCCTTGATCTCATGTTTTTTCGCCAGGTCGGCTGGTTTCTGGCCTTCCTTGTTTTTTATATTCAAATCGGCCCCTTTGTCAATAAGGTATCTGGCTATCTCCTTTTCGCCTCTTAATGCGGCCTTATGGAGAGGAGTGTCGCCCTTGGAGTCGGGAGTGTTTATTTCCGCTTTGTTCTGCAGGAGGAATTTTACCGCCTCCAGCTGGCCGGATGAAGCCGCTTTGGCCAGGGGGGACTCCCCTTTTGCATTGGCAGTCCAAACTGCGGCTCCAGACTTGAGGAGGAGTTCGATTATCTTCACATTTCCGGTCTGTGCGGCCCTGTGGATGGGGGCATCTCCGTTCACATTGGCGAGTTTGATGTCTGCCTTTCTCTTTAAAAGTATTTCAACCACCAGATACTGTTCTGCGAAGATCGCATTATAGAGAGGGGTGTTTCCGAATTTATCCTTTTTATTCAGTATTTTCGGATATGCGGTGAGTATGGCGTCGGTCCTGTCGGAGTTCCCGATCCGGATGGCCTTTGTAAGTTCTTCCAGCGCTTCATCGTCTGAAAGTCCCGGAGTGGCAGGTTCGGATTTTTTTTCAGATTCCGTCTTTGCGGCAGGAGGAACATCCTTTTTATCGGATTCAACAGTCTTGGCCTCCTCCGCTTTCTTAGGCTCAGCCTTGGAATCATTGTTTTTGTCGAAATCTCCGGAATAATCCTTCTCCTGGGCGGAAAGGCTGACAGTTAAAAAAAATGCCAGAAGTATCAGGATATAAGTATTCATGAAATTATCCCTTTTTTATAAATTTTGAGGTTTCATCAAAATTTATGCTTTGAATATGAAATATACAGCGCCGAGCAGGCAAAGTCCTGCCCAGACATAATTTAACTTCATCCCCTCCTGCATATAGAACAGTGAGAACGGCACGAAGACTAGAAGCGTGATGACTTCCTGGAGGAGTTTGAGCTGGGGCAGGTCCAGGGCGGAATGTCCTATCCTGTTCGCCGGCACCTGCAGCATATATTCGAAAAACGCAATTCCCCAGCTGATCAGGGCCGCCACGACCCATGGTTTGCTGTTGAGGTGTTTCAAATGCCCGTACCACGCGAACGTCATGAAAATATTCGACAGGGAAAGAAGGCCAATTGTTTTTAAGAGCGCCATCGACATGGGATTTTATCCTAATTTTCCTGTTGAACAAAAAAATATGATCGTTAGAAAATCTCCACCGGAGATGTGCCCGAAGCTCTTCCTGATGCGGCAGGGGGGCCGGCCTTGATCGCTTTTTCAGCTGAACTTACGGCCAGGGCGAAGGCCTCAGCCATGAGGGCGGGATTTTCAGCGGATGCTATCGCGGTGTTTACCAGGATCGCGTCCGCGCCCATCTCTATTGCTGAAGCCGCATGCGATGGCAGTCCTATTCCGGCATCGACAACTACGGGTACGAGGGACTGTTCGATGATTATCCGGAGCATAGACCCCGTCTGAATGCCCTGATTGCTTCCAATAGGGGAGCCTAGAGGCATGACCGCATGAACTCCGATGTCCCCGAGTTTCTTTGCAATCACCGGATCTGCGTTGATATATGGAAGGACAATGAAGCCTTTCCTGACCAGTATTTCCGCGGCTTTCAATGTCTCAACAGGATCTGGCAGGAGGTAATGGGGATCGGGATGGATCTCAAGCTTGATCCACTTGTATCCTGCAGCCTTGCCGAAATCAGCGATTCTCACGGCCTCTTCGGCATTCCTCGCGCCGCTGGTGTTCAGCATCACCGTGATCGAACGGTCTATGGCGGACAGTATGTTGTCGGAACGCTTTCCGGGTTCGACCCTGCGCAGCGCGACAGTGACAAGTTCGGTCTTTGAAGCCTTCAGAGCCAGCCGAAGTTCCTTGGACGACGAGAATTTACCTGTCCCTATGAAAAGCCTGTTCCTGAATTTTTTTCCAGCTATGACAAGATCTTTCATTGCAATTACCTGTTTCAATTTCAAATTTCCGCATTAGTTTACTGTGAATTGACATATTTGCAAACTTGGAAATTTTATGGAAAGAATTTATCTGGACTACAATGCAACGACTCCGGTCAAAGCCGAAGTCATGGAGGAGATACAGCCATTTTTCTCCAGGGATTTCGGAAATCCCTCAAGTCTGCACATGCATGGGCAAAAGGCAAGGATTGCGCTTGACACGGCAAGGGAGCGGGTTGCAAGGGCGCTGGGGTGTGCAAATCATGAGATAGTTTTCACAAGCGGAGGAACCGAATCAAACAATCTCGCCATTGCAGGCTATCTGGCTAAATCTGCTGAAAAAGGGACAACACCGCATATTGTAACAAACAATACGGAGCACAATGCGGTCCTCAACGTCTGCCAGTACCTCGAAAAAAAAGGCGCCGAGGTCACCTATCTTTCCGTTGACGGCAACGGGATGGTGAATCTTGAGGAATTAAAATCCTCCATAAAGGGAAATACTCTCATTGTAAGCATAATGTCTGCAAACAATGAGACGGGAGTAATACAGCCGCTGGGGGATATTGTCAGCATTTCCCACGAAAAAGGAGTTCCCGTGCATTCTGACGCCATACAGGCTTTTGGCAAGATGCCTCTTAATGTCAAGGAGTTAGGAGTGGACATGTTGTCAATTTCAGCCCATAAGATCTATGCTCCGAAAGGGGTGGGTGCTCTTTATCTCAGGAGAGGCATCTCGGTCGAACCTGTTGTCCGGGGCGGTTCCCAGGAAAAAGGGATGAGGGGTGGAACGGAGAATATTCCCGGCATTGTCGGACTTGGAAAGGCCTGTGAACTTGCGATGGAAAACATGCAGGGGAATTTCACCAGGGAGAGAATGCTGCGTGACAAGCTTCAATTGCTTCTGGTCAAAAACATTCAAGGCACCAGGATAAACGGGGAGCCAGATAAAAGGCTCCCGAATACTTTAAGCATAAGTTTTGAGGGAGTTGAGGCGGATGCCCTTGCAGTGAGGCTCGATATGGAAGGAATTTCTGTTTCCACAGGAGCCGCCTGCAGTTCCGGTGCTTCCCAGGTGTCTCATGTACTGAAAGCCATGAAAGTACCGGCTGAATTCATAAGCTCCGCCATCAGGCTATCCATAGGATGCGGCAATACCACTCAGGAAATTGCCAGAGCATCCCAGGTAATAGCGAAAACCGTCGGCGAAATGAGGGAGAAATCCTCCTGGAAATTCACTTTGTCAGGGAATTCGCATATTTCAGGAGTTTAATCCGATCACTGCGTGACATCTTCTGGAAAAGTTCGAAAATGCGTACCAGCTCTCTTCCCTTGTTGTTCTCAAGATAACGCGTGACTACGTCTCTTGCAGGGTCGGTCTCATACTTGCTGATGTCGATCCCTTCTTTTTCTGCGAGTTCATAGAGCTTCTTCTTTGCGAAGATTCCAGGATTCCTGGTTCTGTTCTTCCAGTTTGAAATGCTCTGCTGGCTTACTCTGCAGCGTTCCGCCAGTTCCTGTTGTGACAGGAACAGCCCTTCTAGAAGCTCTCTTACGAGAAGATGCCAATCTATTTTCTTCATGGCTTCCCTCCTTTGTTGTTTCCCCCGGTTTACTCTTGAAATAATTCCCCTTACAAGGAACATTATACAACAAATGGTGCGAAAAGTTAAGAGGGGTGGTGACATGTAGTTGATTTTGATTGTATATTGTTGGAATACAGGATCTTAGGGGTCTTTCAGGAGGCTGGGAATTTCCGGTTCCGCGTTTTGCGCCAAGGCAGGCGTGTATCTGCACGCGCATCGTGCAGCAGGTGATGCGCTGGCGTAAGCCTACAGGGTGGGCTCAAAAGAGATCCTCTGGAATTCAGGGGTAGATTTATTCAGCTCTGACATGCCTTCTAGGCGTTTGACACATCCGTGATGACTATGTTGGTGAGAGGCACGTCGTCATGCATTCCTTTCGAGCCAGTCTTCACCTTTGCTATCTTGTCGACGACATCCATACCCTTTGCAACTTTCCCGAAAACACAGTAGCCGAAGCCCTCGGCAGAATTGTCCCTGTGGTTGAGAAAACCATTGTCCGCGAGATTTATGAAGAACTGGGCTGTAGCGCTGTCGACGACCTGGGTTCTCGCCATGGCGATGGTACCGCGGTCATTCTTGAGCCCGTTGCCGGCTTCATTCTTGATGGGAGGCATGCAAGGTGACTGCCTGAATGAGGCATCAAAGCCGCCGCCTTGGATCATGAAGCCATCGATCACCCTGTGGAATATGGTGTCTTTGAAATGTCCATCGGCGACGTATTTCAGGAAATTCATCACTGTTATCGGAGCCGCCTTTTCATTTAATTCGATTTCGATGTCGCCGAGGCTTGTTTTAAGCGTTACCATTTTCTATCTCCAGTATTGGGTGTTTTATGGAATTTCAGAAACTTTAATTCCATGGGATAGCTCTTTCAAATGTCTTTCTTAAAAAAAAGCATGGAACCTAAGGATCCGCTAAAAAATAACTTGGGTATTTGCTGGCGAATATTTCGGATGGATTATCATGGTGCGAAAGAGGAGTCCCGACCCCGCAGGGAGTCGGGATGACGAACGAATAATGATATAAGCGGCCGGAAG
>JBAQUG010000043.1:0-16784 GCA_049297395.1 Victivallales bacterium | reverse complement strand
AAACTTGCTTTGAGTAGCTTGCGACATCCTTGGCGCAATCGGCCTCTTTGTCTTTTGCGCTCGGAGATCGCATAGCCGAGCGAAGCGACGCTTGTCCCGCGCAATGCGGAGACAAAAACTACTTAAGGTTCACGCTGATAAAACTGCGGCCACCGCAGTCTTCTTTCCTCTATTCCACCTCGATCTCTCCCCATTTGTCTGGGGTGAGCCTCGCCTCTGTGGGGAGGTCGCTGATGATCTGCGTATCCTGGTTGAAACGGTAGAGACGTGCGATGCGGCGGCTGGTGCTGTCGGCGATGATGACGCCGACGTCTCCTTGAAGCACTCGTCCTTTCCAGAGCGCGGGCCGCATGTCAAATAGCGATTTCAACGGCACTGACGCCTCGACCAGATATCCTTCCGGGGTGTCGGAGATCATGATCTTGGCGTCTTTAATTTCCAGCACCTCGTCGAATACGGTCTGGCCGCCGGCCGGATTGCGGAAAGCTACGGGTTGTTTCGCTCCCGGTGCCTTCGCCCGATACAGCATGGCGATGGTTCGGCCAGGCTCACCAGAGCCGGGCTTGTCTCCGAACTTGCTGATTAGGAGACGGCAGTCACCCATGACAGGCTCTTTGCGTTTTGGGTCGGCGGACGGATCTGCGCAGAACTGGAAGTCCACGGCGTCGCCACCGACGAACAACTGCTTCGGATCATCCCCTTTGTTGATGAAGGGGCCGCCCTTAAAGACTTTATATGCTAGACAGAGCGTCTTGTCATCGGCACGGAACGCGGCTTCCGCCCGCGGCGTCTTATCCTTCGGGCCAATAGCAGTTGCCATCTTCCAATCCCATTCGTCAAGCTTGCCGTCGATGACCGGAGCATCCTTGACGGTAACTATCTGGACGGGTGCGGTTTTATCCAGCTTCTTTTTCGCCGCTGCCAGCAGTTCTGCCGCCTTGCTTGATTGGGCATCGGTCAGAGTGAATTTCCCATCAAAGCGTTTGACCTGATCAAGGCCAGTGACTTCGAATAAATGGTGCGCGTTCTTGCCGTGCGAGAGAATGATTCGGCCGTCGTCAAGGCGGCTCATGCACTGGATCGTTTCGCCGCGGTACATGTCCGGACCAGGTTCGCCGCCCTCAGCGGGATCGCGAAGAAGGCGTCCCACAAGCAATCCGTCCGTGGTGATCAATGGCACATAAATCCCGTGCCACTGTGTAAGTCCGAAGATTTCTCCGGTCTCACCTGGAGCCTTGAACGGACCCATGATTCCCTCGCCGTTCACGTTCCTCCATTGGCGGACATCCATATCGGTCGGCCAAGACCATAGTTTCTTACTATCCTTCCCGTACGCTGTAACGGCGGGGCGGTAGGGGTTGTCCGGTTTCAACCAAGCGAGCGCCTCGGCCGCGTAGACGGTGAAGACATCGCCGGCCTCATTACAAGCGACCGCGTGTACTTGGCCGCCAGGCCGCGCTACTATCTCCGTTTTATCCAAGTCATATCGAGGCGCACCTTTTTCCGTCATTCCCTGGAACGGCAGACGTATGATCGCATCCCCGTAAATGGTTCCCATCACGAGATCGTTTTTCCCATCGATTCCTCCGTTTTGCCAGAACATACAGCCAAGGATCGGCAAGTCAGCCGACTTTTTCCGCCACTGCACCTCATCGGCCTGGACCATGCCGTCGCCGTTGAGGTCTGTCCAGATGAAGTTCTCGTCGGGGTGCCCGTACATGAAGTCGGGATAGATGGTCTGACAAATGAAACCATTGTTCTGCTTGAGAATGTGTGAGACCAAGGTGTTATCTCCGCGATTGGGAATACCACCAATAGCCGCCCGGGGGACATCTGTCATGTCGTCCTTGAGTTCACTTAATACCAGGCGTCCGCTGTCGGAGCTGATGATGAATCTCCGTCCGTTGATTTCGTGAAAGCGTGTTCCTCCATTCCCACCATACCACAATGGTTTGAAGCAGGCATTTAGCGACGTGCGACGCCAAAGTGCGGCGAGAGGATGGTACTCTTCTTTTTCAAGGTTGATTTCAAAAAGCGTACCAAACGCAGACAGTGCATGCGATGGTATTTTGGGATCAATCTGCCCTCCTCCGCATCCTCCATAGAAGGTTCCGCCGACAAATTCTCTTATCAGCTCGCCGGTCTTGGCATTCCAGACGCTGATACGGGAGGGATGGATGTCATTTTCCGCCACCCATAGCTTGCCATCCTTGTCAACGGCAATACCACGCGGCATCAGCATTCCCTTTGGATCATATTTCCCGATCCAGGGCCGTCCTCCGGGCAGTCCGATTGTCCGCAGCGGTTGGCCTTTTTGTGAAAACACCTTGACGCATTGCGCATCACCCCAGTCGGAGACATAGAGAACACCTTCCTTATCAATTGCAAGTCCAACTGGTGCCGACAAGCCGGAATTCAGCACTTCGCTTGCCTTTCCGTCAGCGGTATCGACACGCACGATGGAATGGTCGCTGATGGCGAACAATTGGCCATCCGTTGAGAAGGCGATGCCAGCCGGCTTGTTGACTTTCCAGCGGTTTATGGGTTCAACAACGGTGCTGGAATCCGGCGCGTCCTTTAACTTTTCCGTAATGCTCTTGACGTCATAGGCCACAATTTCATTCGTCTTCCGCAGGCTGAAATACAATTTGCCGTCACGGGCGGCGAAGCCTCCAAGATCGCTGCCGAAGCATTGTCCGGTGCCGGAATACTCGTCTTGGATTCCGCAGGTGTCGAGCGAGAAGTTCTTGTCCTTGTAGAGATCCCACCACCAATTGACCTGCTCATTCTTGATGCTGTGGCGGCTGATTTCCGGGAAACTTTTTGCGAGCGATAATTCCGCTCGTTTGCCTGTGGTGCGGTCGATGCAGGAGATGATCGTTTTGTAGTAGGCATGATCCTTCTCGCCGGCATTGGCGAAAACATTAGCTTCGTGGGCGAAATAGAGATAGCGCCCATCGGATGCCAGGAGGCAGGAACTGACGGCAGTCGGGAAAGGTGTTTGGAAAAATCCCCACCGCTTTTTCCCGTTGAAATCGCAGCCGATGATGCCGTCGCCGTCTTCGGCTCCGGGCCAGCCGAGATAGACGCCCCAGTCGTCAGCCGCCACTGCCGCTGGAGCTGATTCGTCGCCACCCCAGTCCCCTTTGCCGTCATCGGTTTGCCATGGCGGCGTTCCGGGATTGTTGTAGGTTGACAGATATTTCATTCCGACGCCGGAGTGATGAAGTCCCCTGAACGAGTAAGCGCCCGGTGCCGCCGGCTTGCCGTCATTGTCGAGTCCATCCCACTCGATCACCTGTCCATTGCGCATTTTCGCATGAGTCAGGAGGCGCCGGATCACGTCTCCCTTGTCGTCTGATATGATGGTGGAGTAGAATCCATCGCGGGGTGCGGTAAACGGAAGCAGCGCCACACCGGTGGGCTGTGCTAGTTTTGTGTTGAGGATGAATGGAATGCGGTTACCCTCAAGACCGCTGTAGAAAAGATCGAATATCACGCGGAATGAGTCGCCGGTTTTCAGCGCCTGCCCAGATTTTGTGATCATGCTCCACGGGAAAAACAGCTCCTGCGTGTAGCCTCCCTGGGGCAGCGTCTTGATGGCCATCTTCGCGCCCTTGGCGATGGCGTCCAACTCCTGTCCCTCGTCGAATTTCGCACCGTAGGTGAGAACGACGAACGGCTTATTCCCTTCGTCATAATACCAGGCATCGACATGGGTGACGCGGTCGGTTCCGAGGCGGATTTGGACGGCATCCCCGCCGTCATACCCGTGGTTGATTGCAGATGGATTGTTGATGTTCAGATGCGCACCGCCGGTGAACCAGCGCAGACCGACATAAAGTCCATCTGCACCATACGCGAAATGGATTTTCGTGGCATAGCGGTTGGGTAGAAGCGTGGATTCCGAGGATATGGTGGTGCCGCTCTTGTCATCCCATTCACCAGGAGAGAACTCGCCGTCGACGGTTATTTTCCCGCCCTGTCCTGAGCCTGCCTGTCCCGAGTCTGTCGAGGTGGTCGAAGGGGCTGGAACGGCGATCATTTTTGTTGTACGTGTCTGCTCGTTGCCCATGAACATCACGGGCGGATTGGCTTCGGACATGCTTCCGGCGGGCATGCACTTCACCTCGGCGCCGTTGGCCGGATCGTATCCCGAAGACGTCATGTCGGGTGAGCGGATGCCGTCGACAAATCCCCAGCACATTCCACCGCCCCAGCGGTTGCCGGCACTATGCACTTTTGAGATAACATCGTTTTGCCACGCCTTGTAGCCCGCCGCCGGATCGAGCCCGCCGAAACACAGTTCTACTCCGAGGCGCACATCCGTTCCGGGATTGATCTTGCCACCAAGCTCGCTCCAGGGAATAGCAATTTCCTGCATGTAGGCATTCCTGCCCGTAATCTTGTATCCCTGCTTGACGCCTTTCAACTCTTTACCTGTGGACAGGGGAGCATCTCCCATCGACATGACCGCCCGTGCCGTCGTTCCGCCGGGTTCGCACCAGAAGGCGAGATGGCGCATGCCGTCAAGCGGAATGCTCAATATCAGACCGTCGCCTCCTGGTGTATATCCGGGTGATGTTTCCGTTCCCAACGGCGTGGGATCGTTCCACCAGACTCCTGCATACAAGGCGTCTTTGTCGTGCATGAATGCGATTTTCGCAGAATACCGGGTCAGAGGAATTTCCGATTTGGAGTCCTCGCCTCCTCCTTTCTCGAGGGTGAGGAGCTGCGCCCGCGATGCGTCCCATTCTTCGAGGTCACCATCTATTTTCACAGGCGCGGAAACTGGCGGGATCTCAAGTTCGCCGCCCATCACCCGGTTGCGGCCGCCACCGGCTAAAGAGGGTGATGCGACGACAAGCACTGCAATTGCGACCGTGATCAGTTTTAAGATTGTATGTGATGCGTTCATCCGATTTCTCCTTGTTTTCTATTCTTTGGCTTAACATTCATTATTCTGCCCCAAGCAAAACGATGTCGCCGAATGCCGCGGGGTTCTTTTCGGTCACGGCGGAGAACCACGAGATGCAGCGCCGCCCGGTGTTCCCGCCATCGTTATCGTCCACCGACAAGGCGATGCCGATCGTTTTTCCTGCATCTGGTTTGAAGCCAGGAGCGATCTCAGCCCACGGGATGGACGCCTCGTAGAACGTCTGTCCGCCTCTGCGCGCCACAGCTATGTTCGCATTCGCAACATCGCCATGGGGCAACACCGGGCCATCCAGACGCCGGACTCGCGGTTTGTCCGGAAACGCCGCCAGCGTCAACATCGTGTACTTGCCACTGCGACTAAGGCTATTTGTCGAATCGACCAGCAGTTCGATGGAGTCGAATGTGAACTCCAGGCCCGGCGACGGGCAGACGCTATGTACGTCATCGTCCACTACGGCAGACAGATACAGGTTTTCCTTGTCCCATGCCAGCCTGACTTTGCCGGACAGATCCGATTTGCCGCCCCATGCTTTTGCGGAGGAGAATGAATTAACTTGATCCGCACGGTCAAGAATCAACTCATTCGATCTCCCGGGCCAATCCGCCAGGTCGCCATCGATGTGAGGCCGCGTTTCAAGGTTGGCGGCAAAGTGAAAGTTCAGGCCCGCGCTGCTTTCATAGGTGCGTTTGTCGGCGAGCAACCGGGCCCGCATTGCCAAGCGATGATCCCCGCCCTGACGCAACGGATTGACTTCAAACTGCAGCCGTTTTTCGGTGTCCGGGGCGATAACGCTGGTTGGACGCGATGCCGGCCGGACTTGGAAGGCCGCATCGGGGATCAAGCTCAGCGTTCCCTCGATCGGCTCGGACTTGTTGTTCCGCACCACGACGTCCACTGCCGACGAGGCCCCATCACGCGTGGCGTGGACGATCTCAAGCACGACACTCTTCGCCAGACGAATCTCCGGCACGTCCATCACATAGACCGGTACCTTGGTCGCCTCGATCTGCACCACCCCATTGTCGGAGGTCACTTCGCGGCGGTTCCCCCACAGGTCACAGATCGTTGCCTTGGGTGCTCCCACCTCCAGTTCGACACCAACCGTTTCATTTTTGGCGACCACCACTGCCACCTGTCCCGCCCGCACCGAGCGTTGGCGCACATACACCTCGGCACCGGGCAGTTCGTACTTGGCAACGAACTTCCCAGCGCCGAGGTTATTCGCCATCGTCCCAAAGGCCAGCAGTTGCGGTCGTGCTTCGCCTTTCTGCGCCAAATCGGGGGTACTTTCGTCCAGATCAAGCACGTAGGTCTCTAAATGGAAGAAGGTGGGGAACGCATGAAGTACCGATGCCCAGTACGCCACTTGCCGCCCCGACAATTCGGCTTCCTTTTGAAGGTGATCCGGCGCAATTGGCGAGCATTCCGCCCCAGCGCCTTGGTGAAACTCCGAAACAAAGATCGGCGTATCGGCTGCGCCATGAGCTGCCAGTTCGCGTAGATTCGGCGGCCAGATGGAAAACACCGAGCCGTACGTATTCATCCCGAAGATGTCCAACTGCTCTCTGGAGCCCACCTGGAAGTACAGTCGCAACACATTGCCCGCGACGTCCGATGCATTCTGGGGGCCGATCAGGCATGTCGGGTCTGCTTCCTTGGCCGCTTTGTGGACAATGAAATACTCCGCCCAATACTGCCGCACCGTCCCCTGCCGACCCCAGATCAGGTAGTTGCGTCCACTCTGCGCGTTAACTTCGCCGGAAGGCATGGTGTCATTGTCCAGTTCTTTTACCCCACCGTGCATGCTCTCAGTACCGTAACGCCAGACGTGGATGTCTGACTTGAGGGCCGAGACAAACGCAGCCACCACCTCCGCCAGGATCGGATAATCCTCGGGTTTGACAAGCTGAGGATCCTGCAGCTGTCCCATCGGTGTCACGCCGTAGCGGCGCCATATTTCAATGGCCTGGCGTGCCTCCTTGATGCGATTCTGAACCGCTTCGGCGCGCTTCGCCGGATCGCGGATGCTGATGTAGCTCTGCAAGTAGATCGGCCCTTTGCAGCCGAACCACGTCTTGCCCATCGCCGCCATGTCCATCAGACTGCCCAGCCGCCGTTCATTGGGTGTTCCCATCGCGATGCGAAAGCTTGGCACCCAGAGGCTGAAGGGATAGTCCATCCGTCCCCGCTCCTGCACCGACACCTGCCGCCTAGGAACGAGCGACAGCCGCGTGCTGCCCCGATCCGTATCGCGCCCCCCTTCCTGCAGGGTGTAGCGGATCTCATACGGTCCAAGGGGCAGATCCGCCGGATATTCTAAGACGACCGAGTGCTGCTGTTGATAGGGTGACAGTTTCACCGGCACATCGCCTTGAGCGCGAACCTTGTCTTGGGTGTCGTAAATCTTGTAGTTCAGCCGCAGATCGCGTACATCGGCCAGCAAGTTGGAAAGTTTGAGCCGCGCCACACGCTCCTCGGCACTGGCGGACGGATCGACGACAACGATTCCGCCTGGATGGATCGTATCGCTTTCCACCGAAACACTGCCCGGACGATGGGCGGGACTGCTGGGCACAAAGGGCAGCCGTCCCGCCGCTGCAGACTTCCAGAACGCCTCGTTGGCAGCGATCTCCGGCGCATCGCGGGGCGTCACCGTGCCGGCCACCTCATACAACGCCACGTTGTCCACCAGCACAAACCGACGCTCCGTTTCAATGCGGACGATCGTCGTGGCATCCTTTTCGAAGAAGGCGCGACTCAGCGCCACCGACACCCGCACCGACACCGCCTGCGGCGGTGCCACCAGCGGCTTGCTGAGTTGCATCACCCAGCCCTCGCGCTCGAATGCGGAAAGAGTTCCCATCCAGTCATCCCAAATCGTCGCGTACGGGATGACGGTCCCCTTGGAGTCCAGAAATTGGAGGCGAATGGGGTTGACGCTTCCATTTTCGATACGGTGCCGGTCAGCAAACCAGACGAAACCATACGCTTGGTACGTCGTGCCGGGCGTTGCCGGCGATGGTTCCGATACCCATCGCGCCGAAACCTCCTCCCGCGCGCTGGCGTAGTTGCCGCCCGGCGCGCCGCCCGGCATGTACGGATCCTCCGGCTTGCGCTTCCAGCTCTTCACAAACGGCCCCCGATCCCACACCTTTAGGCATCGCCTGCCTGAATAGGCCCCCCCGTCCGCCCACTCCGCCGCTCCGAGGGAATTGTCTCCCTCGATTTTCCATCCTTGAGGCCAGCCATCTCCAGCCTCAATGGCCGCATTGGAAGCCAGATTATGGCCAAATAGAAAGTTCTCGGGCACCGTTGAGAGCGGACCGGCATCAACCAGCCCCGATTGCACCACCTCGATGCCTTGCGGCGTGATCACACCCTCGGCCAACTCCAAATGTTCTATCAGCGCCTTGACGGTCTTGCCATCCTTCGACCGTTCCACCTCAAATGTCACTTCCGTTGTGGCGGCGCCGTTCGGATTGGTGATATTGTCCGCCACCGTCCGCCAATCCTGTGCTTCCTGTGCAAACTGCCAAACTCGCGCCAGAGGGGGGAACCCCAGAGCCCGACGCCCCTCATCCACGTCACGCCCCTCTTTGTCCAGCCAGCGCTGACGCACCGTCAACCGCACCTCGCTGGAGATCGTTTCGCTCTTGAAGCGGAACGCCAGATGGGCCTGCTGCCCGCCGCGTACCACCAGCGAATAGACGGCCGATGTCTTCCCCGCCCGTTGAAGCTCCAAGGTGAGCGAATCGCCCGACACCACCACGCTGCCTTGCCCTTCACTCAGCCGCCAGCTGCCGCTTGACACATCGTCCGCCGCCAATGCCGCCGAAATGAGTGTTCCCATAACCAGCACAATCCAACTTTTTTTCATGGCCTTTATTCCTCTTTCAATTAAGCGTTATCAGTTCAATGTCATCGAACCAGGCCTTTTCCCCAGCCGCCTGGTATCCATATGCTAAGGAGATACGCAAGGTGACGGCACCTGGCGGCACAGTAAAGGCGGCCTCGCCACGGTTGAAACCGCCCGGATCCGGCGCCAGCCCCCGCAGCAGATGCAGCCCCCATGGCGTCAACTGAGTTCCCGGAGTGCAGGCCACCACATCCACATCGTTGAAACCAGACAGCGGTTTTCCGTCCGTGCCACAGAATATGAAGAGTACTTCCACCCATCCTTCCGTGCTTTTTGCCATCATCGAAAAAAGCATCCGCTTGCCCGGGGTGACGGGAACTGGTGCAAGGTTCACACGCTCATGGCCCTTGGGATTCAGCCGCTCTATGCACAGACTGTACTGACCATCCACCTTTTCCTGCCGGGTCACGTACACTTTCGCCACCGGTTCATCCTTCACGTTGCTCCACAGGCTCACACCCTTGGGACAGGCGCTTTCAGGGTCGATCAGAGACTTGTCCTCAAATCCGCCATTGACAACGAGATTTGCAGCCCGCTCCCAAGGTGCAGCAGTCAGGCCTGACGATTGCCAGCCGGGAATGCCGACAAGCAAGGCGGCATACGTGAACAACAACGCCTTGTTCATCTTTCCCTCTCCTCCATTGCTAAAGTTGATTCCGCGATTTTTACGTGATTATTTCCCGACATAGACAGTTGGCAATTGGCACCAGTTATATCCCCAGTAGGGTCCGCCGCCGCCCCAGCATCCCAGCTTTGAATTCCATTCAGTCCAGCTGAACCATTGGCGCCTCAACGGATTTACTCCGGTTTCCGCATGTCCATCCTCGAAAACTGTATTACTGGCTTTTCCCTTGTGCGCGACAAGGGAATTGTAATCGTTCGGCGCGGCGGATATCCATGTGTAATGGTTTGAACCGTCCCATCCGTAGAAAAAGTCTGCGGCCAGAACCCGACGGCTGGGATTCCGGTTGTTAACGAACCCAACCAGATCAACGCTGTTTTCGTATAGTCCAGAACGACGCATTGAAATCTGCTGATAGCCGTTGGTGGGATCCCCAGGCGGTCTGAAATGGTCATGCGTGTCGCCGGCAATTATCACATAGGAAAGATACCAGTAGCTGGGAACAGGCAGGGATGGACAACCTCCAATCGCATAACTCACATAATCAGGGAACAGATTGTCAAGATTGCCCCTGCTTTGAAAAAAAGTATACCTGGAACTGACAAGAAGATGATCCGGATACCAGAAATTGTTGTCCATGGAATACGAAGTCATTCCAAGCCCGATCTGCTTCTCTGAATTCAAGCAGGCGGTCTGTTGCGCCATATCCTTCGCGTTCTTCAATGCGGGCAGCAGCATCGCCGCCAGGATTGCGATGATCGCAATTACGACCAGCAGTTCGATGAGGGTAAAGGCATTGCCGATTGCCGAGTGTCGATTGCAGATTTTAAAACCAGTAGAATCGGAAGAGAGAGATTTTCTCGATGAAAATATTTTACTTCCTGGAGATTTTAATTCTGGCCTTTTCATGTCATTACTCCTAGTTTTAGAAACCATTACTAATTGTCTCATAATAGTCTCGATGCATTTTCTCTTCAACGGAGCGCGGGTTTTCCAACCCGTGGTACTCTTTCTATGGCGGGTAAGAAAACCCGCCCTCCTTTATTTTGGAACTCCATTCTATTATGAGACTACTAGTATTTATGAATTCCTGGAATGCTCATAGTTCTCTACCTGTGAAAATTTCAGTTGCACAGCTTTTGGCTTTTCCCCTTTGAGCTGATGCTGGATCTGCTCCCATAATTTTTCAGCGACAATCCGGCAACTGGATTCTATGAATGTCACAGGAAAGGGACAGAGATACCCGATTTCCCTGTGACGATGTAGCGCCAGGCAAAGATCTTCAGGGACTCTGACTTTTTCCTGCAAGACGGCGGTAACTACCCCCTTCGCCATAACGTCTGTGAATACAAGCATTCCATCGGGGCGCTGCGTCTGCTTCCAGAGCAAGCGGAATTGTTCATACCCGTATTGCTCATGATTACGAATCCATTCAGACGGTACGGGAATCCATTCGCTTCTAACCTTCACTCCTGCTTTCTTGGCCGTTAAACGGAAGTGATTGTAAAACTCAGGGTTGGCTTTCTCAAATGGACCGAACATTCCAATGGAACGGCATCCCTTTCCAACCAGGCTTTCAACGCCCGCTTCAATAAACTGTTTCATGTCATAATTCACATTACTAGAAATCGGAGCGCCTAATCCGGTCATGGGAATGGGCTGACGCGGGAGCCATTTCTCATGACGTTTGCCCATGGTTAAGACCATAAGGGTTTGAATTTCGCGTTCATTTACTGCCTTCTCCAAAAGCGGGCATGGGGACGTTTGCTCATCGGCAGGACGAACGTCTAGGAAAACCCGTTCCTTAATATTGTTCTCAGCGAGAATCTCCTGGAAATTCCTGTAGACATGCCGGCAATAATCAGCCTCCTTCAAATCTGTCGCCCAGATGTCGCTGCTGGAATAAACCCCGATCGTCGAGAGGCGGTTTCCTATCTGGCGGACACGGGTCCCTTTTTTCGAACGCTCAAGCAGACCTTCCTTGGCGAGCTGAGTTAGAGCCATATGGACGGCCTCCACATGGGTTTTCCATGATTTCGCCAGGGCCTGAGTGGATGGCAGACGGGTTCCGGAAGGAATTTCGCCGGAGTTGATCTTGTCCCTGACGGATTCGGCAATCTGCCGGTGTATTGCCTTCTGCCTGGGCTGGAAAACGATTGATGGCATTTCTTTATTCATAATACGAATACGCACTCCGAATACAAGCTTTAACCAAAGATAAATGCTTTCATTGTTTTGTCAAATAGAAATTAATAAAATATGAAGTAATCGTGCAATTCCTCCCTGTAATATTTGAATGCTGCAGTTTGTTTTCATTTCCGCGTGGGTTTTCCGCAATTCCGGATTATAACGGCATAGGAGTATGCGGAAAATCACGGTTGACATTAAGCCGCCCTCAACACCTTTCCGCCACAAAAAAATGAACGCAGCAAACGCCGTGTCGAAATCCGAAAAGAGCAAGTATGAAAAAAGCCCCGCCATGGTCAATCCTCATGCCGCCGGTCTCGATCTGCACAAGGAGACCGTCTGGGGATGCGTTGCAGATGGAGCGGATTCCGGAGATGCGCCAGTCCAGACGTTCGGGACTTGCACGGTGGAACTGCGACGGCTGGTGAGATGGCTGCGGGACTCCCGAATGTGACGGCATTGAAGAACCTTTGCGGCTGCCTGGTCTTCAGCCCTCCCATCTGAGGACATTCCTCCGCAAAAAAAGATTCGAGTGCGCCGGAGAAATTCTTATAGTTCATCGGAATATATACGGCCTGGAGATGCGAAAGTTTCTTCTTCATTGCCGCCTCCATGCGCCTGTTGAACTTCTTTTCCGCAAAGACGGCGTTTTTTTCGTCTTCAGCTTCGTAGTGGGCGCTACCGAACAGGTCGATGTATTCGAAGCGGCTCCTGAACTGCTCCTTGTGCCGGTATTTCTCGTATATGTCAAGGTAGACACCCACGCTCGCACTCGACCTTCCTGTCGCAAGGGTGATCTGCAAGGGGGCGAAGCCCTTCATGCGTAAATATACGGAGGTAATTTCAAAACTATGAATTCAGGAGTCAGAATCCAGGAGACAGAATTAAATTTGAACTAAAATTCGGTTTTATTCTGAATTTTCACTTCTGAATTCTGACTACTTTTGAAATTGGCTCTACGGTCCTGCAGAAAGCCTGTATGTATCTCTCCACGGCCTGAACCGTGTGATTTATCGCACGGGCAACGTCCACTGCAGATCAATCGCCCTAAACGGAAATTGCCTCAAAAGATAAACCTTGTCCTCTACAATTGGCTTAAATTACAGATGCCATGGCGTAACCTTCACTTTGAATTGACGCGTTGATATTCCCGAACATCGCGGCACGTCCGAAACTGTTCATGTCGACGCCGGTATTGACGATGATCTCGAAAAGGAAATGATCCGGCGGCGTCGCCCGCTTTAGCCACCATGCCAGCGGGATCAGTGCTGCGGAGGTGTAGCCCCCGGCGACCGGCCATGACGTGAACTTCAACTCGGGCGCCGGGACGATCTTGATCTTTGAATGATGCTCGGCGGGAATGAGTTTTAATGCCTTTGACGGAAGATTGGCTGTCGCCGGAATGAAGAAGAGCTGGTTGATCTGATCACCCGGCTCGGCGATCCCGAAGAGTTCCAGGCAGGATCCGTCCCAGATTCCCGGAGCCTGCCGCATGATCTGGTCGCCCACGCGGCAAAAAATAGCAAGGTGTCCGTCGGCGATGGCGAGCTTCACATCGGCCAGTCCCCGTCCCTGCTCAGTGATGATCATCCGTGAGGGAACGGCCTTCATCGCGTCGGCAAGTTCAGTGAGGGATGGAAGTCCGGTGAGTCTTGGAACCGCGACCCGCTCTCGCTTGGGCAACCGATACGAGAGTTTTCGTTCGTCACCGCTGCGGGTCAAAACAACTCGGGCCGCAGTGTCCGCCGATGCATTTTCTCCAAGGGTGAAGACGTGTTCCGTCTTGGTCTCCGCTCCCGGTTCAAGGTCATAAACAATGCGCTTCGCGCCCTCTATCCGGGCGAATGATGCCGGCTCGACAGAGAGTTCCACCTCTCCCCTGATCCGTTCATTCCAGTGGTTTTTCAATGTCACTCGCAGGCGGCCATCGCTTTTTTCTGCTCCATCAAAAGAAGGAACCTTGAGAAAGACAATGGATGGCCTGACAACTTTCGGTGGCTCTCTGTCGGGCCGCCCACGGGTGGCACCGACCGCCTTGCCGATCTCCTTGAGAATGGCAAACGCCTCGGGATTGATCAAGCCCTCAAATGTGAGCGGAACATCCCAGGTGACTACGCCGCCATAGTTGGTGAAGGCGAGGGTGTTTTCAATGGCTTCGGCCGCCGTGAAACGGATCGGCAGCTGACCCCAGGATTTTCCAAGATATGTAAGGATATGAAACTGCGCCTGCTTGTCCCAGCGTCCCGGCGCGTCGACCTCTTGCGGCTCGTTGACCTCGCCCGCAGTGTAATCTTCATTGTCGTCAACCGTGTACGGCGGGTATTCCACTCCGGGATTCCAACCGACAAGACTGTCTGGGTTGCCGGCGCGGGCTGCTGCTGCGAAACTCTTGAAGTTCGGCTCATCGGCGTGCTGGTACATCTCGTCGTTGTAATAACATCCATCGAACCACCACCCACTGACCTTCTTTCCCCAGCGTAGCGACCACTCGCGGATCACCGATTCCCACTTTTGCTGGAACTCCGCACAGCGTCCTCCCTTGGTCCAGCCGAATTTCTCAACGGCCATTGGCTCATGCTCCGGCGCGCCTGCCGGAAGATAGACCATCAATCGGATGCCGTGGGGTGCAAGGGCGTCGTGCAGTTCCGAGACCAAGTCACGGCGGGCGCATTTGCTCGGACGGATTCCGGTGAGCTGGTCGTATGTCTTGTTTGGGACGCAGAAGTGTCCGGAGTTCTGTCCGAGCGTAAGCACGAAATATTTAGCCCGCGTCTCAAGCAACTGCTTCGTGACTCCTTTGACGTCAAAAGAGTCCACCCTCCTGTTCCACGCATCTGCGTCGGTCTCCGCACCCTGGCTGCTGCTGGCCGGCGCCGCCAGGAAATGCATGAACACGCCAAATTTCGCCTCATGAAACCAATCCGTCCTTGAAATTCTCATAAAAAAACTCCTGTGATTAATATTAGTTCAATGTTCAAATCATGAAACTAATCTTGCTGTGCACAGACAAGATAAAGAGCGCCAGATTTAGTTGGAAACTCGAGAATGCCTTGCGGATTTGCCTGAACCGGCACTACTTTGCCCTGGCAGGTGATGCATAGGGGCTTGACCGTGGGCATGCCGACGAGGCGACAGTTTCTGCCGGCAAGGCTTTTGATCCCTACGGTATCTGCGCAGCCATTTGTCCAGGCAATGTCTATCTCAAATGCGCCGCGGGCACGCATCCCTCTCACTTCACCTTGGCTCCATGCCTTCGGGAGTGCCGGTAGGATGCGGATCAAATTCCCCTGCGACTGCAGGAGCATTTCTGCGATGGCCGCAGCCGCGCCCAAAAGAGCTTCAATCATAAAAGCACGATCACCCATAGGCCAGTAGAGAGTCAGCCCCTGAAACCTCCAGTCATTATGTATCGTAAGAAGGTTTCCCATCATTGCACAACGGGCAAGAAGCGACAAGCACTCCAGTGCGGCATCCCCTTCGCCAAGACGAGCATGAAGGAGTGCCAGATAAGGGTAACTCCATCCGGCATTCTCAGCATATCCGCAGGCTTTTCTAGCCTGCAGCGCCTTGGCTGCCGCTTCGACCAGATGCGGATTTTTCTCCCGCGTAAAGAGGCTGCCTGGAAAGAGAGGATACAGATGGGAAAAATGGCGATGCGCCGAATTATCGCAATGCTCTTCAGCGCACCATTCGCGCAACATGCCGTTGCCGTCGACCGGCCAAGAGGGAAGATGGTCAACAATCTCTTGCCATACGGGCACCTTCTCCTCGGTCAAACCAAGAACTTCCACAGCCTCCAGCAGGTTGCCCAGCAACTCGCTGATAATGGCCACATCCATTGTAGTCGTACCCGTAATGATTTTGTGCGGTGCCCACGCTCCTCTTTCTGCAGGAACGTTCTCGGGAGAAAGCGAGGGGACGACCATGTACAGACCATGATTGTCCTTGATCAAATAGTCTTCATAGAATTCCGCCACCTTTCTCATGAAGGGATATGCACGGCCACGCAAAAACTCCAGATCCAGGGTGTATTCGTAATGTTGCCAAAAATGCTGGGCCAGCCAGCCGGCGGCACCGGTCCACGCCACCCATGGTCCCGGCAACGGCTTGCCGCCTCCTGCACAAGCGATTGGAAAAACTACACCGCGACATCCAAAGAGGTTTCTGGCATTTTCCTCTCCATCAGGAATCAGAGATTCGGCCAAATCAAAGAGAGGCTCCACGCATTCGTTTATGTTAGCCGCTTCCGCCAGCCAATAGCACATTTGTACGTTCATATCCAGATGCCAATCGCTCTGCCACGGTGGATGCAATTTGTGGTTCCAGATTCCCTGCAGGGTCATCGCCATGCTTCCAGGGCGGCTTGCGGCCATGGTCAAATAGCGCCCCATCTGGAACATCAGCTCGAACAGACGTACATCGGGCTCCTTGACAAACGCCTTGTGAACGAGCCTGTCCGTTGTCTTCTCAATGGCCTCCGTACGATCTCCCAGCGAGAGGGAAACGCGTCCGTGAATCGCTTCATGCTCCGCCACATGCGCCGCCAACGAGGCGCTCCAATCCGTCGGAAATGTTCGGGTCGGCACAGCCCCGAGCGCAGCGGAAGTTTCAGCGACTTCAATAGAGACGAACACTACAAGTTCAGAAACATTTACTACCGTAAAACGTTGCCTGTCTGCCGAGACAGCAGTCCGCCCGTCCCTCGTTAGAATCTGTACGGCAGCCTCGAACAACACGCTATTGGAAATCACGCCGCGGTAGCGAAGGATGTTCCCTTCGGCATGTATATTAGAAACGCAGTCGGCTGAAGTATCCCGTTCCAGCCAAAGTGTTCCAGAGATGCTGTTCGGTTTGTCGCATGTTATACGCATTCCCAAAAAACCATCGACTGCCGACACAAAGTATTCCCGCCCATAACGAGCCAACCCTGCGGAAAAATTAACTGTCGCCACGCCCTGGGAGAGATCCAGTGTCCGTTCGTAGTCGCACGCTGGTGCCGTCGTACTCATTTCAAAAAGCAGGTCGCAGGCAGGCTGATACTCGGACATGGCTGTAGCGTGCGTACCGGAAGGCTGCAGCTTTTCGAGCAGCAGCCTGCCACCACCCTCCCAGTCACTGTC
>JBAQUG010000042.1:0-1737 GCA_049297395.1 Victivallales bacterium | reverse complement strand
GTCTGGGCATGCTCCGGACAGTCCAACATGGATATGTGTGTCAACAATTCAAACAATCCTTCCCAGGAGATAGCTGCCTCAAATTATCCGAACATCCGTCTTTTCACGGTTCCGCGCGTGGCTGATCTGAATCCTAAAGAGGATATCGCCGGCGCATGGAACTGCTGTTCGCCTGAAACAGTCGGAGGTTTCTCAGCTGTAGCATATTTCTTCGGACGGGAAATACACAGGAAGACAGGTATTCCTATCGGCCTCATCAATACGTCCTGGGGCGGAACATGCGCCGAGACCTGGACAAGCCGGGAGGCGATGGCAGCAGATCCGGTCTTCAGGAAAGTCCTGAAGGAATATGAATTTGCGATCTCGAATCCAGACAAGACCCAGAAGGAAATATTGGCCAGGCAAAAGGAGTGGGCGGAGAAATATGATATCAAGGACACTATCAACGCAGGCGAATCCAAGGGCTGGCAGAATCCTGTCGCCGACACTGCAAAATGGAAGGACATGGACCTGCCGAGGAACTGGCAGAGCGCCGGACACGAACACAGTGGAATATTCTGGTTCCGCCGTGTAGTCGATATTCCTGCCGACTGGGAAGGCAAGGCTCTGACACTCAGTCTCGGCGCACTCGACAAGTCCGACGTGACCTACTTCAATGGGAACCGGGTCGGAAGCTTAACGATGGAACATCGTCCGGACGCCTGGTGTACTCCCCGGGTATATTCTGTTCCTGGCAATCTTGTAAAGGCCGGGCACAATCTGGTCGCGGTCCGTGTCTACAGCAATATCTACCAAGGCGGATTCATAGGAGCTCCGGCCCAGATGAAGGTCTTCCCTTCCGGCGACAAGAATGCTAAATCAATTTCACTTGCAGGAATCTGGAAATATGAACTCGAGGCCAATTTCGGGCTTGTCCAGCCACCTCCGCCGCCACCACTTGGCAATGGGAATCCTAATTCTCCGCACATTCTATTCGACAACATGATCAAGCCCCTGCTCCCATTCGGGATCAAGGGCGCGATCTGGTACCAGGGCTGTTCCAATGTCGACAGGGCGAAACAATACAGGAAGCTTTTCCCTCTGATGATAAACTGCTGGAGGAAAGCCTGGAAACAGCAAGACTTCCCGTTCTATTTCGTACAGCTTGCCAACTATCTGCAGTGCAAGAACCATCCTGATGAGAGCGCCTGGGCGGAACTGCGAGAGGCACAGGCAATGGCTCTCTCCCTTCCTAACACAGAAATGGCAGTAATCATTGATATTGGAGAAGCTAACGACATACATCCAAAAAACAAACAGGATGTAGGACTCCGCCTCGCGCTCGCATCCCTCGCAAAGGACTACGGTCTTAAGAACATCGTATATTCCGGCCCTGTCTACAAGTCGATGAAGGTCGAAAAGGGAGCTATCCGGATTTCATTCAACCATGTCGGCGGCGGACTCGTCGCCCATGGCAGCAGGCTCCAGGGATTTTCAATAGCCGGCAAAGACCCGTCTTCGCCTAAAGGCTCCGCCGCGGCAGGCAGGAAGTTCGTGTGGGCCGATGCGGTAATAGACGGAGATACTGTCGTAGTCTCGAGTCCTAAGATATCCAAACCGGTTGCAGTGCGTTATGCGTGGGCCGATAATCCGGCCTGCAACCTCTACAATTCCTCGGATCTTCCGGCTTCGCCGTTCCGTACGGACGACTGGCCCGGAATCACGAAGTAACTATAATTTTCACAAGTGGCTGCCGGC
>JBAQUG010000041.1:0-6616 GCA_049297395.1 Victivallales bacterium | reverse complement strand
CGGTATAACCCTATCAAACTCCGTGCTGGGCATAAAGGGGAAACCCTATCAAAGTCCTGCAAAATGGGGGACCGTGTTGCTTGAATAATCAGATGACTTTAAAACCCAAAACGTGACAATCTAATCTTAAAAACGATCATGGAATCAAGGAGGACGTTATGATATCAATCCTTTTTCGCATTATAATCTTGTTGGCTATTGCGATATTCCCACCTGTGGCAACGGATGCTGGCTCAGGCAAGGAGAAGCCCAAGAAACTTGATTCGGCAATGTTTCTTGCACCTGCCGATGGCTTGTTCAGCATTGATGCAGGCACGCTGGAGGCCCGGTTCTCCCTTGACTATTCCTTAGAGGACTACCTGCGACCGGAAACATCTTTTTCCTCACTCTTTTTCTTTTTGAGGACATACAACGAGTCGATCTCCTATGTAAAAGATGAAGCCTACTTTCATATAGTCGCAATCCAGGACAAAGGGATCCATAGATTCTCTTGCGTAGACAACTTGTATTACCGGGAAATAAAAACAGACCCCGGAGTCCGCCACAATGAGGCATGCATTGTTTTTGACAAGGAGAACGGATTGTGGATATCTAGTGGAGAATGGCATTCCCTCGCTGTTACTTGGAAAATCGAAAAGGAAGCGCTGCGTGTAGAGATGTATCTTGACGATAAATTGCGCAATACAGTAACATTTCCAATAAAAGCTGGAGATGTCCGTCCCTTTTCAAAAGGCGACATTATCAGCATAGGCAATTTGGACCTGTCTCCTGCAACCATTCTATCTTATCGTTTGTCAAACAGGGTTCGTACAAGGGAGGAGATAGCTTCTGCATTACCCCTTAAGCCCGACAAAGACACTACGTTCTACCTTGATGCTGACACAGCAATAAAATTCAAGGTATATGGCAGGGAGAAATTCGAAAAGATGAGGAAGTCCGGAAAAATTGATATCGGCAAGGGGATCTTTGTTGGAGAATACAAGATCGTCAGCACACCGGAAGGAAAGGCGATTCAGTTCTATAACAAGCTATCAAGATAAATTGGAAAGATTGGAAAACATGTCACAAACAAAGAAGAATATTCCGCCCGCAGCGGATCTTGTCGCGAGGAACAAGGCGAAATACGAGACCCTCTACCGGAAGAAGAAAGGTGCGGTCGTCACCATAGACTTCCCGGCGGAGGGGTATGAGAATTTCAACCAGGTGCGGCGACTCGACGATGCTGAGTTTGACTACTCCCAGACTCTTGCCCTGTATGCAAAGGACTGCGATGCCGTCGCCGCAGGATTCGACAATGTGCCTGTGACATCTTTTTCCATCGGTGGCGTAGCCTATCTCATCGCCATGGCCTATGGATGTGAACTTGTTCGCAATGAGAGCAATGTTGTCAGCGCAGCCCACGCATATGCATCCATCGCCGAGGCTTCGGAGATGAAACCATTGGAGAGAATATGGGAACGCGGACTTTATCCGCTGATTTTCGAGCGCATTGCCGAGTTCAGCCGCCGCCACGGGGATCTGGCTGTAACTATCAGCGACAATCAGTCGCCCATAGATGTCTTTACCAGCATAGTCAATCCCGAGGAGGCCATGCTTGGCATGTATGACGATCCGGAGACCACACACAGGATACTGGGAATCATCGCCAACTCCATTGTCGAGATAAACCGTCACTTCGCTGGGACGCTGACGGATTTTGCCGGCTTTCACGCGGGCCGTTACCTTCCTTTCGGGATGCACGTCTCCGATGACAACGCCGCCTTCCTCTCCCCTGCGATTTATGACGAGTTCGCCAGACCCTATGCCGAAAGACTTTCAGACGAATTCGGAGGCATTGCCTTCCATTGCTGCATGAAGTATGAACAGAACCTCGCGGCAATATCAGCAACCAAGGGGTTTATGGGATTTGATCCGCAGACCGCATTCAACGACGCATCAAAGATAATGTCGGCGGTCGAAGGCAGAGGCGTATGGCATATCCGGATCAATCCCTGGGAGAAACCGCAGGACGCATCGCCGGATCTCGAAGAACGTGTGAGACTGATTTTTGAAATGCTGGAAGGCAGGGATATCGGTGTCGAATTCTGGTGCTTCGGACAGACCAGGGATGAGGCCGTACGTCTCGGAAACATGGTAAAGGAACGTGCTTCGCGCCAAGGAATGCTGATAGAATAGGAATTAACCGGCTTCGCCGGGACTTGAAACAGAGGCACAAAGGCACAGAGTGGCAAAGGCACAAAGTCGGAAGTTCAATTATGAGATACGGTCTAAAGAATGTGGAAAAACCTATGTTATTCCTATTAGTCTGTGCCTCTGTCCCTCTGTGCCTACAGGACATGACGAAAAATACAAATTCCTATACGTTAAATTACGTGGGACAACAGTGAAAAGAAGGAGTTTCAATGAGCAGGAATAGAGCGCGGGAGGCAATTGCCGGAAAAGAGGTCGACCGCATACCTCAATGGGATTTTCCCGATTCGCCTGAGCTTGCAAGAAAGCTATTCAAATATGACATATGGGCGGACACCAGGCACACGGCGGCAGATCTGTGGAAGCATTTCGACATTGATCTGGCCCATTATCTGCCAGGCGGCGCAGCTGAATGGAATTTCCCGCTGGTACGCTATTACAACGAAGCGGATTACCTGGAGGACGAGCATGTCTCCGATTACCGTCGCGCATATTGCAGCCCACCGCAGGATGGCGGAATTTACCGTTCCATGTATGACGAGCTTGGACGGAAATCCTCAGCCGGATACTGGGGGATGGCTCCGACCATGAGCATGAAGGACTATGGCTTTCCAAATCCCGAGGATGTCCTCTCCTTCAATCCGCTGGACCACGACCATGCGACTTTTGACGGGAGAAAGGAATTCTTCAAAAGGTATTACGGTGAAATGCAGTCCCTGCTTGGCGAAGACTGCCTGATGATGGGCTGGTACTACAACACCCTCTTCATGTGGCCGGTGGAGATATTCGGCTGGGAGAACTTCATGATCGCAGCCATGACTGATCCGGAAAGATTCAACGAAATACTTCTCCAGTTCCTGGACATCACGAAACGCGACATCAGGGCCATGTGCACGGTCAATGATCTGCCGCTCATCGCCTGCCACGACGACCTGTCCAGCGCCATGGGGCCGATGTTCGAACCTGCCTGGTATGATCGCTACATATTCCCGCACTATAAGGAAATTTTCAAAATCATACATGATGCCGGAAAGAAAGCTCTTTTTGTGTCCGATGGCAATATCAACGTCCTGCTTGACAGCTTGCTTTCGACCGGAGCCGACGGCATTGCCATTGACAAGAACACCGACCTCCGTACCGTAACAGACAAGTTCACCGGCAAGATCATCTGTGGCGGGATGGATCCGGCATTGATCTCCAACGGCACACGAGGGGAGATAGAAGGCATGGTCAAGTCAACTGTGGAGACTGTCAGCCGGGAAAACGGTTATTTTTTCCAATGCCCTGGGATGAACGGACGGACGCCGGTCGGAAACATAGAGTTCTACCAGGAATGCCTGCGCAAATACGGAAGGCGTTGAAAATTAGGCGGCCAGGGGCCGCAACTCTGAATAGTCGAATAACAAACAGTCGAATGCCGAAGGGGAAATAATCTGAACATGCAGTGGGGTGGATTTCTGATTTACGAGCGTGACAACGCTCCGTGGAGTGCGGTGATTCATCACCGCCTTGTTTCGCGAAATTTATTTCGCGGCATTTAGGAGTCGTAAAGAAATAAATGTGACATTTGGCGGAAAATACGGGTGTTTGGATTCGAGGCGCGAGCCCCGCGCGCATGGTACATACGTAAGGGGTGAAGCAACGAAGAAGACAAATACATGGAATTCCGTCATTAAAGGCGGCAATAAATTGCCGCACTCCAAGTGCGAATTTCGCAATTCGCAGAAGATGAAGTTCGGAAATAGGATGCTGGATATTCATAAACTTTGAAATTCCTATACGTGGACTTAACCGGCTTCGCCGGAGCTTTTATGGAACGCCACCAACTTGGTGGCATAATGCCTGGCGAAGGAAGTGGAAAAGAGGAAGAATGCCGGCAGGTTGCCAGCGATCCCAAATACAATTTCCTATACGATGGACTTAAACGAAAACAGGATGGCGAAGATGCCCCAGAAAGATTCAGTCAGGCAACTTGGATCAGTCGAGTCTTTACGGCTCCTTAATTCCATCGGCGACATATTCAAGCGATTTCTGCAGCCTGGCAAGATATAGATTTCCAAGATGGCCGCCAACATTATAAAAAATACAGCGGTCCCCCATTGTTTCCTTCAGCCAGCGCCGATTACTACTGCTTTCCAGGAAATCATTGGCTGAATGGATCACGCACACATTCTTGTCGTTGCGCAGGAAATCCTCTATCGCCGCCAAACTGGATTTTTTATTGAGTTCCTCTATCGTCATCTTGCGGCCTTCGATTTCCGAACGGTATTTCAAAATATACATTTTTGTAAATTCGGCGAACGTCAACTGATTGATTTCGTGGTAGAAATCAGTCCTGTTCCCCCATGTACACTTGTTTTTGAAGTAATTCATATTTTCATTGTTTCTGACAATACTTAGAACCACATCCTCCAACGTTACTTTGAAGTTGTAGTAAACCAGCGACTTTGCTTCGGTTCCAGTAAATGGCAGCGGCTTAAGATCATCAGATCCCTTGTCTTTGCCATTTTCTTCTTTTTTTCCCTGTGCTATTTCAGGTTCCTCATACGGCTTATAAAATTTCTTGCTCAGACCAAGGTATTTCATTAAAGCAACAGATCCACGTTCAAAAACTCGCTTCTCTCCCCATTTCTTCCAGGCAATCCCCAGTTTATCACTTTCTTTCATCGTATTTTCCAGGTCGACAGGCGGATTTATCGCCACATATCTGGATATTTTGAGAACAGGATCCTTTTTCTCCATGTCGCCGATGAACAAGGCGTGCATTCCTCCGCTGGACCAGCCTACCAGGATTTTTTCAGGGAAACTCAAATCCTTGTTCTCCTCCAGATCCTTCAATACCGCCGCGATTGCGTTTCTCACATCCGAGGCATCCGCAGGCGTATAACCTGGAACAGCTACGGAAGCGGCCGTCGCCATAAACTCCCAGTTCAAAACATTGCTCATGGCGACAACAGTGAATCCACGGTTGAAAAGAATCTCGGAGATTGCAGAATTATCATTGCTGGTGTAATGGGATCCGGCACCCGGGAGAACGATCGCAAGAGGCGCGTCTTTCCGCTTCTGATACCATACTTTATAAGGCATTCCCGGTTTGCCTTCAATTACTTTCACAGAACGAATTGAACCCTGGTTGAAAAAATCGCTGTTCCAGAGGGAGACATCCACCCACATGCTCTTATGGTCGTTCTGGACATCCACCATCCCGATACGCAGAGTATCAATATAGGGTCCCTGTGATGTGAATCCACGGATGACAATCTGATTCAGAATAGGATCTGCTTCCGGCAATGGAGCTTCCTTTTCCTCCTCCATGAGTTTCTTCTGGTATTCATCCATTATTTCACGGCGGTCCAAGTCATTGATCTTGAAGTAGCGCTGTACTGCATAGAACTTTTTAAGCAGTTCATATGGATCATTGTTTGCACTGAGGAAAACATCCATTTCACGATAGCCTGAAGTGCTTTGGTTCAACATTGTAAATCCCTGGCCTCCCCATATATAAGTCTTGGGATCAAAAGCGTAGTCGAAAATCTTGCCAACTCCGTCACGTATGTTGGAAGGACCTATGCATGGGATATGGATGACCACCCCGGAACCTATTCCCCAGACAGCAAAAGCCTGCCCGAAATCCTCATCCTGGATTTCCATGTCGAACCAGTTCAGGGCAGGATCATAAAAACCGGCTATGCCAAGAGTGATATTTATCAGGAAACGAGAGGTGTCTATGCCGGCATATTTGAATTTAGCCTGTAAAAGGGAACTGAAAGTCCTTTTTGGAAAAGCGACATTTTCCGTGAACCGGTTAAAACATTCAATCCCGTGCCTTGGAATCAGGGATCCCCAGAAAACGGTAATAGGCTGGATAATATATCTCAAGGCAAATTTGTCGACAGCGAACATTGAACGGTTGAAACCCTCGATAGGATCCCTTCCGCCGAATTCTGCAGACAAGTCCGGGGAGTTTGGCAGTTCAGCACTATCCACGTCAACGGGCTTTTCCACATCTTTCTTCTCCACCTCTGCTGGCGGCGCCTGGACATCGGAAGGAACAACGGTGTCTGCTTTTCCTTCAGCTTTATTCCCAAGGGAGGAGCATCCGGTATAAATGGTAATTGACAGGAATAATAATCCGTTCAGGAAAATCCTGAAAAACACTTTTATGAATACAGCCTCATCTTTTAAAAGCTGAGGATTTCTCTTCATTTAAATTTCTCCTGCTGCAAACTCAGAATATATGAATAAAATCTTGAAAATTCAACAGGTGGAACACCTAAACTTCCAGCTAGATAATCTCGTGCGGAAGTCCTTCCGCGAGATATTATCTGTCAAAGATTGCAGCACAAGTTTTTCTTTTTCCTTAAATTTCTTCTTTTGAAGATCATGCGGAGAATCACTCCGCCGCCCCGCCTTCGCATCCGGCGGT
>JBAQUG010000040.1:0-13320 GCA_049297395.1 Victivallales bacterium | reverse complement strand
TCGTTCCGGCAGCGGGAATGCATCTGTGGGCGGATGAAAGACGGCTTGGAACCCTGGAGCTTTTCTTCACAATGCCAGTGACATATGCCCAGGCGATAGCCGGCAAGTTCATCGCCGCCTGGATTTTCCTCACCATCGCCCTGCTCCTTACATTCCCAATCGTGGCAACGGTCGTATATCTCGGGAAACCTGACTATGGCGTGATTATCTGCGGATACCTTGGAAGCATGCTTCTTGCTGGTTCGTATCTGGCAATCACCGGGATGACGTCCGCAATAACAAGGAGCCAGGTGATAAGCTTCATAATTTCGGTCGTGATATGCCTTTTCCTTATCCTCGCAGGCTGGCCACCGGTCACAGACATGCTTGTGACATGGGCTCCTGTCCAACTGGTCGACATAGTTTCAGCGTTCAGCGTAATGCCCCATTTCTCTAACATCCAGCGAGGCGTAATCGACTTCAGGGACATTGTCTATTTTATTTCGATAATATTGTTCTGTCTGATGACGACAGGCATAATTCTTAAAAACCATGCCGCAGGCTGAAACACCATAGGGAATGAAAACATGAATAAAAGAAGCAGAAGTCTAATATTTTCGGTTATAGGGATAGCAGCCCTGTTTTTGATCTTCGCAGGCGTGAACTTTATCGTTTCCAATTTCAATCTTAGGGCGGATCTCACGGAGGAGAAGCTCTTCACCCTGTCATCAAGCACGAAGAACATCATCAAAAAGCTGGACACTCCGGTGACCATCAAGTTCTATTACACAAAATCCTCGAACATGCCCGGCTATCTGAAAAGCTATGCTTCAAAGATCCTTGACCTCCTGAAGGAATACAAGCATCTCGGCGGGAACAAGATCATAATTGAAAAATATGATCCGGTGCCGGATTCAGAGGCAGAAGATGCGGCGTTAATGGACGGCATCTCAGGGCAGCCCCTTAATACCGGCGACAAGATCTATCTCGGAATCGCCGTACAGGTGCTTGATCAGACTGTGGCTCTTCCATTCCTCTCCCCTGAAAGGGAACAGCTGCTCGAGTATGACTTGACCAGGGCAGTTTCACAGATCTCAAAGGCGAAGAAAAGCGTGATAGGGCTGATGAGCGCCTTGCCTGTCATGGGGCAGAAGCCAAATGCGATGATGATGCAGATGGGGCAGTTCAACCAGCAGCCCCCATGGATCGCATTCAAGGAGCTTCAGAACGATTACGAGCTGCGCGAAATCCCAATGATAGCTGAAAAAATAGATCCTTCTATAGAGCTGCTTGTCATCGTGCATCCTGCAGGAATATCCGAAAAAAACCAGTATGCCATCGACCAGTACATTCTGAATGGCGGCAAAGTGCTCGCATTCCTTGATCCGAATTCGTTCTACGCTTCAGCCATTTCAAAAAATGACAAAAAACAGCCCGCGCCTCTGACAAGTTCCAATCTCGACAAGCTTCTCAAGGCCTGGGGAATCGAGTATAACCAGGATCTGGTCGTCGCAGACATGACTTATGGCCGAAGAATAGTGACACAGGAAAAGAAATTGACTTTCCCGACAGTCATCGACATCCTCTCAGGAGGGATCAACAAGGAGGAGGTCTTCACTACCCGGCTTGACAATATCACTGAAGTTTTCGGAGGGGCTTTCCGTGGAGAACCCGCATCTGGACTGAAGAAGACAGTCCTTATGAAATCTACAAAGGACTCCCATCTGACCAACTCCTATGTCGCAAGCGATCCTGTCGCGTGCGTAAAGGAGTTCAAGCCGGATGACATGGAATATGCCCTCGCAATCAGGCTTTCCGGAAAGTTCAAGACCGCCTTTCCGGATGGCAAGCCCGCAGATAAGAATCCGGTGACCGGAGAGAAAAAACAGGAGACGCCGGAATCATCGTCCAATTCCCTTAAGGAGTCTCAGAAGGAATCAGTGGTAGTTCTGGTTGGAGACTCGGACATGCTCTACGACGAAATCTGCGTCAGATCGACCAATATTCTAGGACAGGTCATCACACAGCCTCTCAACGACAACCTTCCCCTATTCCAGAACCTTGTGGGTTTTCTTACAGGCGACAGCGATCTGATACAGATCCGGTCGAGGAAAGTCATATCGCGCCCTTTCACGGTGGTGAAATCCATACAGTCACAGGCTGAACAGAAATACAAGAACAAGCTCCTCGAACTTGAAGACGATCTGACGAAAGCCCAGGAAAGGCTGACGAAGCTCCAGGAACAGAAGACCAAGAACCAGAAGCTAATACTGTCGCCGGAACAGAAGGAGGAGATCAAGGTTTTCAGGCAGAAGGAAGCAAAGGCAAAGATTGAGTTGAAGAACCTCCGCAAGGAACTCCGCCAGGACATCGACACCCTTGAGACAAGGCTTAAATGGATAAATATCGGGCTTATGCCTGCGACAGTGATCCTTTTCGGGCTCGGACTAGCTATCTATAGAAACAGAAGGAGTTTTGTAAAATGAACAGGAAACAGCTTGTCATATCATTAGTTGTTCTAATCGCAATAGGCCTTTCAATCTATTTTCTTTTCAAAAGCGACAATTCAACATGGAACAGCAGCAAATACAGCGCATCGGGCGAAACCCTACTGCCTGATCTGGATGTGAATAAGATATCAAGTTTCACGATATCCTCCGGAAAACAGACTGCTACAGTCAAGAAAAACGAAGACGGAACATGGTCCATATCGGAAAAGAACTCCTATCCTGGAAACTACCAGAAGATATCTAGTTTTCTAACTAACCTGACCGAAATCAAGACCGTACAGAATATCAACGCCGGCAGATCACAGCTTGAAAAACTAAATCTTGGGGAAACGGACAGGGAAAAAGGAACAGCCGTTCTTGTTGAACTTTCCGGAGGATCCGGCAGGAATCCCTGTTCACTGCTGCTAGGCAAGTTTCATTCCAAGAAAGAGGAAAATCCAAATCCTTTTTTCGGCGGGGCGATGCCTGACGGGAGATTTATGATGGTCTGCGACGGCAAATTCCAGCCGAAACTCATCAATTATCCTTTGGAAGATGCTGCTGCCGACCCGTTGGGCTGGACGGAGAAATCCATGTTTGATTTGGATAATATAAGAATAATTGAAGTTGTGAAAAAGGATCCTGAAGGGAACTGGAAGATGGTCAGGGATGAAAAAAGCGCAAAACTTGTCCTTTCGGACCTCAGGGATGGCGAGGATATGGAGGAAAACAAGATCAATCCGCTTAATTCGTTCTTCAAGAATGTTTCTTTCAAGGACGTAAACCCGTGTCCTGCGGATTTCGCTGGCGAATCAGCCACTGTCGAGACTGAAGGTGGATTCAAATATGAAATCAAATTCGCATCAAAGGAAGGCGACGCAGAAAAATATCTTGTGACCGTGAAAGTCTCCTCCTCCATTCCTGAAAGTCGCGAAGCTGGCAAGGACGAGAAACCGGAGGACAAGGACAGGCTCGACAAGGAGTTCAAATCAAAGACAGACAAGCTCAAGGAGAAGCTCGAGCGTGAAAAATCTCTCGGTAAATGGCTCTACACAATGTCAATGAATGATCTTGCCCCCGTTCGCAAGTCCCGCAATGACTTCCTGAAGGCAAAGGACAAGTCGGATAAGAAGGTCGAAGCTCCCAAAGTTTTAGTACCTGAAAAGTCGACCGATGCTGGCGCGGTGAAGGCGGAATAGGCAGCCAATTCTCAATGCGACCACCTGATTGGAAGATTGTTGCTCAGTTTCTCTTCTTGAACAACGGCTTCAGCAATGAAATCGATATGAGCATAAGAAGAACTCCCGCTGATATCTGCTGGAATAAGTTCGGAGATTCATCATGGTGGCACGCAGCGGCGACAACATCCGTGCCTAAGTAAGGAATCCTATCAATGACAAGTCCAAAGGCAATTGCACAGGCCGCCAGGGAAAAGAGATAAAGGAAAGTGGATCTTTTTCCAAGCATTTTCCAGACAATGGCAATTGCCGCCGCATTTGTCGCAGGACCGGTCATTAGAAATACGAATGCCGCACCGGGCGACACTCCTTTTGCGATAAGTACCGCGGCAATAGGGACGGAAGCTGTTGCGCAAACATAGAGAGGTATTCCGCAGGCCATCATGAAGATCATTCCCGTAAAACCTGTTCCAACCGCGCTGGAGAACCAGTTTTCAGGAACCATCATTGCAATTGCCGCCGCCAGAATAATTCCTATTGAAAGTGATTTCGCCATATCGTCCATCAGGGTCACAAAGCCATAGACTAAAATCCGTTTGAGTATATTTTCCTTCTTCGGCTCATCGCAGCATTTGTCATGGCAGCATGAGCGTGAACCGGGATCCTTCTGAATTTGCTGGTCCTTGTCTTCTTTATCGAAGGAATCAACCAGCGTTCCACCGACAATTCCTGAGATCAGGGCTGCAAGCGGTCTGAATATGGCAAGAACCGGTCCGAGCATGCTGTAGGTGACGAGTATGCTGTCGACACCTGTCTGCGGAGTGGATATGAGAAAGGAAGTCGCCGCGCCCTTTCCGGCGCCGCTTTTCCGGAGAGAGGCGAAAACAGGGATGACTCCGCATGAGCACAATGGAAGAGGAACCCCGAACAGGGAGGCCTTGAAGACCTGGAGGAATCCCCTGCCCCCGAGATGGCGCTTGACAGTTTCAGGTGAAATAAAGACCGAGAGAAGTCCCGCGAAAAGAAATCCAAAAAGCAGATATGGTGCCATCTGGCACAGAGTGGACCAGCATTCGTATGGATAAGTCGTCATTTTAGATTTCCTATTGGCGATTTAAGACACAACTAAAGTTGTGAACTCCTACATTTTAAAGCTGCCGGCTGTCATCTGTTCTCTGTTGATTTAATCTCCGATTCCCCGTTTCACCAGCCCTCCGTTTCATTCTTCAAACGTGTTTCCTCATGTCATCATATTCCAACTCGTCGCGAATACCGAAGCGTGTGAGACTGAAATCGTATTTCACGGGATCCTCGGGACTGAGTTCTGCGAATTTCGCAGTTATCTCCACCGCGGACTTGAGGTTTGCCTGTTTCCGTTTTGTAAACCCGGCACGGCTGCAGATGTTCCAGATGTGCACATCGACAGGAATGATTAGCTTCGATCTGGGGACATCGTCCCAGCCTCCTGGATCCACGTCATCTTTCCTGACCATCCAGCGCATATAGAGGTTCAGCCTCTTGCAGGCGCTGCCCCGGCTTGGGCATGGCAGCAGGTAGGTTTCACTATTCCTGAAGCCCGCACTCATGATCTTTACAAAATTACTCATCGCCGGAATCAAATCAGGATCACTGTCCCTGTATCCTGCCATAAAGCAACCTTCAAGCGAACCATATCTCTTGATTGCGGATTTCGCAGAAAGCAGCAGGATGGCGAGTTCCTCTCCCGTAGTAAAGCGGTGCTTGAAACCTTTATATTCTGAAAACAGTTCGTCTTTTCCCGAGTCCATCAGGAAATCATGTGGAGAAGCTCCCATCCGGCCAAGGATCTTTGAAACGCTTTTCAGGATCTGGTTCACCTTCCCATAGGCGAGGGAGGAAGCTATGAGACCTGCAATTTCCCTGTCTGCCGGGTTGTCATACCCATAAAGGAATTCCAGGGGGTCCGGATGGACAAACTCCCTTTTATTGAACTTTGAATAAAGGGTTTCAAGATGCTTTGCTGTAAACTTTTCCATGTAAAATCCTTTGCATGGTCCTGCAAAGGATTTTAATCCTGCTTGGAGAAGGAATCCTTGCCAACTCCGCATTCCGGACATGTCCAGTCATCTGGAAGATCGGCAAAAGATGTTCCGGGAGCTATACCATGATCGGGATCTCCCTTTGCAGGATCATAAACCCAGCCACACGCATCACATACATATTTTTCCATGAAAACCTCCATTCATATTTTGGTTTATAAAATTTCGCCCATTCACCGATTCGCCGGTTCTATTTGCTCTTACTGCGGAGGGTGACACCAACCAGTCTGCCAAGGTCCGAACAGGCCTTCAGGTCGGCGTCAGCCGGCACATATTTCACCCTGATGCCATCACTGACAAGTTCGACATTCATCGACTTGAGATAGTCATTCAGCTGTCCGAGAGATTCACCGCTCCACCCGTAGGAGGAGAAGGACGCCCCAACCATGTTCAATGGCCGCAATCCCTTGACATAGGTCATCACGTCGGCGACAGTCGGAAAGATATTGTTGTTCAACGTCGGGGATCCGACGACAAAGGCGCTTGATTTGAGCAACTCCGTAGCCACATCGCTCCTGTGGCTCACGCCCATGGGCAGGATCTTGAAATCGACACCCGATTCCCTGAGTCCCTCCCCTATCGCGTTTGCCATAATGGCGGTGCTGTTCCACATTGTGTCATAAACGACGACAGCCCGGGAAACCGGCTTGTGTTCGGACCATTTCCTGTAGAGTTCGGTTATCTTTCCAATATTTGAACGCCAGACAGGTCCATGGTCGGTCGCTACAAGCTTGATTGGAAGCTTCATTTCCCCGACCGTATCAAGAAGCTTAAGTATAAGGTTCGAGTATGGCATGAGGATGTTTGCAAAATATTTTTCCGCCTCCTCCTCAAGGACATCCCATACGTTCTCATCGTCGAAAATCCTGTCCACAGCCAGATGCATCCCGAAAGCGTCCTGGGAGAAAAGGATCTGATCTTCCTTCAGATAGGTGAACATGCTGTCAGGCCAGTGCAGCATCTTGGTTTCCATGAAGGTCAGATTCAAATTGCCAAGAGGGAGATTCTCGCCGTTCCTGACCGGTGTTATCTTCGAACCTATCCCTAATTGCGATTCCAGTGTCTTCTGTCCCATTGCCGAAGCAAAAACCTTTTCAGGCTTGATGATGTCGATCATCCCTGGCAGGCATCCGGAATGATCCATTTCGGCATGGTTAGATACTATGTAGTCGATTTTGGATGGATCCACAACCGACGAAACCCTTGACAGAAGCTCGTCCATGAACGGAGCTTTCACGGCATCGACAAGAGTGATCCTGTCGGCCATGATCAGATAGGAGTTGTAAGTGGTTCCCCTGCCTGTCTGATATCCGTGGAAATCACGAATCGTCCAGTCGACCGCGCCGACCCAGAAGACATTGTCGCTTATCTTGACAGCTTTTCCGACGTTGTTCATACTTTCTGCACCTTTACGATCAAGGCGCAACAGCGCCGGGTGCCTTGATTCCGCCGGGGATGACCGGGAACATGAATACTCTCCGGCCTTTTTCCCTGTCGAGCATGAGAAGCGCTTCCTTTGAGTCTTCAGAGAGCTTGAGCTCATTTATGATCTCATTGGCGTTGGCCTCTTCTTCAACCTGTTCCCCGATGTACCATTGCATGAAATTCCTCGTGGCAAAATCCTTTTCGTCTTCCGCGAGGGCGGCAATCTTGTTTATCCTTGAAGTGACGATACACTCGTGTTCGAGTACGTTTTCAAAGGCCGCAAGAGCAGATTTCCATTCCGACTTGGGCTGGGTTATCGCCTTCAAGACGACTTTGCCGCCGCGATCGATTATGAAATTGTAGAAGCCCATTCCATGCACTGTCTCTTCCTGCGCCTGTATCTGCATCCAGTTCGCGAATCCATTGAGGCCCTTGAACCTGAGATGGGCGGCCATTGCAAGGTAGATATACGCCGAGTACAGCTCGAAGTTGAGCTGGTCGTTCAATGCTGCTTCAATCTTTTTAGGTATCATGGTCATGCCCTCCAGAGCCCGTGCAGGTTGCAATATGCACGGACTATAAGTTTGTCTGTATATGGAACATAGAATTCCGCTTCAGGAGCCTGTCCAGGCTTGAGATACCTGCGGTTCACATAATCTCCGTTAACCACTTCTATCCACTGTATGTAATGCTTCTCCTCCATGGGATGGGGCACTGCACCAACCGCGATTTTAACGCCGACCTTCCCCTGCTGAATCACCGGCACATGCTTTTCCTTTGCGGCATCGACGCTGTTTTCCTTCAGGACCTGTACCGGTTCCCCGCAGCATGTGATATCAGCGCAGTCTCCGTCGGTAAGAACTTCGAAAGTAACTCCCTTGCAGCATTTAAGCACTTCAAGTCTTTTAGCCATTGTCATCCTCCATGTTGTTTAATTCGGCTTTCCAGCCATAGAATCTAACATTATATCATCCTGTTTTCAAGGACGGCTGATCACCAGTTCTCCTTTTTAATCTCAAAATACGCCTGAGGATGCTGGCAGGCGGCGCATTTCCCGGGCGCTTCATTACCCTCATGGACATAGCCGCATTTCCTGCACTGCCATTTGACTTTCACGTCCTTTCTGAAGACTTTGCCTTCCTTAAGGTTCTTCAGCAGGGCATTATAACGGGCCTCATGTGCGTTTTCAGCATTTGAAACCACCCTGAAAAGCATTGCGACGTCCTTGAACCCCTCTTTTCCAGCTACATCGGCGAATGCCGGATAAAGGTTGCTCCATTCATGGTGTTCGCCGGCGGCGGCATGGGCGAGGTTTTCTTCCGTAGTTCCAATCTTCCCAGCCGGATAGGAAGCTGTTATTTCAAGATCTCCGCCTTCGAGATGCCTGAAGAAGTTTTTCGCATGTATCCTCTCCTGGTCGGCGGTCTCCTCGAAGATCGCAGCTATCTGCTCATATCCTTCCTTGACGGCGACACCGGCGGAATATGTATAGCGGTTCCTTGCCTGGGACTCTCCCGCGAAAGCCTTCAGAAGGTTTTTTTCCGTCTCCGTCCCCTTGATGTTCCTATCCATGATCCCATCTCCAATATTATTGCTGGCGAATCACTCGCATTTTCCACATTTTCCGGAAAACTCTATATTGAAATCAATTAAATTCCTGTTGCGCTTCTTCAAATCCTTGACCGACTTCTCCAGTGAATCCACTCCCTTCGGCATGAAATCAATCAGCCTGCCGCATTTTGAGCACCTCAGATGATAATGCCTGCTCAGGTCGCCGTCAAACCTCATCTGCGTCCCGCTGGTCTCTATCTTCAATATATGTCCCGCCTTTGAAAGGACATCAAGGTTCCTGTATACGGATGCAATGCTTATCTTTGGGATCTTCTTCCTTATCACCTCGTAGAATTCATCGGCAGTAGGATGGGTCTTGAGTTTCTTCAACTCGTCTATCATGGCTTTTCGCTGAGTGGTCAGAATCACCGTAAACTCCTTTAGGAGCCGTACAGAAATAACTTTTACATTTGCTGTCTGGAATTTCGGATCGATCATCATGATGTTTGCGAGGAGCATATCTGAAGATATGCAACGAGCAAACAGCGTGATAAGCGACCTGAAGAACGCCAGCCCTTCGGGGCGGAATTCCATGTATTTGTCTTCTTCGTTGCTTCACCCCTTACGCATGCACCATACGCGCTGGGCTCGCGCCTCAAATCCAAACACCTGTATTTCCCGCCAAATGTCAAAGTTATTTCTGCACGGCTCCTTATTGCTGAGAATGAGAACTAATCTCATTAAATATATGGGCAACGCCCTCAACATCAAGTGCTTTAACGGAAAGATCCGTTTTTTCTTATTTGATTCGAAGGTTATAAGGAACCTCTGGACACTGCCTTTTCTCAGCCGGATCTCCAGACAAGAAACAGCCAAAACTACGTTTTTTTTATTTCCTCGAACAACTTGGACAACTTCCCGAGATCCTTGATTCCAGGTGATGATTCCACCCCGCTGCTTATATCAACTCCGAAAGGATTCACTGAATTCACTGCTTCTGCGATGTTCGCAGGATTCAGTCCGCCCGCGAGAATGATGGGTACGCTCGACGTCTCAACTGCGAATTTCGCAATATTCCAGTCAGCTTTCCTTCCAGTTCCACCATATTCCTTTTCACTGAAGGCGTCAAGGAGGAATTTCGATGCGGGAAATTTCCTGAAATTCAAAGCTTCATCTTCTGTTTTCAGCCTCAAAGCCTTCCATACTTCTGCGAACTCCGCAATTTTCTCCGCGAATTCCGCAGTTTCATCGCCATGGAGCTGGATGACATCGGCTCCTGCGGCAATATAGGCGTTGATTTCATCCTGGCCAGGGTTCACGAAGACTGCGACCTTGCGAATCCCGGCTTTTAGGGAGCCGGCAATCCGCGAAACCTGCTCAGGCGTGACGTATCGCGGGCTTTTCGGATAGGCTATGAAGCCGACGGCGCCAGCGCCGTTTGCTGTGGCAAACATGGCGTCTTCCAGACGCGTAATACCGCAGATCTTCACGAAAAGTTTGTTTTTACCTGCCATTTGCAGCACACATCCACGCAGCGTTGAGGAAACCTTCTAGTTTTGCCACTTTTATTAAATTGATTGCTTAAATTAAGGGAACCCTTGCATTTTACAATAGAAAAATTAAGTTATTTAATTCAGATTTCAGGGCGAATTTACCTGTTAAATGTTCAACAAGGGGATTTGATTTGTTCACCGGCCTGTTTCTGGACAAATAAGTTATGTCAGACGTATCCATCAAAGTTATTCTGTTTATCCTGCTGGTTCTTTCAGCAGGATACGTGTTCTATCTCCGGTACAAGAACTTCTCGCTGAGAAGCATGCTCGACGACACTCTCCACAAGAAGGCTGAAATAGGCAATTTCATCAGCATTTTCTCCAAAAACCTGAAGACTGTGGAGGAAATAGAGGATTCGATGAACATGACCGCCCGTTATGTAGCCGACCTGGTAGGTTCAAGTTCGCTGTGTATTTTCACCATGGAAGAAGACGGCTGCCTGAAGGCCGCAGGCATTGCCGGCGCATTCCCCCCCCTGCACAAATCGACGGAATATGTACTTACAAAACCCCGGTTCATCCTTGAGTCCCTGCGCCGGGAGAAGATCAAGCTGGGGGACGGAATCATAGGGGAGGTCGCGCAGAGCCGTGAATCCCTTCTCATCGAAGAGGCCTCTGACGATCCTCGCGTGGCAGCAACTGGAAGCGTCATTCCGATCGAGACCCTGATGGCCGTGCCGATGGTGAAGGAAGGAAAACTGATAGGCGTCGTATGCGCGGTCAACAGCCGCGAGGACGGGAAATCATTTACGCCGGAACAGTTCAGCGCCCTGAAATTCATGGCAGCCCAGGTCGAACTCGCCTACAACATCGTCAAAGTCTATTCAAACCTGAGCAAGCAGCAGAGGATAAACCAGGAACTCGAGTTCGCAAAACAGCTCCAGTCCTCGCTTCTTCCCAAGGAATGTCCCGAATGGGGGCAGTTCTCGGTGCATGCATTCTCAAAGTCGGCCAAGGAGGTCAGCGGCGACTTCTATGACTTCGTCGAGATCGACAAGGACCGCATGCTCGTCATCATCGGAGACGCCTGCGGCAAGGGGATACCGGCCTGCCTCCTGATGTTCATGGCGAGAAGCTTCATAAGGGCGAACATCGAGAGATATTCGACGCTGAACGAGCTGATGCGCGACTTGAACAACAACCTCTACAGGGACACCAGCGCCGAGAGGTTCATCACGATCGCATGCTGCCTGCTGAACAGGAAGGAGGACACCATCGAATACGTAAGGGCCGGCCATACAGAGCTCCTGCTGTGCATACCGTCCCACAACCACAGGCTCAGGAAGATATTCACGCAGGGCACGGCTCTAGGGCTGATGCCCGGGGACATGATTGATGAATTCGAGACCTTCACGTTCTCATTCTACAAGGACATTTCAATCCTCCTCTATACCGACGGCATCACCGAGGCCCTCAACAAGAATGACGAGGAGTTCGGAATCGACAGGCTCAAGGATAATTTCATGTCATCATGCGAAGGCAGGAGCGCGCCACAGGAGACGATAGAGAAGATACTGCGTTCCGTGGACATGTTCGTCGAAGAGACACCACAGTCGGACGACCAGACCCTCGTTGTCATCAAGCACCGGGACAATTTTGTTTAAGGGAATCTCTAATATTTCTTTCTGGAGAAGTGATGGTCCGTAAAAAGACAATCCTGCTGATGTTCCTTTTCACCGCTCTCCAGTTCCATCTTTTCTGCCAGGATCCCCCCGGTCCGGTCAAGCGGGAAATCCAGCCCCCGGACATCGAATCAAAAACTGGATATCTCTCCTTTGCCGCCGAAACCGCCATACAGCCTGAGATCCGGAAGATCTTCATCGCACCACAGACGAAGCTTCCAATCATGCTTGACGCCAGCGAATATTATCTTTTCCTCGTGAAGATCGATTTTTATTCAGTCTGCTGCCTTATTCCAAAGTATCAGAAGTACATGGTGCTGATGGAGCCTTCAAAGGATATGCGCTTCATGTATTTCAGGGGCGGGATCGAGGCGGGCATTGTTCCATTTGTGATTCGCGCAGGCGAAGACATGCCGATAACAGGTTCGGACGAGAAGTACTATTTCGTCTCCGTGAAAAGGATGGGCGTGAATGCGACCGTGAAAATCCCCAAAAACATGGAAGGCCTTTCATTCAGCAGGGAAAGCGCATTTGCGAAGTTCGCAGCCGAACAGAGGAGGAAAGGGCTCGGATACTACAACGGCGCCTGGTTCCCGGCGGCACAGGTTGAAACCCTGCGGAATTCGCAGCTGAGCAGGGAAGCAAAAAAACAGAACAGATGGGATACGCTCAAGGCTCAGGCCGAGTCCGGCGTGCTGGTCTTGAAGAACGGAAAAGTCCTCCATGGTTCGTACAAGGGCGCCGACAAGGTCTCGATACTCTTTGAATCTGAAGGAGTGACACGTCCGTATGGGACAGACGATGTCGCCGACATCGACATGGTCAGGGCGCTGTCTCTGGGAAACCTTGATTCTGCCGACAGTCTCGTGTCAAAGGCGAAGAGTCTTGCCGCAGGATATCCCGGAGAGGCCAGACGTTATGCCGAACAGGCGCAGGCGTGCCTTAGGAAAGTCAATCCGGCTATAACCGACCTGATGGGAAAAGCGATGGATCTTGGCGCGCAGATCACCAAGATAAACTCTGGCATCGACGAGGATCTCAAAAGTAAAAATCTCGTTCTCTACAACCATGAGGCCTTTTCAAAGGACACCCTGGAATACCATCTCAAGAACGGGCACGTGCTCCTCGGGAAGAAAATATGGATCCTCCCTGATCAGATGTGCAGGAGATGTTCCGGAAACGGTGAAATAGCCTGTGCGAAATGCCAGGCGACCGGGAGGATAAACAAGAAATGCCCCAAATGCCAGAACGGCAGGATAACATGCCACATCTGCGAAGGAAGCGGATTCAGGGTATGCAACGTATGCAGCGGCGCAGGTGAATTCATAAGGAAATGCACATACTGCGGCGGCAGTGGAGTCGTATCCGGATATTATTCATATCCCTGTGGAACAAATATATTTCTTTCAGGCGGCACATTCATGATAGGGACATCCCCATGGTTC
>JBAQUG010000039.1:0-7992 GCA_049297395.1 Victivallales bacterium | reverse complement strand
TCATACAGCTTATCGGAATACTGCTGGAGCCAGGACAGATTGGCGTTCAGGTGCGCAGGCTGCCGGTCAAAAACCGGTTTCAAGAGGTCGAGGAATTCGATCTTTTCATTGGGCTGGAAGTTCTGTGATTTGCCGAACAAAGATTGAGCCATTTCCAGTTCACCGCATTTTTCCGGGATCTTACCGGTGGGAATCTGTACGAGATAATTTCCAAGAGATAGGCCATTCTTCACAAGTTCACCGCAGAGTTTGGCTGACAGCGTGCGCAGTTCCTCGTTCCGTCTTGATGAGATAAGAAGACCGAATTCGAGATAATGGAATCCAATCTTCTCTCCTGTCTTCCTGCGGAGTTCGTCAAAGATCGGCTTTGCACGTTCCCATCGCTGTGTCGCGGCAAAATGGGAGATCAATGCCATCAACTGCTCCGGGTCGGCCTTGCCTGTGGAAAATGATTTTTTAGCCTTGGCGATATCCGGCAATGGAGACGGAACCAGTATCGAGTCCCTTTTTGCAAGTTCGACAAGGTTCCATGCTTTCTGGAACCCTTCGGCATCGAGGGTGCTGATTTCGAGGTTTGTTTCGGCGCGTGTCTTCCCGTCGGAATTATATGTGGTGATCCGCGTCGCCCACCATGAGCCTGCAATTTCCTTGAACTGATCGAAGCGAGTCCGCGAGACGGTTTTACCCTCGGCAATTGTCCACTCTTCAAGAAGGACATTCCGGCTGGTGTCTATCAGGAGATGAATGCTGTAATTTGGATTGTTTGGCGCGACAAAAACAAGTTCTGCGCGATTGTCGGCCCTGGACTCGACGATTGCCCGATAATTGGACTGATAGCTTTCTGAAAGAAGACTCATCGAAGAATCCCGCAGGGAGAATGGACAGGCGGCTGGCATCTCTTTGTCGGGTTTTGCTATTCGCCCGAGACGGGTTGACAACGAAATCACACCGTATTGCCCGGGGGTGAACCAGGCAAGAGCAGGATTATCGTGATCGGCGACGGACAGTGTCATCCACCGATCCGGAGAGGCAACATCAAGATTGGCGGACAGGAAAGTAGGCGCATTGGCGTTTTCAGGATCGAATTTGCGTTCAACCGAGAGGACTCGGAACGTAGACTTGCTGTTTTTAAGGGACTGACGGCGGTCTAGGGAGAGGGATAGTTTGAATGCATCATCGGTCCAGAACTCCGGTTTTTTCTCCGCAGGCTTGGACGGATCTATCAGGGGCAAGTGCGGAACCCATACGTTAATCCATTCATCCGGTTCTTCCCGGTATGACGGCGCGCTGCAAAAGGCAACAGGGCTTCCTCCGGAGAGCCATGATTGGCGGCGTAGATTCTGGTTCGGTGCTTGCGCGGCTCTGTCGTAGAGATATCCGGAGACCATGTTGGGAGATGGAGCAGGGCCGTATGCGGAAAGGGATTTTTTCTCCAAGACCTTTCCTGAGCTTAACTTTGATTCCGGCATTGCCTCGAGCTTGTCCATTGCCACTTGCACCTCACCTCCTTCATCTCTAAGGATGGGTTCTCCCGGAATTTCTTCATTGACAGCAGACTCTCCACCTTTGGAATATCGTAGTGCGTCTATTCCAACTGAGGCATCAGCATCCGTCCTGATATCGCCTATATCATCAATACTACGTGATCTGCCTGCGCCGTCTTTCAATTGGTTGCCTGCCCTTGCGGATACGGATGCCTGCCCTTCAGGAAAAATAACGTTTCCATATTTTCCATATGGTCTGTCTATCGGGAGCTGTACCATCAGTTCCTGGCGTCCGAGTTCTGCCATCTCTCTTAAGATGTCATTGTGCAGTCCGGCACGCCAGGCTATGGCCAGTTTCATCTGCTGTTGGACGAGCTGGTAGCTGCCCTTTTCACGTCCTTCGGCGAAAAAAGCCTCTCCGTCGCGCATTGCGAAATGGCGTTTGACCCCGAAGCGTTCCCTGTCGGCGTCGCTTTCGAGGACTAGGAATGAAGTGAATGGCGTCATTATCCTGAATTCCTGGCTGAACGACACTATCTGATCGCGTGTTTCGGGAGTCGACCCCTGTTCGAGGAGCTTGTCGAGATGCATGCGCGCCCAGAGCCGCGGAATGAAGGAGTTCTCCAATCCGCCCTGAGGCATCTTGAACGGCTGTTTGAATTCCAGTGTTTTGCCGCCGATTCTGCCGGTGAGGACGATGGAGGCGTCCTTCGAGAGGCTCGATGGCAGATAGCGCCCGACCACGATCTGCTGGGCGCCGCCAGGAAGGTTCGGCAGATTCTCCGGATAGACACTTGCGGCGCGCAGTCCGTTGAACTCGACGGCCAGGTTCCGGAGGGGAGGCCGAGTGAGTTCTTCGAGAAGTTCGAGGGCCGCCTTTTCGGAGCCGCCGTCTCCCTCGATCCTCCGGAACGAGCCACCGCCCTGTGCCGCAATTGTCTTCATGACGGAAGATTCGTAGGACGCGCCGGTTGAGACTGCATGGCACGATGCGCCTTTCGATACCGCATCCTTGAAAATATTCACGATGCGTTTTGCGAAATTCGCAGGATCCACTTCCGATGTCGCCTGGATTCCGTCGCCTATGTAGATTATCTGGCAATTGCCGTCGGCCTTGGCGGCGACCGCAGCGAACGCCTTGTCGAGATCGCTCCAGCCAAGCGAACGGCGCGATGACAGCGAATCCAGGGCCTTGCTCATGTTTTTCTCATCGGCTGCCCGGAGTTCGGACGTGAGCCAGTTGCAGTCGACATCACAGGTGGCAAGCATGAACTGATCCTGTTTGCCGAGGGACGAGAAGAGGGCGCGGAGGAATTTCTGCTGGGCCTCCCGCTGTGCAGGATCCATGCTGCCGGAACTGTCGGCCAGGATAATCAGACGCAGGGGATTTCCGTCGCCTATGAGAGGTCGGGATCCGCTTCCACCAGGGGGATTGAGAAGCGCGAGAAAATAACCGTCTTCACCGCGCTGGTGCGGAATGAGAGTAAGGGGCTGCTTTTCAATATCCGGCTCGACAATCAGTTCGAAGTCCTTATCAGGGCAGTATTCCTGCGCTGAAAACTCGACGCTTGCGGAATTCGCAGCCTGGCGCACCCTGGACTTGTGGCTGGGACACACAACGCTTTTCAAAGGGGCGGCGCTGCAGATGTTAGCAATGATTTGAAGCTCGCGCAGAGGTTTCTGACGGAGCATCTCGCCGGCAAGAGGATAGGAATATCTGTATGTCCCGTTGCGGATCGGCAGAACCTGCGTGTAGGCGATCGTCACACGTTTCTCGGAGTTTGGAAAAATCGGGAAGACCCGTGCCTTGAAAATGTTGCCGCCGGACCACTCGAGAAGGCCGGGATCGCGCCGTTCGCGGAGAATCGTCTCATAGATCTCGCGGGCCCTCTGCTTTTCCACGACGTCGGCTTCGACGAGGTCATCGCCTATCCACATCCCGAAATTCGATATCGAAGCATCGGCAGGCAGTGGAAAATGGAATATCCCCTCGAGACTGCTGTCCGTATGGTTGACGAAAGACTCCTCGATGACGGTTCGGGCTATCTGGTCGCGGATGTCAACGGTCACCTTGTGGTAGCCGACAGTGAGTGGCACGTCGCGCCCGTCCACATTGACAAGGAGTTCGCCCATGGATTCCTTGACGAGCGTACCCTTGAATCCTTTCAGCCAGGATGGTTCATAGTCGAGTTTTTCAATTTTGCCATCCCGTACTCTCAGTACTGAGGCCTTTGAGAAAGGGAGACTGCCGACAGTCTCGTCCGCCTTTGTTCCCGGCATTCCGACCATGAGAGGATTATGTTCCGTACCTCCAGCCTCAAGTTCGCCGCATGTCACACGCAATGTCTTTGAATCCGGGAACTCGACCAATGAGCCGGGACCGACAATGAGGGAGCCGCCGCTGTCCAAACTAATCCGGGCCGCATTTGCGCCTCTGACATCGGTTTTCAGCCAGTCGCCTGGAAATAAGAGCATGGATTCGGTTACCGGAGTCCATCGGTCGCAGTTCGCCGGGCGGACGCTCACGAGACCCTGGCTCTCCGAGAGCCGTCCTAGAACAATGGGCTCCGGAATTTTCGCAAAGACCGTTATTGCGATCAGCGCAGTCGCCATTCCAATCAATCCAAAAATACGTGTTTTCATTTCATCCCCCTCGATAGATGATAAGACTGTATGATATTAGACGATTATAAATTTTTCACTTGTGAAAAATTTATTTGCCCAAATACATCTTGTCGTAGTAGGTCTGATATTCTCCGGAAGTGACATGGTCGAGCCAGGCTTTGTTCTTGAGATACCATTCGACGGTATTGGATATGCCCTGTTCGAATGTCACCGATGGCTTCCATCCGAGGGAATTGGTGATCTTTGAATTGTCAATGGCGTATCGCCTGTCATGTCCGGGTCTGTCCTTGACGAACGAGATCAGTGATTCGTCCTTGCCGAGGAGCTTGAGGAGCGTTTTGACGAGATCCATGTTGGTTTTCTCGCTATTTCCGCCGATATTGTAGACTTCACCGCCGATTCCCTTCTCGAACACCGTGAAGATTGCCCTGCAGTGGTCAAGCACGTATATCCAGTCGCGCACCTGCATGCCGTCGCCATAGACAGGTATCTGTTTGCCCTGCCTGATGTTGTTTATGCAGAGGGGGATCATTTTTTCCGGGAATTGGTATGGACCGTAGTTGTTCGAGCATCTGGTGATGACGGTGTCCATGCTGTAAGTATGGTGGAAGGCGTGGATGAGATGGTCTGCGGCCGCCTTGCTGGCGCTGTAGGGTGAATTCGGCTTTATGCTGGTCTTCTCCGAGAATTTATCCTCCCCCGTAGAGAGGGAACCATATACTTCATCAGTTGAAACCTGGAGGAACCTTTGGACACCAAGTTTCTTTGCGCACTGCAGAAGGTTCAAGGTGCCGGAGACGTTTGTCTCTATGAAGATGCCGGGCCCCGATATTGAACGGTCGACGTGGCTTTCCGCCGCAAAATTTATGATGCCTTCGATCTTATGGTCCCTGATGATCTTTTCCACAATCTCAAGGCTCCGGATATCGCCGTGTACGAACACGTGGTTCCTGTCGTTCGTGAACTTTGCAAGGTTCTCCATGTTGCCTGCATAGGTGAGGGCATCAAGGTTGACAACCTTAGTGCCCTTTTTTTCAGTCAGGAGCATGCTGACGAAGTTGGCGCCGATGAAGCCTGCTCCGCCTGTCACCAAAATGCTTTTCATTGTTTATCCTTGCTGACTTCTTCCTTCTTTTCTTCTTTCTTGAGCTGCTCGGAAAGTTTTTCGATTTCAGCATCAATATCCCTTATCTGCGTAGAAAGCTCGATTACCTCGCGGTCGTTTTCAAGTTTCAGGGCCAGATCCTTGTGGAGGGAGAGGATCTTGTCATGGATTTCCTTGAGCTTGGGATCGTCCTCGATGAGCTTGATCCTGCGGTTGTACAGCTGGACGGCTGCGTCAGACCTTTTCTTCTTCAAGGTATCGAGCTTCTCCGATGCGGATTCGGCCAGGACGAACAGCCCGCACAGGATGAAAACCGCCGCTGTCATAAGAAAATATTTCTTCATGTCATATGCTCCTTTAATTTTTTCAGATACTGGAAAAATTATATGTTTACTATTTCTTCTTCAGTAAAGTACTCCGAAAGGACCTGTCCTGCCAGGTATAATGAACCGGTTATCAGAAATCTTTTCCCATGATCCATGTCCAGCGCCTTCCTGACAGATTCGGCTTTCTTCACGGGTTTGCCTGAGACCTTGCGGCATATCTTTTCCAGTTCATCGGGCGAGAGGCTCTTCCTGGATCCTCTTATAGGCGCAAAGATAAATTCATATGCGACTTTATCAAGAAGCTTTATTATTGAACCTGAATCCTTGTCGGCAAGACAACCGTAAATGACGGAGAATTTCTCTTTTGGAAAATATTCCCGGGTGTTTGATATCAGGACGGAAACAGCCTGGGGATTATGAGATCCATCGAGTATGCTTCCGTCTTCCAGTATCTGGAAGCGGGCTGGCCATTTTGCCATTGCGAGCCCCCACTTTGCCTTTTCGTTGTTTAATTTGTAATCGGTGGAGAGGTGCTTTAGGACCGAAAGGACAAGGAGTGCGTTCTGTTCCTGAATCTTTCCCCGGAGCGAAAGTTCTATCTTTTCAAGATTCCCTCCGACCCGGACCACAGGAGAGCTGCATTCGCCGGCCTTCTTTTCCACGACATTCATGGCGTTTCTAGCGAGTTTGCCGCAGAAGACAGGGATGCCCGGCTTTATTATTCCGGCTTTTTCAAATGCAATCTTTGTTTCAGTTGCGCCAAGGTGGGCAGTATGGTCGATGCCGATACCCGTGATGACTGATGCGACCGGTGTTACGACGTTGGTGGCGTCGAAGCGGCCTCCCATGCCGGTCTCCCATACCACGAAATCGGTCTTCTCCTCTGCGAAGTACATTCCGGCCATCACAGTCGTCACTTCGAAGAAAGTAGGATATTTCCCGGCTGACTTCATTTTTTCGACATGCGGTCTGAGTTTGAAGACAAGGGCTGCAAGATCCTTTTCAGAGATCGCCTTCCCGTTGATCCTGAAACGCTCCCTGACCGAAACAAGATGTGGAGAACTGTAGAATCCGGTCTTGAAGCCTGCGGCTTTCAGGCAGGACGATAGCATCGCACATACCGAACCTTTCCCGTTCGTACCGGCGACATGTATGAAGCGGATCTTTTCCTGGGGGTTTCCGACCATGGCAAAAAGCTCTGAAACCTGTCCAAGGCCGAGTTTGATTCCGTATGTCTCAAGATCGGAAAGGAATTTCAATGCATCTGGATAGGCTGGCATTAGTGTCTTTGTTTTAAAGTTCTATGTTTTAAGCGTATATGAAATCCGAAATTCGAAGCACGAAATACGAAACAAATTTGTAGTTTAGAAGGTTTAAAAATTCAAACATTTGAATTTCATGTTTTATTGTTTTGGATTTCGACATTCGGATTTCGATATTGGTTTGTGGCTAGGTCGCCTTTGGAATTCCTGTCAATCCTTGGGCTGAGGAGTGGAGATGACTACGAATTCTACGGAATCCTTCCAGATTTCCGTATTGTCCTTTATTGAAACAAGGCGAAGCTCCCAGGAGTAATCCTTCTTTTCAGGGCTGTTCCCGGTCTCCTTAATCTCGCTGAGAAGCCTGTACTGCTTCTTGGCGTCGTTATCATCGACCGGAACTATCATCTTCATCTTGATAAGGCTCTGCCAGAGTTCCAGGGGCATGTTGTTCACGAGTCCGTCGGAGGCCGTGAAATCATTGACGATATAAGGAAGGTTTATCCCTGCCGTTGAAATAGGCGCGCACTGGGTCGCAATTGAAGTGACCATGAAATTGACGGCGCTTTTCCTGTCGAACACGCTCAGGTTTATCTTCGGAGTCACAATCTCTCCGACCGGAGGAGGCCTGTTGTCGGGCTGCAGCGAATCGCAGGAGCACAGCAGGACGGCGAGAAGAAACGCCGGAGCCGATATTATTTTAGAACTGAAAATATTCATTGTGTTCGCACCTGCCCTTAAACCTTTACGAAAATAATAGCAATTGTTATTGCCGATTTCTTCAGTATGCCAGTTTCGATGAAACTGGCTCAAGAGGCGTTTTCATCGAAAACGCCATACTTAATTCCGATGTTCGGATTTCAAGTTTGGTTGCGGGCAAAGCCCGCCTTAAAATCTATGGCATTTATTTTTATCTTCAAGATATCAAAACAAGAATATGGAAAAACTGGCACAAGGCATTACTTTATGCGGATTAGGCCGAAGTGGCGAAATGGCAGACGCGCCAGACTCAAAATCTGGTGTCCTCACGGACGTGTGGGTTCAAGTCCCACCTTCGGCACCAGTATTAGCCTCAGTTCCAAGATTCTGGCAGCTTCTGGCTGCTTTTGCCTATTCCCGATAAAACCTCAGATAACACACCAGTCGTCATTGAGTAGTCATTGGGTGATTTTAGCGCGTAATCTCCCTCGGAC
>JBAQUG010000038.1:0-6037 GCA_049297395.1 Victivallales bacterium | reverse complement strand
GAGTAGGCCTGCCAGAACGATTCACCGCACTTTATATTGGGGCAGTAGAAACAAACAAGCGCCTGGAATATTTGCTCGCTGCCGCAAAGACACCTGCAATGGCGACATGTTCCTTCATCATCGTTGGTGACGGCAACCATATTGATAATTTGCGGCAGATGTCCCGAGAAATGTCTCTGGACAACGTCGTGTTCACCGGCAGGATAGATCCTTCGCAGCTTCCTTTGTATTATAAAAGCGGAGATGCTCTAATTTTACCTGGACGCGGTGGTATGGTAATTTCAGAGGCTATGGCCTATGGTCTGCCTGTAATTGCCTACCAGGCTGATGGAACTGAATACGATCTGGTGATAAATGGGAAAACCGGCATTCTATTGTCGGCAGGAGATGCCGATGATATTTCCCAATCCATCAAATCCCTGATGGACTCCCCCCAGAAAGCCAGAATAATGGGTGAGGACGGCCAGAGACTGATCCGCCAGCGCTATTCCTCCGAGGATATGCTGGCGCAGATCTGCCACTGCATCGATAGAACCATTCAGTGGCGGCGCTTGTCCAGGGGGATTCACCCATGAGAATTGCCGTGATCGCCCATGCGCTGAGAGGTAGTGGCGGAATTTCTGTTGGGACGAACCTGATCTCGTCATTGCAGCACGTCAGAAAGGGGAATGAATATCTCCTCACCATGCCCGTGGGTGTTGGTTACGAGGCCGTTACCTGTCTGCCATCCACCAAAAAAATCTACTATGATAGAAAAGGCGGAACTTTGGGACGTTGGTGTTTCGACACATTTCAGCTTCCTAAAATTATCTCCGATTTCCATCCCGATATTTTGCTGTGCCTTGGCAACCGAGGCGTACGATATGACTGTTGCCCAGTCGTCATCCTTTGCCATGATTCTCATCTATTCTATCCGGAAAAACATTACTCAAACGAGACGTGGTTTAACAAGGCTGTCAAACGTTATAATAAATGGACTTTGGTCCGGGAGTCGCGCCGTGCCGCACTGATGCTTTTCCAGACAGAGACAGCTGCAGCCCGGGCAAGGACATCATTGGGTTATACAGGCCCGGCCGCAATCTGTCCAAACGCCGTTTCACAGGCTATCGAAAATACTTCCGGAAAAACAGAAATGCCCCAGGCACTGCTTCCATTTAAAGATAAATACAAGCTTTTCTGTCTGACACGGTATTATCCACATAAGAATCTTGAAATCATTCCGGAGATGTTTTCCCGTTTTCGTGATGGACTGGCGAATACAGTAGTAATCCTGACTATCTCGGCAGGTCAGCATCATCTGGCGGCACGGCTTCTCATGGACATCAAGAGGAGAGGACTGGAGGACTGCATCGTCAACGTCGGTCCCCTGCCCCAGACGGAGCTGGCATCTTACTATCAGAACTGCGACGCCCTGTTTCTGCCGACCCTGCTCGAATCCTTCAGCGGAACTTATCTGGAGGCGATGCGTTTCGGCAAGCCGATATTGACCAGCGACCTGGATTTCGCCCATGATGTATGCGGGGATGCCGCCATATATTTCGATCCCTGGGATGCCAATAGCGTAAAGTCGGAAATAATGAGATTCCATGGGGATGGAAAATTGCGGGAACAACTTGCTGAGTCGGGGAAGAAACGTTTAAGCTCCCTGTTCCGTTCCTGGGACGAGATCGCTCTGGAACTTGCAGAACATATTGAAACATTGGTTCAATCAAAATAATAAGTACAAGTGGAAAGATGTAAGAAGATATTATGCATAGCATAACTAAAATATTGAATTTTATTATGATTGCAGGGGTGACTTGTTGCTGGAACATGTCGGCGGCTGATGTTGTTTCAGGCGATACTGCTGAGGTTTCTAACAGCATTGAGTCAGCATGCTTTGTTGAAGGCAAACTTACACGCGTTTCCAAACTCCCGGATCCGGCAAAATCCAATTACAAGAATTGTTATTTTACTACGGAGCTTGAGATCTTAAATATTATTTCAGGCACGGCTTCTGCCGACCGAATCATATTAGTTTTACCTGGCTTTTATGATCGCAAGTTAACGTCGGAATCAAATTATAAAGTTGGCGACCTGCTACGATTGAAGATTGTGCCTTTCGATTCACTGCCTCAGGAGGCGCAGTCCATCCAGCAGGCCGACGAGCTGGAAAACTTTGCACTTGATATTTATTTCGCCAGTCAGGGAGAAAAGCTGGACAAGCTTCCCGCCGGCTTGACATTAGTGCCACCTTCTAGCAAGCGTATATCTTATGTGTCAGGCTTTGAAAAGCCACTCAATCCACCTTTACCACAAGCACTGCTAGACGCAAGGAAGGTGGCAATTCAGCATGACCTTGACTCGGTGAAGGTTAAGTTAAATATTGTTGAGAACGACAAATTGAAGCTAATCTCAAATTTTGAGCGCGATTGGGAGCTTAAGCAAAAAGAACTCGTTCCCGTTGGCACTGGCTTCCGTTGGGGGAAGGTTGGGAGAGGATATTTTACGCTTTCCGATAAATACAACCCCTTCCTCGCACCTGATTGGAATGGCACAGCACTGCCTGCCCTGAAAAGCTTGAACGAATACTTAACATTCCATAATATACAATTAATCGTGGTGGTGATACCCGACATGTTTCAAGTATCATCTCGCGCCTTAATGCCAAAATATGCTCCCTATGCCGACCAAAATTCGCTGAATGTTGTAAGGACTTTATTGGAAAACGACATTGAAGCCATAGACATTTCCGGGGCACTGGTAGAAAAGGCCAAGGACTATCCCTTAATGTTCTTTTATGACAAGATATCTGACTCGCATCCGGAATACGGTGTTGTGGATATCGCCACTGACATCCTTGTACAGCGACTGAGTCGCTTCGATGGCATTGTCCAAGGGATGCGCATGCCGACTGACCGTTTCTCCCTCATAGATGCGGCAAATCCGATCGGCCGTGTCTGGCCAGTAGATTCCGGAACCTACAAGGCAGGAGATATCGTGTTGACGAAAAAGGTGCTGTTTGACGGCGAGGAGGTCAACCTCAAGGACAAAACTTCACCATTCCTACTGCTCGGCAACAGTTATTCTGGGATGCCTGGATGGGGAGCATTCTCCTGCTTCGCAGGCATGAAAACTGGCATAGTTCCCTACCATTGTTCGGTAAGCGGTGCGGGTTTGGGCATGATCATCCCTAAATGGCTACTGGCTCGAAGGGAATTGTTGTTAAAAGGGAAGAAGGTGTGCTTTATGCCAGTGGGGGTCAACCATCTTTCCAGAGCCTGGCTGGATGTAAAAGAACTCGACAAAGAAATGTGCGAGCAGAAGGATACTCAACTGATCGCCACCATCCCTTCTAACCAGTTACTCAAGGCTTTCACCCCAAATACGCCACTTAATCAAAAAGAGTTGCAGCAGTTGATCTGGCAAAAACAATATCTGAAAGATGAGATGACGGGTTTCTCTTTTTTCAAGTTACCAGCTGAAGGAATATCCATCAATAATCTGCCGTTACCAGAAAGTGTAGGTGAAGGAAAAGTATTTGTCAAGATATCATTTCGTCATGCAGAAGATTGGCTTCCATTTATAGTGTTTATTGCTAATGGCAAAACCATGGCTGAAAAGATAGGAACATCCCCTGTGGAACTCATGTTCAGCTTGGAGGCGGGAAAACTGCGTAAACTTGATATGAAGATACGCATGAAATACTATCCCAAAGATATCATTCTTGGCGTAAGCAATGTCCAGATTTTCCAGAAAAGGACCATTCCATGAAAAAAAGCATCAGGATTACAATTAAATATTATGAAAAGGCCATTGGTTCAAGAATACGGAATATTTACTAATCTAAAGCATCCGCTTTGGAATTAGAAAACACATGAAAATTCTTGAAGATAACTTTTCATATATCGCTGAAACGTGGTATTCTAACCTAGAAGTTATTATGTATAGCATGTCTAAAACAGTGAGTTTTTTCAGGAAAATATTTCGTCCTTTTATAATCTCTGTCCTAATCTGTTGCTGGAGCATGTCAGCAGCAAAGGGAGCAACAGACGATACGGCAGCAGTTTCCAAGAATCTTGAATCCGTATTCGTTTTCGAGGGCAAAATCACACGCGCTTCCAAACTCCCGGATCCGCTGAAATCCAGTTACAAAGATTGTTATTATACTGCTGAATTTGAAGTCCTTAATGTTATTTCAGGAATCCTTTCTGCCAACCAGGTTATAGTCGTATTTCCTGGTTTTCATGATCGCAAACTAACTCCGGAGGCGAAATTTAAAGTTAACGACTTACTGCGGTTGAAGCTTGTGCCTTTTGATTCACTGCCTCAGGAGGCACAATCCATCCAGCAGGCAGATGAGCTGGAGAACTTCTCACTTGCCATTTATTTTGCCAAGGAAATCGCATATCTGGATAGGATTCCTACCTACTTGACGAAGCCACCCCCCAGAAAGAGCATTTCGTATGTGTCAGGCTTTGAAAAGCCACTCAATCCAACTTTGCCACAAACCTTGGTGGATGCAAGGAAGGCAGAAATTCAGCATGATCTTGCATCTGTAAAGGATAAACTAGCGGCCTTGGCCAAAGTCAAAAACAATCTGGCCGCTAGTTTCTCCCACGATTGGCAGACATTCCAAGAGTCACTCGTCGAGGTGAAAAGTCTCAAGGGTGGAAGCTACAAATGGGGAGAGGTCGGCAAAGGGCATTTCACGCTCCCGATGGATTACAACCCGTTCACTGCCTCGGACTGGAATGGGACAGCCTTGTCAGCCTTGAAAAGTCTAAACGAATATTTGTCCTTCAACAACATCCAGCTCATAGTAGTGGTTATCCCTGACAGGTTCCAAGTGGCATCCAGGGTTTTCCTGCCACAATACGCCGACCATGCCGACCAAGTTTCGTTGAGCATTGTAAAGACCTTGCTGGAAAATGACATAGAAGCCATAGATATTTCCAGAGAACTTGTCAGCAGGGCCAAGGACTATCCTTTCATGTTTTTCTACGACAAAATCCACGATCCGCATCCTGACTATGGCGCGGTGGATGTGGCGACTGACAAGCTGGCTGAGCGCTTGAAGCGCTTCATCGGAATTCTGCCTCGTGGATTACCCTCCGAACGCTTTTCCCTTGTGGACGTGGATAATCCCCTCAAACGGACTTGGCCTGTAGATTCTGAGGGACACAAAATTGGCGAGCTCCTGCACGTCAAGCAGGTTTTATTTGATGGAAAAGTCGTGGATCTCAAGAATCAAGCATCCCCGTTTTTGGTCATTGGCGACAGTTTCTCTGGCACACCTGGGTGGGGCGCCTTTTCCTGTTTCACTGGCATGAAAACCGGGATTATCCCATATCATTGTGAAATCGGCGGGACCGGCGTGAGCACTACAATCCCCAAAATGTTGTTGGCGCAAAGGCGAATGCTTCTAAAAGGGAAAAAGGCTTGCTTTCTGCCAATTGGGATTTACCCATTATCACAGAAAGGCTGGCTGGACATAAAAATAATTGACCAGAAGATGAGCTCCATCGCCGGAGCTCACCTTGTCACAACCATTCCTCGCGTTAGACTTTTCGAAGCCATATCCACTCCTGTCGAGTTGACTGGAAAAGATAAGGATTTAATTGAGCGCCAGAAAGGAAAGATGAATGATCAGGAGCAAGATTATACTTTCTTCAAGTTACCATCTGGCAAGACCACGATGACAGGATTGCATTTACCAACCATCGGCAATGGGATGGAAATTGTGATAAAAATTGTTATCCGCTCCATTGATTGCCCGACTGTCAGAATTAATGTTAATGGACAAGTGGCTGAAGAAAAGATACTTATTGAACCATCCGAATTATTTTTCCAGATCGACGGAAGGGAGGATAGTTGCGACATTAGTTTCTCAAACACTTATCCTCTGGACACAGTCTTAGGAATTAAGGATATCGAGATTTACCAGCAAAAGATCAAAAACTAACCTGAGCTTAGTTGGTGAAGCATTCTAATAAATATGTTCTTCAATTCATAAATTTAAGGATCCTTAAAACGCACCTAATGGGCTCAAAAGACA
>JBAQUG010000037.1:0-23397 GCA_049297395.1 Victivallales bacterium | reverse complement strand
GGGCGTATTTTGTTAAAGTATGCCACTTTCGCCGAAAGTGGCTCGAGGCTCTTTCGGCGAAAGAGCCATACTTGATTGCATTAAATAAGGCTGATACGCCCAGCTTAACGCTTACAAAAACGCGTATAGTAGACAGGGCTTCAGCCTGTACCATCCCTTCAAATTCCTGGTACAAGCTGAAGCATGTACCTACTTTACCGACACTGCGGTGACGACATTGATCACCCTGCCGTTGTCCAGGGTGACAGCTATCAGGTTCGTAATCACATCCGAGTATTTGCCAGGTTCGGGAATGCCGGCATCACCATCTGCGATTTTCGCAAGTATTTCGAGCTGTTCGGATGCCGCCAGCGAGATGCTCACCGGAGCATCGACGGTATCGTTCGGCGAGCTGAGCGACGCCACAGCGACAATCCCAGTCTTCCCTTTGTTCCTGATGTCGTCATACTGCATGTCGTCGATAATTCCGAGTGTCTTCAGTTTATCTAGGACAGTGACCTTCTTAGATGATTCCACATGAACCATGAAGGGCACTGCCGACAACGCTGAATCGGCAGACATGTCATTTCCTACGCCCGCGCCTTCAACACCGTAGAAGAACATGTAGAGCCCTTCGTCGAGCTTGGCTGCGAGTTTCGCATCGTCCTTCGCCTTCGCAAGTGTGTAGTCTATCCACATTGTCGCATAGTCGCCATCTATCGGATCCTCGTCCCAGCCGTTGCGGGTGTCGAGGAAGTTCTGCAGAGCGGCGATGTGATCCATATCAGCATCCTCTACAGGGCTTGCCGGAATATACGCGGACATGTCGAAGGTTGCATCAGAGGAGCCCTTCCTGGTTGCTACTGTGTGGCTCGCGGTGCCTTTAGCGGTGTCAGGCATTGTCGTAAAGAAGAAGTCGAAGGTGTGTTCGCCTTCGGAATTGATAAGCGCCGAATATGTAAAACATCCCTTCGCATCGGTCTTCGTCAGGAAAGTCGTCAGCCCAGTAACAGGATTTCTGACCTGGAGGACCATGTTCGGTATTCCTGCCTCAATTTCATCGACTACCTTTCCCTTGAAGACAGCCGTGAACGGAACTGCAAGATCATTAGCGGGAACCTGCGTGAGCACTATGTCGGTCACGGAATAGCATTTCACCGTCAGAGTAACATTCGAGTAAGGCGTCGTTCCATATAGCAGGAAATACCATCCGCCCGCAGCCGGATTGCTGACCGTCAGTATTTCAGTCTTGGCCACAAGGTTCTCTACAGACTTAGCAGTGTATGACGCCTTCGTCGGGAAGTTTGCGAACTTCGCAAACAGATCGCAGTCATTCGCTGTTCCAACTGAAGGCGGAACCCCGTTGAGGGTTGCGACCAGCCTGGTCGTCCCCATCGGAACATCGGCGGAGAAGTACAGCGAGTGATCCTTCTCATCGCTTTTGCCTGCCGTAGGAGTCCCGTCGATTGCGATTCCAATAGCAGTTGGATTGGGCTTGCCTGTCGTCCTCTTGCCGATCGCACCGGCCAGACTGAAGTCGCTGTCATATTTATGCACAAGCGGACTGCCATATCCGTACTTCGCCTTCACCTTGTAATAGTAGAGTTTATCGACGTCCGCTGAAGTGTCCTCGTATTCCAAGACCGCGCCCACGCCCACCACGCCAGCAGTACCGAACGTATTATCCAACTGCTTAAAAATGGTATCTGTGTAGCGGTAGACGTCATAAGCGGTTGCGCCTGGGACTGCGGCCCATGTCACAAAGATCCTGTCCGAATACGTCCCATTGCTTGCGGTGATTGTCGCCGGTCCCTTCTTCGAAAGGTATCCGTCGTTGTACTTGTTGCTTATGACCGCTGGTCCTTTCGGGCTCTTCGCACCTATCCAGTAGTAGTACTTCTTGACAACGCCTCCGACCTGCGGAACGATGTCGTCACCGTAGTCATCAAGGAAAAGTGCAGAAGTCTCGCCGACTAAAGTCTTTGCTCCGGTCGTGGTCTCAGCCCTGTAAACTTCATAGGTAGCAGCTCCGGTTACCTTCGTCCAGGTCACGCGGATCTTGTCGAAGCATGTGCCATCGGACGCAATCGGCGCGCCGGGCATGACAGGCGACTTCATGATGTATCCGGAGTTGCCTGCGCTGTATTTGATGCCGGAGCCGACAGGATTCTTCGCCTTCACGAAATAATAGAAAAGCGTCCCGGGAGCTTCATCGGTCACAACGGTAGACTTGTCCTCAAACACATTGTCGGTCGTCTCCCCGAGATCTGTCGCCCCTATCGTAGAGTTCAGGGTGTTCCTCACAATAAAATAACTTGTCGCGCCAGCCGTGGCCGTCCACGCAACCACTATCCTGTCGCCGAACAGCCCGTCGCTCGCGTTCACGCCTGCAGGTGCAGCGGGCACAGCCGTCTGTTTGCTGAATTTTGCCATCACTGATATTCCGGCGTAGTCGCTGCGTCCGTAGAGTATTATCTTCCAGGTTCCTGCAGCCGGATTTGCGAACTGCGCAAGAGCGGCGCTGCCGCCGCCTACAACGCGCTTCACGGTCTCACTGCCAGGGGGTGGATTCACAATATCGAAATCGCAGTCTCCAGTTCCGCCTGAAATCTTGATCTCAAGCAGGGTCTGAGAGTCGGGAACTGTGATTGAATAAATCCTGATCGAACCGGCCGCACCTGTAGCAATCACTGCCGTACCGCTCTTGAGCGGAATTACATTCGACAGCGCCGTGATTGTCTTCCCTTCCGCAACTTCGCTGAAACGGCTGCATGTACCAGTAGCGTCATATGCACGAACCCAGTAGAAGTAGTCATAGTATCCGGAGGACGTGAAGCTGTCCGTGTAACTTAAGGCGGCACCGATGTCGGCTATCTTGTCGGCAAGCCCGAGATCGTTTGTGCTGCAGCGGAAAACCTCGTAGCCTGTGGCGACGCCGGTGGCTGGCAGATCCCAGGTCAAAACAATCTTCTTGTCGGCGGGATCCCCGGCGGCGGCGGCAAGATTTTGCGGTGGTCCGATGCTGTCGTCATTGTATGTGATGGTCAGACTGGCCCCGGTGAACCCCTCGTATGCGTGGAGCATTATGTACCAGTCGCCATCCAGGTCGTCGTACATCGTCAGGCTCTCGGTATTGTTGCCGCCGTTCGTGGACTTGGCAGTGTACAGCTGGAACGTCGGGACATCTCCATTCATGACGTAGAGATCGCAGTCTCCGGTGAACCCGCTCAGCTCCACCTTCAGGTAGTTCTGCCCGGCGAAATCGTGGATCCGGTAGTACTTCTTCTCGCCCTGGGCCAATTCTATATCGCTTATCACCGTTCCGTTCGCAACGAAGTTGGCTGTGACATTGATGTCGGACTGCACGTTGGTGTCCTGACGAGTTTCAGTCTGGACTCCATCGCTCCAGCCCATGAAGAAGCAATTCCCATCCGGAACCGCTGTCACAGCCGTGCCATCGCTTCCATGTGCGACAATCTGGTTCAGCTCCCCGGTGATCGAACCATTTGCGCCAGCCGTGTACGTCAGGGAATGCCCAGTGGTCACCGAGAATGTGTCGGAGACGCCTCCAATGGTCAGAGTGGTTTCGACCTTGGTATATGTTTCCGAGGCGCTCATCAGATGAACCTTGACGGAGTCGTTCAGATGGACTGTTCCAGGGGAAGACGTCCAGCTGCCGTCGTTTATCTTGTATTCACCTTCAGTGATATTGATTGATGCCACGTGATGGATTCCGGTGACAGTAATGCTGTTGGACTCATACAAGACATGGGGGGACACTCCGTCCAAGTCGTCAAACGTGAAAGCCTCCGGTACGATGTCAATTCCATATTTCTCGATCAGATAGCTCTCGACCCTCTGCCTGTCGGAATCCGAGAGAGGAGTATTATATACGATCACTTCAGAGACATCTCCATTGAACTGGCGCGGGAACTCCTCGATCGACTTGCTGCCGACTGAAAAGCGTCTTGGCTCATCCCAGCTTAACGGGGCGAATCCGGTGTTCTCGATAGCGTTTACCCCATTTGTCCTGCTTTTAATGCTTGTGTTGTTGATGTAGACGCATGAAAACACCTGATAAGCGCTTGAGGAAAGAGGCTGCCAGTTAATGAAACCGGTCTCATTTAGGGCGTCGCCGTTCTGCTGAACAACAAAGTTTACCCCGCCTTGATGCTGATAGTCCACGATATCGGCATAGGTCTTCTGGGTCGGACCCGGTTTTGTTACGATGAAAATAGAACAGTTTGCCGTTCCTTCCAGGAGGTTGATCGCTCCGGACGTCTGCAGATAGTCGTTGTCGCCGTCGAACCTGATCGCAGGCTCTCCGTTCGCGGCATTCGAAACCAGCACGGGCTGTTTTGCACCATCCCCCTGCCCTACGTCAAATCCGTTTCCACTCCTGTCCTCCCAGTTGCTGACCAGGCCGGAGCCATCTTTTGTGATTCCTGCATCGGCCTTCAACCAGAGGCGCAGTCCAGGAACTGCCGGGAGATCTCCCGCTGCCTCGACTATCTCCGAGGCCGAAAGCGCACGGTTGTAAATCCTCACATCGTCGACGAGACCATTGAAATCATATCCCGACAAAACGTTTATTCTGCCAATATTTACCCCGCCGGTCAAGACTGTGTCCAGCGCTGGGGGCCACGCAGCAACTACGGTCAACAGCTCCTCTTTTCCGTCCACAAAAAGTTTCAGTGATGAGCTCCCCCATATCGCAGCCACGTGATGCCATGAATTATCATTGATGACAGTATCACCGTGTGAACCGCTATTGCAGTTTTCCACATGAAAGCGATTATTATACATTCCGAGTGAAAATCTCTGATTTGAACCATTGCTCCCGTAGCTGAAAAAGTATTTTTCTCCAACCTGGCTTGTCTTTATCCACAACGATATGGTCCTGTCGCTGTTTCCAGCAGGGAACGAAGAATCACTGGCTGAGACATAATCACCTGCCCCATCAAAGCTGAACGCCTGTCCTTCCCGGCTGTTTGCGAAGGTCGCACCGTCCTGCATGGTTCCATCATGTCCGCCAATGATGTCCATGGCATTGCCCTCAGCCTGCCACCAGGCGATCAGGCCGCTGGCATTCGGATCATCTGCATCTGCCGTCGTTACATCGAAACCAGCGGATACGCCGCCGACGGTCAGAGTTGCAGTCGTCTTCGTCGAATTGTTTGCAGACGAGGTCTGACGCATCTTCACCTTGTTGTTCAGGCTCAATTCGCCGAAAAGGTTTGTCCATGCGCTCCAGTTCGCACCGCCGTCGGTGGATATTGAGTATTCGCCATCTGTGACGCTTATTCCAGTCGATGCGTTTATGCCGGCGACAGTGATTGGATTGGAGACGATTAATGTGCCCGGAGGCATCCTGTCCAGCGCGGTGAAGATGAATGCATCAGGCGTCGTGTCAACTTGTTCATAAAGATTTGCGATTTCCGCAGCGGACATTCCACGGCCATGGACCTCCACCTGGTCTATGAGACCGCTGAACCTGAGATCGCCCCAGTCACTATTAGCATTCAGGCCGACAAAGTCACTGCCGATTTTAAGAGCTGCGGCTGAAGTTTCAATATTTCCATGATCCACGGAAGCGACTTCAGAGCCATTTTTATAGAGCTTGAAGACGGATCCGTTCTTGGTAATGGCGACATTGGCCCAGTTTCCGGCGCTTATTGTCCCTGCACTAGAAGTGAATTCCCATGCTCCGGCACCGCCAAATCCCAGCGTTCCGTCAGGATATACGTAGAACGACCATCCGCTGAAGGGATCCAGTGTCGCCTTGGCAATTATCGTGGACGCGGAAGCTCCGGCTCGTTCCAGCGATGTCGGTTTTATCCAGGCATTTATGGTGAAACCCCCTGTGCCGCCGTTGAAGTTGAAGACATCATCCGTGCCCGCATTGACATAATCCCCTGTCCCTGCAAGGTTGAACGCCTGTCCGATCCGGCCTGCTGCAAACGAAGAGCCATTCTGCATCGAGCCATGATGTCCGCCAACGCTGTCCAAGGCATTGCCATCACCCTTCCACCAGGAGATCAGGCCGCCCAGCGGGGCATCGGAGTCTGCGACAATCGCGGCTCCATTGCAGAGAGTGCCGACATTGTTGTTCAGCGTTGCATCATCTGCGGTGCTGGAGCCAACCTCGTCATTGAACGGCATATATGCGGCAAGCCCCTCCTCATCGCCGACCAGGCTCCGGTTCATCGAATACTTGATCTGCGACTCGGTACGGGCTACGTTCCAAATCCGGATCTCATCCATCCTGCCATTGTAGTTGTTGTAGCCTGTCCAAGGAGCCCGGCCAATGTAGAGGGGCAGATCGGAAACCTGAAGTGGATGAGTCTGGGCTACAGTACCCTCCAGCACCCCGTTTATGTAAATCTTAATGGTTTTCCCGTCGAAGACGCCGGCAATGTGGGTCCAAACATCAACTGGAACAACAGTGGTCGAGGAAACTCCCACCTCTCCGCTTCCTTCAGGCCCCACGTTGAAGGCTACCAATCTCGGGAAGCCTCGTTCCCACTGGTTGGCGCTGTTGACATAGAGCCGATAGGAATTCCAGGGGTTGCCATTGGCCGGGTTCAACTGCTTGCCTAGAATCATGCCCCACTCTCCACCTCCGGCGCTAGGCTTGATCCAGACCTCCACCGTCAGCGCATTTGTGATTTTCAGTTCGTTGGAACTTGGCACGAGGATATGACTGCCGAAATCATCGTACGCCGCGGAATTGTTGAACTGCGCGCAGTTGCCGGATCCGGCCGCTACTGTTGTGACATTGAAGCCTGCGCCAACACCACCGACCGTGAGAGTTGCAGTGGTCGTTGTAGAATAACTGACCGACGAAGTCTGCCTCACCCTGACCTTGTCGTTCAGGCTGATGGATCCGGATGCGCTTGTCCAGTCGCCCCAGATGGAACCACCATCCGTGGATATCGCATATTCACCGCCGGTGATACCGATGGATGTGGCATAAGAGATTCCAGAGACAGTCATGATGCTGGAGGTGACGCTCGAGTTCCTTGGAACGCCAGTCTGCGCCGTGAAGCTGAATGCGTCAGGGACCATTCCGGAAAGCTCGCCTACTTCTCCTGCGGACAGTGCACGGCCGTAGACCCTGATATCATCGACCAGACCGGTGAAATCCCATCCCCCTCCGTTCACTCTGCCAATGTTAATCCCGCCGTTCAGAACCGTATTCATTTCCGCTGGCCATTCGACTATGACAGTATTCACCTGTTCAACTCCGTCCACATACATTTTCAGTGAGGGACTTGCCCATACCGCAGTTATGTGGTGCCAGACATTATCATTGATGACCGTATTGCCCATCAAACCGCTACCGCTGTTTTCCGCATAGAGGTAATCCTTGACACCAAGTGAAAATCTCTGATTTCCGGCAGAAGTTCCATAACTGAAAAAATATTTGTCATATACGGCGGGTCCAGCCTTGATCCACATGGAAATAGTCCTGGCGCTGTTTCCTGCAGGGAACGAAGAATCACTCGCCGATACATAATCCCCGTCTCCATCGAAACTGAACGCCCTGCTTATCCTGCCATCTGCGAAATTCGCGTTTCCCTGCATCGTCCCATTATGTCCGCCAATACTGTCAATAGCGTTGTCCTCAGCCTTCCACCAGGCTATCAACCCGTCGGCATTTGGATCATCCGCTGCGGCAGTGGTAACATCGAAACCGGCGGATACGCCGCCGATGGTCAGTGTCGCAGTCGTCAATGTTGAATTGCTCGCCGAGGAAGTCTGGCTCACCATCACTAATGAATCCGGATTGACAAGTCCCGCTGTGTTCGTCCAGGCGCTCCAGTTCGAACCACCATCGGTTGAAATCGCATATTCACCGCCGGAGACGCTTATCGCCGACTGCACTGTTGTTCCAGATATGGCGACAGGCTCTGACACGATCATGGTGCTTACGGGCATCCCAGTCTTTGCCGCAAAGCTGAACGCATCCGGAACCTGTCTGGACAGGCCGCCGATCTCCGTGGCAGTCAATGCACGGCTGTAGAGGCTGACCTCGTCGATGAGCCCGTTGAAGAAGAATACACCGCCAGAGCCGTCATGGGCTGATGGGCGGCTCCCGATGAAGACCGGATATTCGGTATGCATTCCAGGAGTACCGACGTTTCCAGCGCCCACCTGTAGACCATTGAGATAGATTGCAGAGTTACCGCTGGCAGAGTCATAGGTATATGCAACGTGAGACCATGTTCCGGCTTGGATGAGACCGATCTCGGATTGTACATGTGTTTCAAATTGTTCGGTGATGTTTCCCCATAATCTGTCCTGGGTCCATATCAATTCCGGTCCGAACGCCGGCAGTACGCCATCCTCCCTGTTCCATTCGAACACCGCCATCGTAGCACTCACGGCGGGCTTGATCCAGGCAGACATGGAGAAGCTTGCAACGTTGAGGCTTGCATCGGCGGGAACACGTATCGCATCATCAGTACCGTCGAAGCTGAACGCCCTGCCAAATATGCCATTGGCGTAAACAGCGCCGTTGATTGCCGTACCGTCATTGGTTCCTACGGAATCCTCGGCATTGTCCTCGGCCTTCCAGGAGGAGACCAGTCCGGACGGAGGAGCAATCCCAGCAGGATCGACAAAAACCGTGAACTGCTTCTCGAACGGCACTCCGCCCTGGTCGGTCGACTTTACGCGTATGCTGTAATTATTCTTCAGATACGAATAGAAAATTTCTGCAGTTTTCAGACTGGTGCCGTCAATCGTGAACGAAGCATTGTCGTCGCCGCCAGTTCCGGAGACGAGAGAATACGAATACGTGTTGCCTGCATCGGCGTTGATGGTCGAGAATGTCCCGACAACCGTACCTGTCACCTGCTTCTCCTGGACATATGCGTTTGAAATCGAAATATTTGTCGCCGCATCACGCACCTCGAACCAGTCGAAGTTCCCATAGATCGGATTTGCCGTTCCACTATCTCCATTCAGCCCCAATAATCCCGCATAAACCGGAGTTCCTCCCCAGGAGGCTGTAACAATTTGAGTGAAATCAGTACCGTTGGTGCTCCTGTAAAGTTCATACGAAGCTCCCCTCTTGACCATCCGCAGCCAGTGGGGTCCGTTGTCCACAGCACTTGAATCACCCGGGATGCCTCCTTGAACAACATCATTTATCTCAAGGAGCGGCCCAAACCCACCCGGGCCAGCCGTCAGACGGAAATAGTTAGCATAGTCCGGACCTGCGTTGTCAGACATGAGAATGACGCCCTCCTGCTGCCAGTTTTCACTTGGAGGCGCCACATAAGTCATCTTCGCAGTCATGACGTAGTTGTCGCTGGCGCCGGGCAGTTTCACATAGAACAGATTCTTCAGATTGTTCGTGCCTTCCCACAGATCAGTCCTGGTAGATAGAATCTGGAGGGAGCCCGCCACGCTTGTCAGACTATAATAGCTCCTGTCCAGGTTCTTGATGCTCCAACTGTCAGGCACGAATTTTCCGCCTGTGAAATCATCCCTGAAAGGAAGCGTGATCTGCGATTCGGCCACATCGCCTACAGTTATTGTGAAATTCTTCTCCAAATACAATCCGCCCTCATCGGTCGCCCTTACACGGATGCTCAGTGAATCCTTTGTCTCGTAGTCAAGTACGACAGCCGTCTCCAGTGAATCTCCGTCTATTGCAAAGAGCGCATTGTCAGTGCTTCCAGTCCCGCTGACAAGAGTGTAGACGATAGTTTCCCCGACGTTGGGATGGACGGTCGAAAGCGTACCAACAAGTGTTCCAATCGCCTGATGTTCGTCAAGTGTGCTGTTGCTGAGCGACATGCTTGCGAAGTTCGCAGTGAGCGCGATATTGCCGGTAACATTCGTCAGCGTAAGCGGATTCACCACACTTGTGATCGTGCCAGTCCATCCCAGGAACTGGAATCCTCCGTCCGGAACCGCTGTTACTTCCGTAGCATTCGAACCATGGTCAATTGTCTGGTCATCATCTCCAGTCAGGCTTCCGTTCGCCCCTGCGGCAAATGTGACTGAATATGTATAGATTGCGAAGTTCGCAGTTGCCGCGATGTTTCCGGTGACACCTGTATCAGTTCTCGAAGCAGTCGCCACGGCATCACTCCAGTTTACAAAATAATATCCTGCATCCGGAACAGCCGTGACCTCGGTCCCGTCTGATCCATGGTTGATATTCTGTATGGTGTCTCCTGTCAGGCTGCCATGCGCACCGGCGGTATATTCAAGTGCGTAGACGTTGATTGAAAAATCCACATTTACATTCAGGGCTGCGGAAACCGCATTGACCAGCAACGGATTGCTCGTGGAAAACACCGCACCATCCCACTGCTTCCAGTTAACGAAGTGATAGCCGACATCCGGCACGGCGGTGACCGAAGCTGCATCTGCGCCAAAATCAACAGTTTGAGTAATAATCGTCTCGCCGCTCTCGCTCCCGCTCGACAAAGTCCCTTTCGCTACTCCTGACGGAGCCTGGACGATGCGTAAATCATTAGACCAGTTATGGTGCCCTGTATACCATCCCCAGGCTTCCATCCGTATCCGCAGATGAGTGATGTCAGCCGGCAACACCCCGATGTTGACCGTGGCTTTAAGTACGCCATCCATGTAATATTCAGCATCTCCAGAGACTGGGTCGTAGACCACCTTCTCGTCGAACCAGGTGTTCCACAACGGGTTAATCGTAGGAATGCTCTGCGTGAAATGTCCCTGATAACGTCCAAGATGGAAGCCGGTCACCGCCCGCTCACCGCCTCCGGAATAGGAATAATTGGTATATGAGGCCGTCACCGTGAACGGCGGGCTCAAAGCCGCTGAAGTCACGCTGTCTCCGAAAGACAAGCGCATGTAACCGTCAGAATAGGCGTTGCCGTAATGGACATGCGCCTTCCTTGTTACTGTAATGACACCTGTGGCTGAGATCGGCATGGCATCCGATATCGCCACTCCTCCGTTGTCTTCTTCTACCAGATCCACATGCATTTCACCGCTGCTGAGCGAGACTGAATTTCCTTGAGTGCTCCAGTTGTTTAAATTTGAAAAGTTATCGTCAAGAAGCGTGCCTCCACCGTCGAGATACGCAGTCGCCTTAATCTCAAACGTATCAATCGCGAATGTCGCATGAATGGTGCGCGAGGCTGTTACATTTATGAAATCAAAGGTGGTCACTGCGCCGACGGAAACTCCGTCGACAAGGACGTCGGCGATATGGTAATGGACGTCGGGGATTATGTTATAGGTCCTGTCGTCTCCTTCCAGAATGTTTATTGCGCCGGACGGCGCAATAAATCCGTTCGCTCCTGCAGATGCCGCTATGACATGATACGAACTGCTGTTGAGCATCTGGCACTCTTCAGGACTGAGGGCGCGGTTGTAGATCCTCACCTCGTCAATGCTGCCGTCGAAAAATCTCCCGGCATTATGCATATCACGGCCGATATTGAGAAGACTTGTCGAAACAGGAATCGCCCCGCTTCCAGTCACCCATTCGGCCCCGACTCCATCGACAAAGACATTCGCTCTTGAGCCATCATATATTCCAACAACATAATGCCAGCCTCCCGTGGATACCGGCAGGGCATTGGTGGTTATTCCGGATCCATCTATGATCATCCTTACATTGTTGGTTTCGCTTACAAACTCCAACGTATATCCTGAATCAGGTAGTGTATCCTCCTTCTTGATTATTGTCGGTACGCCTCCGACAGCATTCAGCTTTATCCAGGCGCAGATTGTAATCTGGGTCGTAGGATTCAGTTCAGGAGCATCGGGCACTGCTATGTAGTTGTCATTTCCAAAGGAATACGCTTTTCCCGCTTCGCTCAAATGATCCGCAGTGGATGTTATGGCGCCATTTATCGTGCCATGATTGCCATTCCCGCTCGCGTCATTGGCGTTCCCGCTGAAAGGATAGTAGGCGACAAGGCCGGAGTTGATGTCGTTCAATGCGAAATTCGCAGTGACGGTGATTGGTCCGGTCACATTTGTGTCAATCCTGGGATTCGAGGTAGAGTTGTCGCTCCAATCCACAAAATGGTATCCGGAATCTGCTACGGCTGTCACAAGAGTTCCCGCAGAACCGTGCTCGACATTCTGTGAGGTTGTTCCCGAAATAGAACCATTCTCTCCTGCTATGTAAGTAAGCGTGTATGTGTCAAATGCGAAATTCGCAGTCACTGTCTTGTCCGCAGTAACGTTCAAGTCTGTCCTTGCGGCGGTGAGGACTCCGTCACTCCAGCTCACAAAATGGCAGTTGGCATCAGGTGTTGCGGTTACCTGGGTGCAGTCCGTACCGTAACCTACGACCTGGACCATGTCGCCCGTGATCAGACCATGGGCCGATGGCTGATAGGTGACCGTATACATGTTTATCGCAAAGGCCGCAATTATCGAATGGTTGGTTGCCACACCCGTAAATGTGTAACTTGCAGGAGTGCCGACGGTCACATCATCGACCTGGACATCCACGATATGGTATCCTGTGTCGGCAGCGATGCTGAAACCCTGGTCGTTTCCGACATTTACGACGACTCCGCCGGAAGGCGTTATTGTACCGTGAGCACCGGCTCCGGCAACGATGATACGTACTGCGTCATATTGGGCGGTGACTGTCTTGTTGCCCGTTATGTTGTCAAAGGCGGAATCCCACCCTGTGAAATACCATCCTTCTTCGGTTGTGACATCCGGAGGCATTGCCCCGGCACCATATACGACCTGCTGGACGAGTTCACCTCCTCCGGATCTTGTCCCATGCGTGCCAAGATCGAATGTCACCGTGTATGTATTGATCATGAAATTCGCGGTGATGTTCATGTCAGCAATGACTTCCGTGACAGTCAGCGGATTGGCTGTATCATAGAAAGATCCTCCGGACCAGCTGAGGAAGTGGTATCCTGTGCCGGGATTTGCAGTTACCGAGCTGCAATTCGAGCCGTGAGAAACAACCTGCGCCTTGTCTCCGGTTATTGTTCCTCCCTGTCCCTCTATGAAGGTTACGTTGTGCTCGGAGAGGGGATCCATCAGTTCGAAAGCACCGATGTCGGGAGCCGTGCCTAATGATCTGGAATATCCGTATCCACGCTGGTCGTAGAGTACGTCCAAGTCCAAGCCCCGGGCCGTGATAAAGGACTGTAGAGCGGCAGTGGAACCTGCATCCTTGGCGGAACTGCCTGTGAGAATAGCTTGTGTGGGCGTATCACCTCCATTATTCGCAAGAGACTGGAGACCGGGATCTCCATTTAAATTTGTACCACCAGTTATTCCATGTCCACCTGTAGCAGTCTCAACAAGATTGTAGGCAGGGTTAGGATCTATTGTAGCAGCAGGAGCAGAGGGTCTCTTATAGATGTCCGGACCATAAGTAGTTGTTCCGGTATGTGTGTTGTCAGCAATCAAGGTGCTGTAAAGAACACCTGAATAGTTTGTATCTCCGGTATTTCCGTCTCCGTTGTCAAGATAAATACCGCCACACATGCCCTTTGACGCCAATCCTGTATTTGTAGCTTGATTTGACGCAACAGTTGAATTGTAAAAGGCGATTGGAGCAAACGCAAAGGTACTTAAATTTGTAATATAAACTGCGCCGCCTTTGACATCACACGTTCCGCTTGTGCTTTTTGCGATATTACCAGTAATTGTACTTTGGATCACTGCAACAGAAAGGAGACATGGGGTTGTCACTGCTCCTGTATGAGTTGTCCCATAGACAGCTCCACCTTCAACAGGACTTGTCGTTCCTTCCGCAGTATTCGCGGAAATGGTGCTGCCGACAATCACTAAATTTGTCATTTTATTTGCTGGTGAATCTGCATAGATTGCACCGCCATACTGGGTGGCCTTGTTATTCTTGATGATGCAGTTTTCAATATAGACAGTCTTAGCAGAGGTATCAGCGCCGTCGATATAAATCGCTCCACCCTGTGGAACATTTCCACCATTCTGGAGGGTGACTCCTATCAGTTCGAACTGAATCGTTCCTGTCCCGGAAATCTTGAAGATCCTCGAAGCGTTATTGCCGCTTATTACAATCGATGATGGATCCGCACCCTGCAGGATGATTGATTTGTCGATGGTTATCTGACTGCTGAGCGTTATGCTTGTCACGTTGGAAGCAAAGTCGATGGTGTCTCCTGTGGCGGAGTCGATAATGGTCTGTCTGAGCGATCCCGCTCCTGAATCGGCGTTGCTGGTGACAGAGATTCCAAAGAAGTCTATCTGGAGATCATTCTTTGTTGAATTCGTTATTGCTGAGGCGTTTCCTCCGGTAAACGCGGAGTCCTTGAAGGTGATGGTTAGGTTGTTGACGTCATTCACATTGGCGTGATGGTCCGCTTTACCGCATATGTCCACGGTTGCAGTTGTATCGCTTGTCTTTCTGATGAACACGTTCAATCCAGCGGGCAGATTGCTCACCGTGGCCTTTCCAGACAGTATGAAATCATCATTGACCGCACCAGTGAAAGTGTCCCCCGACAGCGTCAATGTCACCGGTGTGGAATTATCGATCATTCCGGTGTTTTGCTGGGACTCGACAAATATGGTAGAACTGTACGTCAGCTTATTGATAAGGCATTTTGCAAGATAAGCTGAAGTCTTGTTCCCTGCGGTGGTAAAATTACCTCCTACGTAAAGATATCCAGACGGGCCAAAGGCAAGTGCATATACACCGTCGTTCACGCCAGATCCGAGAGCATTCCAATTGGAGCCATCCCATTCAGCAATATAGCCAGCAGATATTCCGCCTGCTGTGCTGAAGCATCCACCAACGAAAAGTTTTCCAGATGGATTACAAACGAGGGAACGGACTTCGTCGCCAAGGCCTGATCCAAGCGCGGTCCATGTTAAACCATCCCATTTGGCAATGTTGTTTACTGTGTTTCCGTCAGCTGTGGTAAAGCCTCCACCAGCAAACAAATTATTAGAAGAATCAATTGCCAGGGAATAGACAAAATGATTTACACCTGCTCCAAGAGAACTCCATGTCAAGCCATTCCATTTGGCGACGTAGTTTACAGTTGAACCTCCCGCAGAAGAAAACCATCCGCCTGCATAAATGTTTCCAAGAGAATCAAAAACAATAGAATGAACGTCTCCGTCAGTTCCCGAGCCGAGGGAGCTCCACGTGAGACCGTTCCATTTGGCGATGCGATTTACCGATACTCCTCCTGCCGTGTCAAATCCTCCACCCGCATAAAGATTTCCGGAATTGTCAAACTTGAGAGAAAAGACCACGTTATCCATTCCTGAACCAAGGGAACTCCATGTTAAACCATCCCATTTGGCAATATAGTTTACTGTGTTTCCGCCAGCTGTGGTAAAGAATCCGCCTGCATAAATGTTTCCAGATGAATCAATGGCAATAGTACGGACACCGTCATTCATTCCATCTCCAATAGCGCTCCATGTCGCTCCATCCCATTTGGCAATACGATTTGCTGAAATTCCTCCAATAGATGTGAACCAGCCACCTGCATAAAGATTCCCATTAGAATCAAAAGCAAGAGCATTGATATAATAATTGGCACCAGGGAGTACTTCACTCCCAATCCAATCTGCATCACTGATGGTCGGGTCAATGCGGACGGGATAAATGGCATTGGAGTCGTCAACGGCGATAAGAAATTCATTGGCCGAATTTATCTTGAATTCGGAGGGGAGTTTTTTACCTGCTGCATCGGTGACAAGAAGTTTTGAGTAAGCAAATTCCCTGCCGGTTTCGCTAAGGCAGATTTTAATTCCGGAATCAGAAATGGAGGCGGTTGCGCCACTGAGTCCGACGGCAAGCGCAAGTTCACCGCTACCTTCGGGCCTTTTGGAAACTATGAAATCCTGACGAATGCCATCGCCTGAGACTGTGTATTCTTCAACAATTTCGGGGTGGATGGTCTTAACGCATTTTTCCGACCTCGATACGGTTCCGTCTAGTGGAACTGGTGAAAGTCTGTGGCCAGCACGCCCGAGTCCAGCGACTTTCATGCTGAACGATCCGCAACCTTCTGCTTCGGAAGTTGATTTTATTGAAATTCCAGTCGGCTTTACCGTTGCTTCAATTGCCTGGAGTTTGCAGACAATTTCCGCGCCATTGCCAACAGCCTTGATTCCAAGAGAATTCGAGTCAACTTTTTCAGCTGCTTTTTGCCCGAGTTCGGAAAAGGAGAACGATTTTCCAGCATTCCCAGGTTCATCGGCAAATATCATTGGAATAATAAAAGATAGCAGGAAGAAAAAAAGTAATTTTTTATACATTAAGAAGCCCCCTAGCGTGGTTTGACATTTTATACCGGAATATCCTATCAGCAAACCCGTTGATTTTCAAGGGGTTTTCGAGTTTATTCGCCAGCCTGAACTGGAAGAATAGTTGAAATTGGTTAAGAGAACAAATTTGAGGCTGAAAATCGGAGGCTATTTTTCAGACATGGAACAGGCTTCTTAAAGTAGGTACGCCTTTTAAGGTGTACCATCACTTCTGACCTCCGCGCATACAAAGACGGACTGCAGTCCATACAATTATTCCGGTCTTCCGGCTAAAGCCGGTACTCCAAGCGCGTTTACTTTGGAATCAACATTTAGTCGCGATGATATAGGCGCTGCCACAGGCTTGTACGCCTAAGGCGGGCTTCGCCCGCAACCCAAACTCAAAATCCGAATATCGAAACTCGAAACAAACTGGGAATTAATGAATTTTCAAATGTTTCAAACATTGTATTAAGAATTGATGTTTTTATTATTTCGAGCTTGTTCCGGTTTTCGTGCTTCAAGTTTCGAGTTTTATATACACTTAAAGCGTAGAAGTGTGAAACAAAGACACTAAGGCGTGCAGGTAAACTTCTTAGCGGCGGCGGAAGCCCGACAATTCTTAAATTTCCAGGAAACCTAAAGCAATCCCAGATTCAGGAGTGTCGGGCTGAAGCCCAACATACTTTCAAGGAAAATTGGATTTGCCTTCAAGTAAAACAGACATTCCTGTCTGTTTGCATTTTTTAATAAGCAGACAGGAATGTCCGCGTTACTAAGAAAGCCATATGACAGGAACGCTGCATTAGAAGTTCATATTATTTGTAAAACCCTGTTTTAATCGTATTCTTAATATCCATAAAAAAAGACCGGATCCATGAATAAATCCCTGAGTCATCCCGCAGGATGACGGATGGTTGGATTATTGGATTCATGGATGATTGGGCTTGAACTCAGAGAAAAACTAAAAATGCTCTTCGCTATGCAAATATTTAAAAAGTCATTTTACATACTCATATTTGTTTTGGCGGGCGTGTTCTTATCGTCCGGACTCCTGGCGCAGGACAAGAAGGTCGCGGACCAGATAAAGGCCGAAAAAGGCGCCGATGCCGGCAACGCCGACAAGAAGGGCATCCCTGCCCCGCCAGCCGACCAGAGCGCACCCTGGGTCGCCGTCCATGATTTCTCCATCGACGCCTCTCTCGCCGACTGGGGGCTGAACGGCTGGGACATCGCCGAAAAATTCGAGAACGAGCTTACGCAGAAAGCCTCATACCGCATGATCACCCGTGCGAAGATCGCAAAAGTCCTCAAGGAACAGAAGGTTAGTTCGAGCGGCGCGCTCGAGGCTTCCAAGTTCGGTGCAATGGTCGGCGCCGACTACATTGTCACCGGGCAGATCGACAAGAAAGGCAGCAAGCTTTCCATCATCGCCAAGATGATCGACGTGAAACGGGAGACGGGGAAAATAGTTAAGAGCTATGACGTCTCAATGCGCATCGCAGGAGACAAGGAGAGCCTGTCGGGGCTCCAGAAACAGATCGAGATACTTTCCCGCAAGCTTTCGATGACTCCCGGAAACCTGCTCGATCATGGCATAACAAGCATCAAGACCGGCAACTACGAGGAGGCCGCCGAATCATTCCATGAAATTCAAAAGACCATTCCGCTTGACGAAATCAAAAAGCTGATGGACAAATCCGGGAATGACAATCCTGTTCCTATTTCCAAGGATCTCAAGACGCCGGGAGATTATCTCGACTACGGCCTTGACGAGATGAAAAAGGGAAACGCAAAGGAGGCGGTTGCCGCCTTCGTCAAAATACGCGAGTCCGGAGCAACATCCGAAATCAAGAACTTCCTGGAGCTCCACGACGCCCTTAAGAAGGTCGAAGCAAAACTCAAGGAGCAGCAGGAGAAGCTCAAAGGCGTGATAGCCGAGGCCGACAGGCTCTACCTCCAGGCGAAGGCCGCACAGGACAAGGCCGAAAGCGAAATGACTCCGGGTGAACTGTGCGACAAGGCGCTGCTGCTCCTCGATGCGATGATCGCGGACCAGAAGAACTTCCTCCCTGAAGATTCAAAGATCGAGATAGAGGACATGATAAACAAGATAAAGGCGTTCAAGACGAATGTCGCCGGCGGCCCCGTCCCCGGGAAGAAATGGATGGTGCCGGATCTGAAGATGCCGTTCGTACCAATAGCTTCCGGAATATTCTACATGGGTTATGCGGAAGCGGTGAAGGATGCCGACAACAAGGCGCACCAGGTGACGCTGACAAAACCGTTCTGGATGGGCCAGTATGAGGTCACGCTGGGACAATTCCTTTATTTCCTGCAGAATCCGAATGGCGATCCGAACGAGCCCAAGAAAGCCGACAGGGACAAGGAGATAGCCTGGACAAATGATTACTGCCCGTTGACCAAGGATTATAAGATGAAGGGCGGCACCGGAGAATTCTGGGGCGACGAGAGCCAGCCTGTCGTCGGCGTGAACTGGAAGGCCGCGGAACTCTTCTGCAAATGGCTGACAAAGCGCGAATCCATGGCGAAACGCCTTCCTGACGGATATGAATACCGCCTGCCCACCGAAGCCGAATGGGAATATGCATGCCGCGCAACGGCATCGAAGGACAATGTCCGCATCGCAGCAACCTATTGCTTCGGGGACGAGATTGAAAAGCTGAATGACTTCGCATGGTTCAAATCAAATGCCGCCGGCAGGACGTATCCGGCAGGCAAGAAGAAACCGAATGTCTGGGGGCTCTACGACATGCATGGCAACGTCTGGGAATGGTGCTACGACTGGTATGGCGGACCATATCTCGACATTGAGGTGAAGGATCCGAGGGGGTCCGACGCGTCGGAAGACAATCTGAAGGTGCTGCGCGGAGGTTCGTTCATGAGCGAGTCATGCGACCTGACCAGCGCAAACCGTTATTCGCTGGACTATAAATCAGCAAAGAAGAACATCGGGTTCCGCGTCGTATGCGGGTCGAAACTGTAAAGGTAGGGCGTTCTCTCCGAGAGCGCCGTTAATTAAGACGGGCGGTTCGGAGAACCGTCCCTACCTTAAATTCGATAAATATAATGGAGACAAAATGAATTCAAATAAGACAAAGCTCCGCTGGGGCATCATCGGGGCCGGCGGCATCGCAAAGGCTTTCGCCAAAGGCGTCCAGCATTCGAAGACCGGTGAAATGCTTGCGGTCGGAAGCAGAAGCCAGGAGAAGGCAGACGCATTCGCGAAGGAAATGAATGTGACGCGCAGCTATGGATCATATGAGGCGCTTCTGGCCGACAAGGACGTCCAGGCGGTCTATATTGCCACGCCCCATCCGATGCATGCGGAATGGGCGATCAAGGCTGCCGAGGCAGGCAAGCACATCCTCTGCGAAAAACCCGCCGCGCTGAACTACTACGAACTCATGGCCATGATCGAGTCGGCGAAGGAAAACAACGTATTCTTCATGGAAGCGTTCATGTACCGCTGCCACCCGCAGACGAAAAAGATCGTCGAGCTGCTGCGCGAGAAAGCCATCGGCGATGTGAGGGTGATCCAGGCTGCTTTCAGCTTCCATGCCGGATATAATCCCGAGGGCAGGCTCTTCAAGAACCAGCTCGGCGGCGGGGGAATCATGGACGTAGGCTGTTATTGCACATCGATGTGCAGGCTCATTGCAGGCGCCGCACTCGGAAAGGATCTCGCCGAACCTGTTTCCTTAAAGGGGTTCGGACATATCGGCCAGTCAAACGCCGACGAGTGGGCTGTCGCGACCGCGAAATTCGAAAACGACATCCTTGCGACTCTCGCAACAGGTGTCGCCGTGAACCAGGAGAACGTAGTCCGGATATTCGGCACAGATGGCAACATCCTCATTCCTTCGCCCTGGATTCCATCGCGCGAAGGCGGCGCCTCCAGCATTATCGTAAAGCGCAACGCCGATAAGGAACCACGCGAAATCACTGTCCAGACCGACGAATGGCTCTACGGAATAGAGGCCGACACCGTCGCGGCGAACATCGAGAACAGGCAGGCGAAATTTCCGGCTATGTCATGGAATGATTCGATGGGCAACATCAGGATGCTCGACATGTGGCGCAGCGAGATAAACCTTGTCTACGATGCGGAAAAGCCGGAGGTGTTCACGGTACCGGTCCACAAGCGCCCACTCGCGGTGAAGGCGGATTCCAAGATGAGATACGGGACTATCGCAGGACTGGAAAAACAGGTCTCACGCCTTGTCATGGGCGTTGACAACCAGACGACATTCCCGAATGCCGCAGTGATCTTCGACGACTATTTCGAACGCGGCGGAAACTGCTTCGACTCCGCCTACATCTACGGCGGCGGCAGATGCGAGCAGGTACTGGGCCAGTGGGTGAAATCACGCAACCTGCGCGACAAGGTTGTCATCCTCGACAAAGGCGCGCATACGCCGTTCTGCAATCCCGAGGATCTGACCAAGGAACTGATGATCTCACTCAATCGCCTGCAGATGGATTATCTCGACATCTACATGATGCACCGAGACAATCCTGACATTCCGGTCGGCGAATTCATCGATGTCCTCAATGAACATTTGCGGGCCGGAAGGTTCAAGGCGTTTGGAGGTTCCAACTGGAGCATTGAACGCATCAGGAAGGCCAACGCATACGCCAAGCGCAAAGGCCTTGTAGGGTTTTCCGCAGCAAGCAACAATTTCAGCCTGGCGCGGATGGTGAATCCCGTATGGCCCGGATGCATCGCCGCATCGGATCCCGACTCCAGGAAATGGTTCAGGAAATCCCAGTTCCCGCTCATGCCATGGTCAAGCCAGGCGCGCGGATTCTTCGTGCCGGAACGCGCCCAGCCCGATCTCAAGTCCGACCAGTCGCTGGTGTACTGCTGGTACAGCGACGACAATTTCCAGCGCCAGGCACGCGCGATAGAGCTTGCAAAGAAGAAGAACGTCCAGCCGGTGACTATCGCACTCGCGTACGTCCTCTGCCAGCCGTTCCCGACGTTTCCGCTCATCGGACCGAGGGCTATATCCGAGACCAAGAGCTCCTTCGAGGCGCTGACAGTCGAACTGACGCCGAAGGAACTCAAATGGCTGAACCTGGAGATATGAGAAGAATGGATGGTTGGATTATTGGATGTTCGGATTGCCGGCTGGAAATACCATAAGAACTGAATATATTGGCAGCTTGTGGATTTAGGAAAATGCTTTTGTTCAGTTCAAAACCAGTCATCCAATAATCCAATCATCCATCAATCCAGTTTTATCTTGAAAGGAATTATCATGGATATACGAGTCAGATTCGCTCCGTCGCCGACGGGGCATGTTCACATTGGAAACATCAGGACCGCCATCTTCGACTGGCTCTACGCCAGGCATTCCGGAGGCAAGTTCCTCCTGCGTGTCGAGGACACAGACCGTGAACGCTCGACGCAGGCCGCGATCGACACCCTCCTGGAATGCATGACATGGCTCGGTCTCGACTACGACGAGGAAATCTTCTACCAGAGCAAGAATGCACAGGCGCATGTGAACGCCGCCGCGAAAATGCTCGAAACCGGAAAGGCATACCGTCCCAAGGTTGCAGGCCCTGAACCGGCACCGGTCATCTTCAGGCTCCCCTGGGACACCGACAACAATCCAGACGTGCGTATCGCCGGAAACGCGGAACTCATTACCGATCCGTCAGTGCCTGTGAAGATCTCCAGTTCCGGAATCCATTTCGCACAGCTGAACGAAAAGGGCAAATCAACTGAACGCTCCGCATCGCTCGCAGGATTCCACCAGCTCCGCGTCCTCGACGCCGCCGGAAACTGCCTCTTTGAAATCGAAAAGGAGATTGAAAACATCTTCAGGAAGGACGCGTCGTTCGAAATTGCGAATTCCGCAAAGCTCGTATTCCAGAGACGCGAAATCGTGTTCAAGGACATCATCAAGGGCGAGCTTGCAAAACCGCTTGACGGCATGAAGGATCTCGTAATAGTGCGCGGCGACGGCACGCCTGTCTTCCATCTGGCGAACGTCTGCGACGACGTCGAGCAGAAGATAACGCACATCATCCGCGGCGACGACCATGTTGAGAACACGTACCGCCACATATTCCTTTTCCAGGCGATCGGATTTCCGGTGCCGATCTACGGGCATCTTCCGATGATAGTCAACCAGGCCGGCAAGCCCTACAGCAAGCGCGACGGCGACGCATATGTAGGCGATTTCAGGAGCAAGGGATATCTGCCGGACGCACTGTTCAATTATCTTTCCCTGCTCGGCTGGTCGCCCGGCGACGACCGCGAGAAGATGTCCAGGAAGGAAATCATCGATGCGTTCACACTTGAGCGCGTAAAAAGTTCTTCGGCGCAGTTCGACACTAACAAGCTTGGAAACATGAACGGCCAGTACATGGCGGAAATGGATCCCGCGAAATTCGTGGATGAGACCTGGAAGGAAGCGGGATCACAAGGTTGGACAGCCGGCGTCGACCGTGCATATTTTGCGAAAGTCGCAGGCCTGATGCAGTCACGCATGAAACTTTATCCGCAGGTCAGCTCATGGAAGTTCTTCTTCTTCGACGAGTATGAGAAGGACGGCAAAGCCGTTAATAAATTTTTGTCTGACAGCAAAGTTGTTGATGCAATTAGACATATCCATGGAAAACTCTCGGTTGAAAGCGAATTTACACTTGATTCCATACAAAAATTTATAAGAGAGGCCGAAAGCCTCTCCGGCATCCAGGAAGGCAAGCTGAACCAGCCGCTGAGGGTGGCAGTCACCGGACAGACCACGGGCGCTGGGATCTACGAGACGATGGAAATGCTAGGCAGGGAAAAGACGATCAAGAGGCTGAAGAGCTTCTCTGCTTGAGGCGGAAGAACAATCGAACAAGAGAACATTCGAATGACGGAGTGAGTCAAGGAGTGCCGGCGTCCCGCCGACAATGCCTCGGGCAAGAATTCTCACTAATTCTTCCGCCTAAAGGCGGTACTCCATAGCGCCTTTATCATGACAATAACCCTTTGCCTGCAAAATCAACGCGCTTGATAGGGGTAGGGAGAACGCATTGGTTTGCGTTCCCCCTCCCTCCGAACCGGACTGGCGGATTTCCCGCATCCGGCTCTCCAGTTGGCGATTGCTCTAACATCGAGATTGACAGATTTTGAGATGGGCTGATGACAAGGAGTAT
>JBAQUG010000036.1:0-12565 GCA_049297395.1 Victivallales bacterium | reverse complement strand
TCACAATCCCGAGCGCTTTTGGCCTCGGGACCGTGAACACCAACCTTAGCAATCAGCTAAAAAGAGGCAATTTTAAAATTGCCTCAACCGTTAAGCTGAGGCTCATCTCCCAGGTAAACTGGCAGGAGAAATAACCGAAAATAAAAAAAGCAAGGAGGACATTATGACAAATAAAATATTTTCCGGAACCACAGTGTTTCTATCACTGGCAATCACAGCGATCGCGTTAATCACACCTTTGCGCGCAGAGGATCAGAACAAGAAGGGTGATTCCACCCTGCGCCCGGACGACAGGATCATCTTCATCGGTGACAGCATCACCGGTCTCGGATGGAACAATGCGGATGGTTTTATCCATCAGATCGACTGGGCTCTGCGCCAGAAATGGCCGGACGGCAAAGTAAAAGTCATCCCTCTCGGAGGAAGTGGACAAAGCGTCACAAGCTGGCTGGCGATGGAAAAAACCAGCAGGGAAAAAGAGACGAACCTTGATGTCAAGGGTTTCGATGTCAAAGAATCGCTCGCGCAGCCTGCCGATGTCGTCGTAATCATGCTTGGAATGAACGATCTTCTCGCACCTTACATTTCCGAACAGGAAAAGGACCTGGATGCGTGGACCGAATACTACAGGAAGCTTATAGCCGCACTCCGCGACAGGGTGAAGCCCCGGGTCATAGCTCTTGCAAGCATTTCCATGTGCTCGGAAAATCCGGAATCTCCCAAGAACAAAGTCAGGACCGCAATGAATGCCAGGGTTGCCGGACTGGCAAAGTCAGAGTCCTGCATTGTCCTGCCCGTCGGCGAAGAAATGCTGGCCGCCCTACAGGATGGACGGAAACTGAAACCTGACTTCCATGTCACCTACGACTTCGTGCATCCGAATAAGGCCGGGCATCTTTCAATTGCAATGGGCATGTTGAAAGGGCTTGGCGAAGATGACAGCGCCAGCAAGCTTGCCGATAAATATCTCCCGGGCATCCGGAAGGAGGCGGCAGGAGCAACTCCGGTTCTGTCATGGCAGCTCATTCCAGTAAAAACTGATTCCATAATGGAGAAAAAGGATTTCCTTCTCAGGTTCTGGTACTGCGAATCCCCTGACGCAAAAGGAAAGGAAACTCCAAATGTTAAAATCATCGTTCCAGAAAACTGGACAGCCACCCCTGCCCTGACAAATGCATTCGAGGGCGAATTCAAGGTCTCGGGTCCTGCCGACCGGCTCGTCTCCCAGATCATCCTCGAGGCGGCAACAAGCAGCGGAGTCAGGAAAATATCAGTTCCTGTTCCCGCCCCATGGATTGTCGGAACCGTTGTCAATCCGGAGGTCTGGCCCGGCAATAAGTTTGATCCTGTCAAAGACACTCCCCTCGACGAAAATATTTCGAAAGGGATTGGTATCGGCGTGCAGAATACACCAGGAGAAAAGAATCCAAGCTGGCGGCTTTATTTTGCAAGTCCGGACTTCACAGGCCTATCCGAGCCTGGCAGCATTGATTTCACAGCCTCCAGCTTCGGAGCCCTTTATGAGGCCGGATATGCTGTCAGATGGATTCACAGCGACAAGGAGCGTCCGATAAATGTCGTCATCGGCACTCAGACCTTCGCTGGAGCTGTAGGCATCAAGGCTTGGCTGAACGGAAAGGAAATCTATGCGAAAGCCATCAGCTCGGAACCGGGGAAAAAAGCGTCCGTCGAAGCAAAACTGCTCAAGGGTTCGAACTGCCTTGTCATGAAATGCTGCCACCTGACATGGCAATGGCAGGCGTCGCTGAAGCTTGAAGGGAAAGACGGTGACAGTCTCGATGATTTAAAATATTCGACATCTAAGGAGAACAATTAATGAACAAGGCATCTGGAAAGCAAGATTCAAGCAGGCAGTTTACAACTAAGGATGGTGTTCCGTTCTTCAAAACAGGCCTGCCGCACGGACAGGTCTCATTCTCAGGTGGGCGCATCGCCACCAACCTGGCCGAGCATGGAGGTTTAACGCGCATCATCTACTTCGGCGGACAGCATCTTGGTGCAGTCGAGTTCTTCAACGTCGGAGATGTCCTTTCGGGGTGGCACAAGTTATACCGCATCTTCGCTGTCATTGATGGAAAAATGTTCTTTCCGACATTTTCAAACACCCTCATCTATCCGCACGGATACACTAGCGAATGCACATTGGATAATGTCAGATTCAAACATTCCATGGCCCTGCTCAATGACACGATAGTCCTCAGCTGTGAAGTCCTGAAGAATCCCGGAAACAAAAAAATCCAGCTCAAGCTTGTGAACAACGATGCATGCAATCAGGTGGCAAAGACAGGAAGGGAATGGAAGGAAAGAGCATTCGACTGCAAGCTCAACGCACTCATCCAAAAAGTCATGGACTCAGCTCCTCCAAAGAAGGATGGAGATGAGGAAGCGCTGACACAGAAAGCCGTGAACAGTCAATGCGAGACAGCAACAGCCGTCACGACATTCGGCATTTCCAGCACCTCTAAATTAAGCTGCCGCATGACCCCTGATGTCTTCAAGAAGACCTATCTTGAAACTGAACCTTTCAAGAAAACATGTTCATTCTACTTACTCTTCGCACCTGAATCATCCTTCGATAAAAGGCTATTGGAACTGAAGAGGGATCTGGATGCGGAACTTCGCAGGCTTGATGCCGGGTTCCAGATACGGATGAAAGACCAGCCATCAATAAACGTAGGCGACAAGCTCGTAGAATCTCTTTTCGCCATGTGCGGCTCTGCAATAGACTCCATGAAAGTCAAAGACATGCCCGGAGGCATGCGCGCAGCGGATTCGGGCTACTGGGTCTGGGGCTGGGACAGCATGGTCCATTCCGACGCCATCCTGCTGTGGGGTGACCGCCAGTTCGTCCAGGACATGCTCAAGTTCTATCGCGACACGGCGAGTCCGACACATGGCATCGCGCATGCATTCACGACGACCTGCAAGCCATTTCTGGCGATGGCGCCGGCTGCGCAGACGCTTTACTGCGTCATGCTCTACAACCATTTCCTATATACCGGCGACAAGAGGATCCTGCAGGAATACTTTTCATTTTCAGAAAACATTCTCGAACGCGCTCTGAAGGATGCCGTCGGGAACAGCGGCCTTTACGGCGGAGTCTCGCTTTATCCTGACTTCCCCGAGCATCTTGAACAGGATGGACACGATATCAGCGTCTTCAACAACGGGATTGTGTATCAGGCTCTGCGCTGCATGGCCGCGCTTTCGGCCCAGCTCGGACAGAAAGAGAAGGCTGCGCGCCTTGAAGAGAAGGCGGCACGCCTGAAAAAAGCGTTTCTTTTCCACTTCTATGATCAGGGAAAGGGATTTTTCGTCGACTCGGTTTCCGCAAAGGACTTCACCAGGCGTTATCACTATCCGTCCTACGCCATACTCTGGCTTACGCCGTTCGCAGGCGAACTCATCGACGGCGTGGAAAAGCCGGTCGCCCGCTTCATGAGGGAGAACTTCAAGCATGCAAGAGGTTTCTCGATGCTGCCTAAATGGGACACCCGTTTCATGTGGGACGGGAATCAGCTTGGGATGTACATGCCCGTCGTTGAACGGTTCTACTGGGAGGCGCAGAAACAGGCCGGGGTGAAAGTGGATACGGACTGGTGGTTCAACCTCCTCGGATGGTTCTGGAACCAGCTCACTATTCCCGAGGCCCTCTCGTGCGAGGCGGAAAACGAAGGAGTAGCCGTGGACAACCTTGGGCGCAAACAGGCGTTCTGCGCGAAGGGATGGTACAGCATATTCATCCATGACATGGCAGGCGTGGAGTTCCATCTCGGCAGTCCGGAAATAACTATTTCTCCGATGGCTTCCCGCGAAATAAACATCTCCAACCTGAAGTTCAGGAAGAAAAAACTCAGCATCAGGATAGCCGCCGGGAAAAAGGGTTGCATAAGGAAAATAACAGTTTGATTCATCCAGGAATAAAAAGGCGTGCGAATTCCGCACGCCTTTTTTCGTTTAAGAACGGACGAGTCCCCCCTTGGAGTACGCCTCCCGTACGGAAGAAAACGCCAGCTTGCGGTTCCTGCGGTAGTCGACCATGCCTTTGAGGTTCAGTTCGTTCCAGTAGCCGTTGGGGACCTTGCTCGGATCGCGGTAGTCGCTGAAACAGAACGGAAAGGTTCCGGCAATCTGCGGATATTCCTTCGCCAGCGCAAGTATCTCGCGCAGCAGGTCTGCATGATAGTTCTCCGACCATAGGTCGCGGCTGGCCGAGTAGTTTCCAGGCACAGAGTCTGCTCCGAATTCGGTGAGCAACAGTGCCAGATTCTTTTTACCCTTAAGTACCTTGTCCAGCATCTCCCGCATTTTAGACAAGTCAATCGGCTCCTGCTTTACCATTATCTGGCTTCCGACTTCTGACCTCCGGCTGCTGTCCTCCGGCGCCAGCCCCTTGCCTCCCCATATCTTGTCGTACCATCCCCAATAGGAGTTGATGCCGAGAATGTCAACTATGTCGGCAATGGGTCCGACGATGCCGTAAAGTGCGGCATAGGAAATCAGTCGTGTGGAATCCTTGGCGCGGATGGTGGCGGCGAGTTGACGGAAAAACGCCTCCGCCTCCGGGTTGCCGGTATTGCATTCATTTCCGATGCTGTAGATCGCCACGCTCGGATGATTCCGCGCCACGGCGATCATTTCGATCGCCATCTTCTGGGCAAGCGCAAGCCAGGCGGGATTGGAGAACTCCGTATTGGTTGCATCATCTTTCGGATGCAGGCAGTATATGGGCGGCTCGATCCAGACCAGCAGGCCAAGCCGGTCGCATGCGTCGTAGAAAACCCGGTCCATCGGGTAATGGCAGCGTACGGCATTGCATCCCATTTCCTTCATCAGCCTGAGGTCTATCTCGATCTGCTCGGCAGTCATGACCAGACCGCTGACCTCCGAGTCATAGACATAACAGACGCCTTTAAGCGGCAGATTCTGGCCATTGAGCTGGACATGTCCAGCCCTCATTGCCAACCTGCGAAATCCGCAATTAAAATCATGTCTGTCTAAGACCTTCCTGGATTCATCGAGCAATTCCACTGCGATGGGTTCGAGGTGGGGATGGGCAGGAGTCCACGCAGCCACGCCGGGAAATGGAATGCTGGAGGCGATCGATCCATCAGCGGCAATGTGGTCTTCCCATGACATGCCGCCATCACTGCTGACTCGCACGAGCATCCCTGGGCGCATGCCGGTAACCCGACCATTGACGGTCAGTTCTCCTCCGTCTTTCGTGGGTATAGGATCCAGGCGCAGGTCCTCCATCGCCGGACCATCTATGATTTCCAATGTCACACTCCTATGAATGCCACCGTAATTGAAATAGCCCAGGCAAGGCGGCCACTTGGTGATCAATGAACGGTTGTCAACCTGGACGGCAATGTGATTGACTCCGGGCTTGAGTTTGCCGGTTACATCGAGTACGAATTCCGTATAGCCGCCTTCATGGCTGCCGACAAGCTGGCAATTGAGATAAACATTCACCAGATAGTTTACAGCTCCGAAACGCAGCCTGGCAGTTGCGGATTTCGCAAGATCCGGGACTTCAAACTCGCGGGCAAACCAGCAGACGCCCTCGAAGATGTCGTAGCGTTCGGCGTATTTCTGCCAGACGCCCGGTACTGGAACCTTCTGCCAGTGCCGGCGGTTGCGGTCCGGAATCTGAAATCCTCCATGCTCCGCATGGTACTTCGGATCCAGATCGGCAATGAAATCCCATGTCCCGTTCAATTGAATTACTTTCATCGTTTTCCTCGTTTATTTCGATGGAATCGACTGATTCGATTATCTCGATTCGTTCGATTCCTTCGACTTGTTAGTTTCTCCCATCTCCCTCACTGCCCTGCACTCCGGATATCCCGTGCAGCCCCAGAATTCCCTGCCTGCATTCTTCCCACTCCTGGCTTGGCGCCGTTTCATCGGCTTGCCGCACTCCGGACAAACTGGTGCAGATTCCTGCTTCGCTCTTGCCTCGACCCTCATGCTGGTCAGTTTTTCCCGGAACCCGCCCTCTTTCTCAAACGTCTCTCCCTGCGCCTCCATTTGGTGGTTAAGCATGTTGATCACCCGCGCAATCAGGATGAGGAGGCAATTCGCCATAGCCTCGTCGTTTCCGGACTCCAGCCACTTTGCGAATTTTTTCTTCTGTGACAAAATATGGGCGCAGGCGTCATGCACAACATCTTCACCATATCCCGGCTTATCCAACCGGATGGCATACACCTCCCGTGATTCCGGAGTGTTCTTGCCCCACGGAACTTTCCCCTGCCGCAACAGCCAGTTCAGGAAGTCGCCCGACAATTCAGCCAGACTCGACCGCGACACGTCCGTGAGCTTCATTTCGGTTTCCTTGGAGGTTGCCCGTCGTGCCGATCCTTCGGCAATATTGGCGCACCCCGACCTGGCGGCCTGCGTCATCTGGTCATACTGCCGTCCACAGGGGTCGTTGCTGCGGTTGAGAAACCGCCCGCAGAATGTCTGCGTACCGAGTTGCACAATGTTGGACAGAATCCACGAATCTAGGCGGAAATATCCGCCAGTGCCTCCAAACATGATAAAAGTCCTTTCATTTTTGAGGGAATCATGCGAATCGAATGATCCGATTCTTTCGATTAACTCGGTTCCTTCGATTCTACACCGAATTTCCAAAACTGCATCCCAGGGCATCTGGCAAACTTCCACCGGATTTTTCCCAGAGCATGCTCCGGCAGCGCCCTGCCAATCAAAGCCAGCGAGAGCGTCCTGAACCAGGTCGGAAACATTGCTCCCTGATTGGCATCGCTGCGAAGTTGAGGATGACCATACTCAAACGGGCGATCCTTTATGAATACAAATCCGCCGTCCGGCATCTGATTGGTCAGAACCCAGTCGGACGCCTTCACAAGTTCGGCTCTAATATCTTCACGCCTGTACTCGGTCAGCTGCATCATGCGGCAGAGCGGATCTATTGAATCAATGTCCTCGCAGGCGCTGGACTTGGACGGTTCGGCGCCGTTGTGAACGCCGCAACCGAAACCGCCGAACTGATTCTGAGTGGCCAGCACGGTGTCGACTGCACGCTCCACGTGCGGAACCGGAACCTTGTCGTAGAAGAAAAGCGGCCACAAGTGGTAGGCCGCCATCACTGCGTGGCTGCGCCAGACCGGGTCGCGCACGTCCACGGCGCCCCAGACTCCGGTTTCCGGATTAATATGATGAGATGCCATCCATTCGAGCAGGACCGCCACCGCCTTTCCCGCAGTCTTATCGTTATGGAAATCCCGTGAATACTGGAGCAACGTACCGACATTCATGATCTCATTTCCCGTCCAACTGACGCGCGCACCCCAGTCGCGTTCCTCCAGCCAGCGGATCAGTGCATCCGGTTCGCGCCATTGATCAAGCCAGCGGAATGGCTTTGCAGCAGCAGCGCCCAGGCAGGTCAACGCGATGATTACGTGGCAGGTAAGATGTGGTCGCCCGCACCATAGCGGATCATCCTTGTACCAGCAGCCCTGGTTGAAAATAACCGGATCGCGGAATAGTCCGTCGTCATCCTGATGGCCGTTCAGATATCCCACCCACTCCGTACGGTCGCCGTCTCCAATTTCCTTAAGATCATCGAGCAGCGAACGGGTCATGGCAGCATAGGTGGACGAGTACAGCGTCGGAGTATCATTCACGACTGAATATCGATAACGGCCGGCTCCATCCCCGGAAATCCTGTGATGTTCGATGAACGCAAGAATATTTTTCCTGAAAACCTGCATCTTATCCATTATCTGTCCCTTCTCCTTTTGATTCTCAAGGCTGCCGCGATGCATCATCGTGCTTCCGATGACGCGTGGAATATACCGTCAGGCTCATGGGCGGAAGCATATCGTCAAAGACAGAGCCGAAGGTGTCCTGCGGATCAATCCGCACGTCGGACTTATCCCGATCATGGATACCGACACGGTAACGGTAGAATACAAGTTTCCCGACATCGGTGGCACAGATTTGGGCATTCAGTTTTATCGCTTCTTCGGCATCATTCACCACGAGCAGCGTCAGATGTCCGTCCGGATTTCTGACCGCCAAGGAAAACACGCGCTGGCAGGATGCCACCACCCCGCCAGACAGTTCACCGCCAAGAACAGCCGCCCCGGCTGAAATGAAGCGCGACAACAGCCCCCACAGGAAATAGATGTTCGCATGAGGCGTGATCGTAGCCCTCTGCATGTTGCCTGCGGCATCCCAGGTATCCACGATCTGCCATTGCCCGTCGAGGTTCCCCATGTTGACAAAGCTCCAGCGGCAGAAGCCATCGACGCCCACGTTCATCAGGCGGATCGCATATTCAACATCCTTGAGGGCCGCCTCGTAGCTTCCCGGTTCCGGCTTGCTGCCACCCATGCCATAATCAAAGGTGCCCATTTCTCCGAGGAAAAAGGGGGTGCCCCTGCGGTGCGCGTATTCCGACCATGCGGCGAATTTCTCCACGCCCTGCCGCATGGGATAGCAGATGCCGTGTCCGTGCTCAGTCCGCCAGTCAAACGCCCCGCCATAGGAATGAATTTCAAAAGCCCCGAAGTGCGGCGCAAGGGTGTCGATATCGCTGGAACAAGGGGTTTCCACATAATCCGGCCCAGCCAAAGTCACCGGCAGTTTGCGCGCTGCCAGTTCTCGGCTGACAGCTTCTACGGCGGGAAGCATGGGCATCAAATCCTGCGCAGGGCTCCTCCAACAGCACCAGTCATGCGGTTCGTTGGTCAGGCCAAGGTAGCGGATGCAGGTGTAACCGCCTTCCCTGATCAGGAACTCCACAAGCGAGACCAGACCGTAGGTGTAATCTTCCAGGGAAAATGGCCCGCTGCGCAGCACACCGATTCCGTCGCCCCTGAACTCGGGGAACGCGTTCCATTCCACATTGTTGTATTGCTGCTGCAGGAAGACGATGGCGCCCCGCGACTGGCACCAGTCAAGAATCCGGAAAAGTATCTGCATCTCGGGTGAATTCCAGGTGAAGACGCGCCGTTCAGGTTCGTACATGCGCTGGCTGACCTCCACGCGCAGGAAGGACATATTGGTCCAGTCCGCCAATTCGTACAGTTGTTGCCAGGCGCGGTCGTCGTCCGCCGGCGGGTTCCCTCCCCAGGCGCTGCCCGCATATTTCGGCTCTGATGGGTGCTCAATGGCATGCCAGCAGGCGCCGATGCCGCAACGCATGACATTGATCGTCGTACCCGCATCGACTCGCCAGCACAGCGGGGAAAGCGGCGTTGGCGGAGTATCTGGTCCTGGGTGTCTGGTATCCAAAGTCATCGACTTTTCTCCCTCACATTCCAATTGTTCCTCGTGATACAGGTGGAACTCACGGCAACAGTCCGAACTCGCTGCCGGTGACCGCATTCTTGCCCATTGCCCTCGCAGAACCATCTGCGAAAAGCACGCTTATCATGCTGTTGTGCCTGAAAGCTGTGACTCCTATTCCGTTTATGCTGGGAAGAACGATATTCTTGTTGGCATAGCCAATCGGATCAATGGTGGAGTCCTGGTCGATGAGGAGGGAGGTTTGCGAAGGATTCCGCACTCTTGGCAGTTTGGTCCAGTTGATATTAAGCACGCCATCGGCGGCGACAAGCCGATTGATTCCGTAGGAGACATACATTATGCCGGCATTATTGTAGTAGCATGGCGCCTCATCGCCCGGGCACACGAAGGCCGAGGTTTTAGATGTGTTTGTCGTCGGACAATAATTTCTTAAATAGTCAACCCAATACGCCCCGTTTTTGGTTCGCCATGGTATGACGTAGTCGTAATAGTCCGTGGAGTACGACAACGCCCCCAGATAGAGCTGCTTCTCATTATTTATACATGAGATGGATTTCGCAAGGTCTTTTGCATTTTTCAATGCCGGCAGGAGCATTGCGGCGAGAATTGCGATAATCGCAATTACGACCAAGAGCTCAATCAAGGTGAAATTTTTCCACAGGGAAAAATTATTGCCGGATGAAGCTGTTTCCTTTTCGTGTTTCATTGCATCACGTCCTCTATTTTAGTTTTCCTGCCAATGCCTGATTATATCTTGATTTAAGATTATATGCCATATCCATTGCTGCATAATTCATATCTGAAACTGCATTTCAAGTAAATATTCACTGAACTGTGTTCGTCCAGTGAATATTTACAAGATCTATTTCCTTTCCAGCATCCACAATGTCGTCGTGCAAGGGCGGGCCTCCCATTCGATCGACTGCAACGGGCCAAGCACAACTCGCCCTGAAAACAATTCCGTCGCCCTGCTGAAAGCAAACGGAAATTTCAACGCCCGTTTGCCGCCACCCGCATTGACATGGACCGCCACATACCGGTCGGAGACCCACACAGCATCCCCTGACTCATCGTATACATGCACGCCACGAGCCTTCGCCATCTCCCGTAGAAGCTCGGCCGGAAGATAAGCTACAGCGGAATAGACGGATGTCCATCCATCCATCTCTTTGACTGAGACAGAGGCCAATCCGGGATCACCAGCCTCAGCCGCGTCAGTTTCCGGATAAGTTCCGGCCTTCTCCGAGATCGTCTTCTCTGCTTCCTTGACTGGCAGGGCGATTGTTGTGGCGTTCTGGTCGGCAACCAGGACGCCGGGACACAAGTCGTTAAGCCCGACAAGGGTCGCCTGCCCGGTGCGTTTTGCTGAGTTAGGCCAATATTTTGGATCCTGCTTGATGGACAGAGGGCGTGGCGTGAAATCCTTGAAGACGGCGGAAAACGGATGCTCTGACGGCACGATCCTGCTAAGTGACGAGATAGGTTTGTCGAGACTGCGCAGCTCGATCCCGCAGAGTTCGGATGAGCGGGCGAGATCGACCGGTCTGCTTCCGCCGAACAATGCGGGCGGCCAGACAAAAACAACAGTGTGTCCTTTAGTGCAGAAGCGCTTCTTGATGATCGCCACTTCCTCATCGCTCATCCGATAACACATATAGAAGATCAGCATCGGGTAATCCGGTATCTTAGATATGTCCGCCAGACGGTAGGAGTCAACACGGACGCCAATGAACGGCAGCTCGACCCCGATCTGCCGCAGTTTATTCCCGACAACTGCGTCGCGAGACCTGCCCTTGCCGGTGATATGCACAGCCTCGCCGCGCTCGTCAATGACGAACGCCACGCCATTTCTGCGGGTCGCGGGCATGTCGGGGGTAATGCCAGCATCCAAATCCTTCCTCACCTGATTCAGCCCAAGCGCAATAGCCCCTGCGACTGCCGGAGCAGTATATTGTCCGATATTCCGATATTCCATTGGAATGTCGTACCACTCCGTAGCATATCCTTTCACTATGCTCTGGGCGACCGATCTGCGTACGACCTGCAGGGAATCATCAGCCTCGCGGCCGGAACCTCCCGCCCATGGATCACAGTCATGATCGAATTCTGCAATGAAAATCTTACCGGCTAACGCCACACTGTCGGCAGGCAGGCGCATCACACCTGCGGCACCTGGTCTCATGAGCGGCGAATAATAACAAGTCGTACAGAAAGCGTCAAGCGATGCAGATGTGTAGAATGGGGTTTCGTCTCCGTGGCTCTCGATGTTGATATAGCCATTCATCCTGACCGTTATGATGCCATTGCCTGCCACCTCTTTCACACGTCTGTTGAGTTCCAGCAACGCACCGCCGTCAGAGCCTGAGCGGAATTGCAGATAGTCCTCGATTGGAGTGGATGGCATGCGGAAAAATCCCCAAAGATCGATCTTTCCCATCTCTTCCTTCGACGGAATGGTCGCATTATCGAAATCCACGGAAGGCTGATTCCATCCTGCCCTCAGCCGCCCAACGTCGTTGTCATACTTCTTCCGCAGAAATTCCTTGAAGGCAACCTGGGCGACCGGTTCTCTTCCGCTGCCTTCGTAGGACTCAGGGGCTATCCAGAGCCCTAGGAAGCGGTCGCCGAAAGCGCCCTGTCTGAGTCGTTTCGTCAACGAAACTAGAAAGTCACCGTACTTCTTATTGAATTCCATTGCGCAGGAAGAGGGGAAGGAGTTCCAGAAATTTGGTTTGGCATTGATGTCGGCAGGAGTATTTATGTCGGACCATGGATACTGCCCGACATGCGTGCTGTTCCTGTACCAGTACGGGATTTCGCCTGGGCGCAGCATGAAAACCCCCTCGGGATCGTTATAGCAAATCGCCTCCGCGCATCGGGAAGCGAACTCTATGTCGTTAAAGTCGTCCTCCCCGACCCAGTCGCGATAGTTGTAATAGTCAAACCCATGAATATGCACCCCCTGCCGTCCGTAGGGCGCAACGGTATGGAGACTTATTTCCGGATGAGTGGTGTTGCGCATCCAGAAAGGGGTTGCTTTGCCGTTCAACTTCAATACTGGAAAGCCGTTCAGTTTCCCGACAGTCGCCATAAGATCAGATGCTCTTGCCTGCATCACCGCCACTGTCGAGGAGCTTTCGGCGGAAGTTCCGGACGAGGAGAAAAGAGCTTTGATCCTATATCGTCCTGGCGCAAGCGAAGATAAATCCCATTCCACCACGCTACGGAAACCGGTGGAGATCTCCGCCGACCCGCCGCTGAC
>JBAQUG010000035.1:0-1988 GCA_049297395.1 Victivallales bacterium | reverse complement strand
CTTCGGTGCTGAACCCTGGACTGAGGAAATGCGCAAACATATAGAAAAAGCGTCCGGTATCAAGGCCTATGACATATATGGCCTGTCCGAAATAACCGGTCCCGGAGTAGGAAGCGAATGCGAAGAGCAGGACGGACTGCATATATTCGAGGATTATTTCTATCCTGAGATAATAGAGCCGAAGACCGGGAAAGTCCTACCTGACGGAAAAGAAGGGGAGCTAGTTCTTACTACCCTCTGCAAGAAGGCCATGCCGATGATCCGTTACAGGACACGCGACATCACCATGATAATTCCCGGCAAATGCAGATGCGGCAGGACCATCAGGCGAATCAGGCGGATAAACAGGAGAAGCGATGACATGCTCATTATACGCGGCGTGAACATATTCCCATCTCAGATCGAGTCTGCGATCCTCGCAGTCGAAGGCACGCTTCCACATTACCAGATAGTCCTCTCCAGGGAAAAGGGACTTGACCAGATAGAAGTCCAGGTTGAAGTCACTGAGAAAGTCTTCAGCGACAAGATCGGCGCGCTGGAGGAGTTGAAGTCAAAACTCATGCAGGCACTTGAGAACGTCACAAGCATAAGGATAGGAGTCCGCCTTGTGGCGCATCAGACGATCAAGAGGAGCGAAGGCAAGGCGAAAAGGGTCATAGATATGAGATAAGAAAAAAGCGCGTCAACAGAGTGACGCGGCTACAGTCCGCCGCGGCGGATAGCAACGGCACGCTGCTGCCGTTCTCTTCGATTGAAATTAATATCAGAATAGCAATAGGGAAAAGAGATGAAAATAAAACAGATTTCTATTTTTATCGAGAACAAAACCGGAACACTTTCAGCACCATGCAAACTGCTTTCTGATGCCGGTATAAACATCGTCACACTCTGTCTTGCGGACACACATGATTTCGGTATAATGCGGCTGATAGTGAAGGAATGGCAGAAGGCGAAGAAGCTTCTTGAATCCAAGGATTATGCAGTAAAAACAACTGATGTCGTGGCCATAGAGGTCGAAGACCGCCCAGGCGGTCTGGCATCAATCCTTTCAGTACTGGAAAAATCCAAGCTCAACGTGGAATACATGTACGCATTTACATCTGGGAAAAACGGCAAGGCCGTCCTTGTTTTCTGCTTTGAAAACCCGGATGAGGCGGCAAGCACACTTTCCTCGAAGGGCATCAACGTCCTCGGCGAGACACATATCTTCCAGAAATGATCTATGCTAACGTTTTTCGGATTCCTCAACACATTTCCGCTTAACTGTCATGTATCGCATGTGCAAGCATTATCACTTCTCAGTCTTGTTTTCGCTTTCAATCAGGAGTGATTCTTGAGCGTTTACTGGTGAAACAATGCTTCTGCCTATTTGGGCTTCCAGCTCTTTCCTTGCTGTTTTTGCTACGTGACCGCCTTCTTTTGCGATCACCTTGCTTTTGGTGAAGCTGTCCGGCTTTTTCTTCTTGGATATTTCCGTGGTGGAGGCTTCAGCGAGCATGTTGAGGACCAGCTCGAGATTGGTCATGTTGTCGCGCAGGCTCTGCTTCTTGAGTCCTTTGAACTTCTTGTAGTCCTTTACGCTCTTGTCCGCCCAGGCGCGTGTTATTTCATCGGTGAGGATGGCGAACTCTCCATCCTTCTCAATCCCCCGCTCCTTCCATTCGTCGGTAAGTTCCTTGCGGACTTCGATGCTTTTGAGCCGCTGGTTGATCCACTCCTTGGAATAGCCTTTTTGGAGATAGGTCCGCATCGCGCGGTCAAACGCAAGTTCCGGGTCTTCCGTCTCTTCGATGCGCTCATATCCGACCTTTGCCAGCCATAGTTTGAAAGGTTCTGCCTTCGGCGAGGGGATGGATTGAATGACACGTAAAAGGTCTTCTGTCTTGAAACAGTCGGTTTCCCTTTGCTTGCCATCTGGTGCAATCATTTTCAACTGTACGATTTTATCGTACACTTCGCTTCCTTCCTGCCCGAGTTTGGTCTTAAGG
>JBAQUG010000034.1:0-5501 GCA_049297395.1 Victivallales bacterium | reverse complement strand
TTCCTCCTTTGATGAACTGAAAAATGCCTTTGCCGGCCAGTGCATGAAATTCCTTGCAGAAAGCGTCGAGGCCAACAGCAAAACCATCGACAGACGTTTTCCCAGGGCGTTCCATTTCGAATCGCTGCTGCTCTCCGATTGCGTCAGGGACTGCTCGGACTACATCAACGGAGGAGTCCGCTACCGTCCGCAGAACCATTATCTGGGCGGTATCGCGACCGTCGTAGATTCCCTGGCCGCCATAAAAAAGATTGTATTCGAGGAACGGCGTTTTCCCCTGCGGCATTTCATGGAGATAGTACGGAATGATTTCAGGGACGAGCCCCTGCTGCGGCATGAGATACTCCAGGATGCCCCGAAATTCGGCAACGGTGATCCGTCCGCAGACCAGCTTGCCTCGGAAATCGGCAACATGCTGCTGGACACCCTATATTCATTCGAAACTCCGGCGCGGCAAATCATGCTGGCTGGATTTTATTCACTCGACCAGCATCATGGCTGGGGGAGGGCATTGCCCGCCACGCCGGATGGACGTCTGGGCGGGGAACCTGTCAGCGAAAACCAATCTCCTGTATACGGTGCGGATAAGTCGGGCGTCACCTCGCTGATGAAAAGTGTGACCTGCCTCCCTCTAAGCAAAACTATGATGGGTGGCCTGAACATAAAGTTCGGTTCTCCCATACGTCCGGAAATCATCGGCGATTTGCTGACAACATTTTTCCGTTCAGGCGGCATACATGTAGGTTTCTCGGTTGCCGACAGGAAGACGCTTGAAGCCGCCGCCGCCAGACCAGGGAATTATCGTTCATTGTGCGTGCGGATGTACGGGTTCAGCGAATATTTCACGTCATTGTCGCCAGATGAGCAGACGGAACTTATCAGCCGGACGGAATACTGATTTAGGACATTCAACAAGATAAACATTTTAGGAAATAGTGAAGCAACATTGGAAAGCATTAAGGGAGAATAAAATATCATGAGTATTTCAATAAAAATGCCTGCAATCTCCGAAAGGATCTCGATCCTCCGCGAAAGATGCCTCGACAGGAAGGCCGTTTGGGGCAATTTCCCTAACTGGAAGGCCGTCGTGGACGCCGAGGTCATCAGGAAGACCGAGAATGTAAAGTCCTGGCAGCTCCGGATGGGAATGAGGACAAAGGCAAGACTGCAGAATATCAAGTTTGAAACCGATGAGCTCGAACTTCTTGCCGGAAGAGTCTCTTTTGAAGACTACAAATATTCGAAACCGGAAATATCCGAATCCGAGAAATATCTTTCAAACTACAAGTGGCCCGGCGGACAGACCGGACACTGCGCCATGGACATGTCAAGGATCTTCAAGGTTGGGATAAAGGGAATTCTTTCGGAACTGAAGAAAAAATTGAAATCATCTTCAGGCGAGACAAGAAAAACGTACCAGTCTTTCATCTTTGCTGTTGAAGGATTGTCCGACATGATCGAAAATGCGAAACTCGCAGCTGAAAAGGCAATGCTAAAAGCTCCTGAATGGCGGAAGAAGGAACTCGTGGAGATGGTTGATTCCTGTGGGCGCACACAGACAGAACCGCCAAAGACATACCGTGACGCAATCCAGCTGATCTGGTTTGTCGACATGGGAATTTCCTATTCCGATAATGCGGGACTTGTCGTTCCCGGCCATCTTGACAGGGAACTCATAGGTTTTTATAACGCAGACGTTAAAAAAGGTATTCTCTCAAAGGAGAAAGCTTTGAACCTCATAGAATGCCTTTACATATTGATCAACAATTTTGTTGCTGACGGAGGTGCTGTTTCTGTCATGGCTGGAGGGACAGATGCCGAGGGCAGGGATGTGACAAATGATCTTTCCTATCTTTCCCTGGAAGCGCTCAGGCGGACAAAGCTCGTATATCCGACGGTTGGGATCTGCTGGCATGAAGGAACTCCTGAATCGCTCAGCATGCATGCGGCGGAACTTATTTCAAAAGGATATTCTACTCCTGCCTTCTTCGGAGACAAAATCATTCAGAAGGGGCTCAAGTCTTATGGACTAAACCGGAAGCAGGCGTGCAACTATATAAATTCCACCTGCGTCGAGATTACGCCGGTAGGCTGCAGCAACGTGTGGGTCGCCTCCCCGTACTTCAGCCTGTGCAAGATCCTCCTTGATGAGATCGATGTACAGGCTTCGGCGTCAAAACCGGCGCGGAGCTTTGAATCATTCCTCTCCTCGTATTACAAACGTCTCGGGGAAAAGATAAAGTCGGCTGCCGCTACTGAGAACAAAACCCGTGACGGGAGAAGAAAATATGGCGGGAAACCGCTCCAGAGTGTTTTTACAAAAAGCTGTATCGAGTCTGGACGCGACATCGACAATGGTGGAGCCGATGTGAATTGGATAGAGTGTTCCTTTGTGGGGGTTGCGAATCTCGCAGATGCCCTGCATGTCATCCATAACGAGGTTTTCATAAGTAAAAACATGGATTTCAGCGGACTAAAGAAGATTCTGGATTCAGACTTCAAGGGACAGGAAAATGTCAGGCTCCGCTTTCTCGACAACTATGAGAAATATGGGAACAACTGCGGAAATGTCGACAGCATCGTCCACAGGACAGCGGATTTCATAAAGAAAGAATGCGGAAGACACAAGGTGAATCCGGGGAAAACCCATTTTATTCCTGGAGCATTCTGCTGGATCATGCATGAACGCCTGGGATCCGAGTGCGGAGCAACGCCTGATGGAAGGAGGAAGGGGCTTCCATTCGCGGACGGTGGCGGGCCTGCCCAGGGAAGAGAAAAGAACGGTCCGACATCTTCAATCCTTTCGGCAACGTCCTGGGATCATTCGTTCCTTATCGGAGGGCTCGCATACAATATGAAATTCTCAGGTGAGCTTTTTGATTCGCCTGAAGCGGTGAAAAGGCTTTACGCATTAATAGCCACCTTTCTCAAAAGAGGTGGATTTGAAACCCAGATCAATGTGATAAGCCGCAAAACGCTGGAGGAGGCGAAAAAGAATCCTGAACAATACAGGGATCTCGTCGTCAGGATCGGCGGATACACGGATTATTTTACAAGGCTCTCGCCGGAAATGAAAGAGGAAGTGATGCTGAGGACGGAATATCGGGAATTGTGAAGCGACTGCTATCGATAGCAATCGGCAGCTCTCGACAGCAACCGACATTAAATAAAAGGAAATTTCCATGGATCTCTTCAGAAAATCTGCGGGATACCGGTACTTGGACGCCTTCATCCTGGCTAACGTGGTGGAATTGGGAACGAGTCATTTCTGCAATCGATTCCTAAGCCTGCAAAACGATCCGGGAGGGCGCACCTTTGCGCAAATGACACATGCGGCGCGTTCGGGTAGCCGGAATTTCGCAGAAGGTTCGGAGCGGCTGATGACATCATATTCCACCGCAATACAGCTTCTAGATGTGGCACGGGCAAGTCTATGTGAATTACGGGATGACTACAACAAGTGGCTCATGTTGAAGTGGCAGGCTCCATGGCAAATGGAAAGCGAGGAGGCTCAGAGTGTATATGGGGTGCGCCTGGATCCACCAGATTACGGAAACGACATAAACCGCGGCATTTGCCTGCATATCATGGCGCAATATCGTAAGTTTGAACGGGAATTAACTTCTGACGATGATATCGTACGGGCAAATACGCTGCTGATCCTCATATCCCGTATTCTCAACATGATGGACAAATACATGAAGAACATTGGAGATGAATTCACGGCCAATGGCGGGTTCCGCGAAAAAATGAGCACGGCCCGCAGCGAGGCAAGGACAAAACAGGAAGGTATTCCGGCAGAGTCTCCGAAATGCCCTCAATGCGGCGCCCAGATGCGGTTGCGTAAAACACGCAACGGCAACAAGTCTTTCTGGGGATGCACGGAATACCCGGCCTGCCGCGGAATAGTGGATTGCAAAGAGTAAATTACCCGACAGCAATCGATAGCTACCGACTGCTGTCGATTGCAATTGAAAGGAAATTATGTCAAGGACAAAGAACTGGCAGATCATATCGCTCCTGCGCGGGGAGGCGGCAGCCTCTCCGGAAGCATCCGGTTCTCCCGCGGCAGTCCGCGAAGCCCGCATATTTGAGCATATCCTGGAAAACCTGCCTTTGTATTATAGCGATGGCGATCTGATCGCCGGAGACTTCGGATGGAGACAGGAAGACGAGGGCAGCTTAAGTAGATTTTTTGTTTCATCGGGAAGCAGTTCCAGGCAGAATTCGCCGGCTGCAGCATCTCCTGAAGAGGAGTTGTCACGCGATTTCCACTGCTTCGGCGGATTTACTTCCGCGCATACCTGCATAGACTACGAGAAGCTGATAAATGTCGGCATCGCCGGAATAATTGATGAAATTTCAAAATGCAGGAGCAGGGCAGGAAAGCAGGAAGGGAATTATCTGGAAGCCATGGGAATCACCATGGATGCCTTGCTGAAATATGCCGCCCGCTTCGCAGGATTGCTGCAGCAGAGGCTGTCTGAAAATGATGCGCATTCGGGATTGCTGAATGAACTGATAGGGATATGCAGCAGGATGCCCTGCAGGCCCGCGGGAAATTTCCATGAGGCGTTGCAGAGCATCTGGTTCGTGCATTCGCTGGTTGGAGTTTCAGAATATAGCGATGCATCCATTTCGCTCGGGCGTTTTGACCAGTACCTTTATCCTTTCTACCGGAAGAGCCTTGAGTCAGGATGCAGCGAAAGCGATCTTGAAAAAATACTGCATGGATTTTTCGCCAAGTTGAACAGATATGGCGACGCTGCCTGCACGGTGAACCTCGGAGGGACTGACAAGCATGGCGAAGATTTGTGCAATCCGCTTACCGAGATGATCATCAGGATTGTTGCCGCCAATAACTTCGCCTCTCCCATCCTGGCGGCGAGAATTCACCATGGGGTTCCACAGAATATCTTCGACCAGTTGACCGTTCCGGAATTATTTATCAAAGGACAGCCTACTTTCTATGGTGAAATAGCATGCCGGAAGGCCCTTGCTAAAAGGGGAGTTCCGGAAGCGAAGCTCGATAAATGGGCCGCCAACAGCTGCATGGGGCTGGTCATACAGGGCTGTGAAATCAGCGATATGTGGGGAGGCGTCATCAATTTCCTTCTGCCTTTGGAGCTTGCCTTGAACAAAGGAGCTCCGCTGATGAAGGCAGTTCCGATAAAATTACTGACGGAGCCAGGTTCCAGCTTCAATGACTTCGAGAGCTTGCGCCTGAAATTTCTGGAATACCTCAGGGAAATTACAGCCTATTGCATAAGGAATAACCGGATTCACACGGGAAAAGCCTTGCAGGAGCGCCCTAATCCTTTCCTGTCGTCATTCCTGGACAAATGTATTGAGCGAGGATTGGACAGGCTCGGAGGAGGCGCCGAATTCTATACTGTAATTGTCGAGGCGTTCGGCCTGATAAATGCATCGGACGCATTGCTTGCGATTGACTTTCTGGTGTTCAAAAAGAACAAATATACGCTGGACGATCTGATCTGCGC
>JBAQUG010000033.1:0-12877 GCA_049297395.1 Victivallales bacterium | reverse complement strand
GACCAGCGGAATAAGCTCAGAACTGATCCTCGGTTCACTTGTATGGATATCACCTCGCTTGGTGCGGACGGCCGGAAAAGAAAGATGTTTGCAATTGCGGCCAGGGAAGTATATGCCTGGCTCTCCGGCATTAACTCGCGGAAGGTGAAACCTGCAATGCGGCAGAAGCTTCTCGAATACCAGGAGAGAGTGATGGACGCAATTTATGAATATACCACTAAAGGCTATGCTATAAATTCCGAAATATTTGATGTCCGATCATATGAGGATCTTCATGCTCAGGTCAATGCTGTATTGGCAGAAACTGCCGATATTCAGGCCATGGCTGAGTCTTTATTGGCAAAAGCTGATCATATGGACATAAGGGAAGGAGGCAGGTGCCGGTAGATGTGCCGTCACAACTTACATGCGGATAAATCAACCGAGGTGATATCCGTTCACGCCTATATCGGATCGGACCGCCGTGATTCATTGTGATATCGCAACGAATGGGATTAGAGCACGGCCTATGGGGTGGAGAAAATATATGTGGATAAAATATATCATGTTAGCCGACAGCCAGTTAAGTCAATAGAGGTGATGTCTGTACAAGTGAACGGAGGACGAACCACGATCTTATCGAACCAGCAAAGGAAATATATAAAAAGGGTGTGGGTAATATGGAACATGATGTCGATTGGAATCATGTCCCCCACAAATGTCAGGAGTAATTATGCACATTAAAACCATCAAGGATGAAACAAAAAGGGAGCCTCCGCCCTCAGGGGTGTATAGGACTCTTGAATACCTACAGGGCAGGCCCGGCATATATATGGGTGGTATCTGGCATGCGGAAGACGAGATCCCGCGCAGATGTCGGCAGAAATGGATATTGCAGGCAATGGAGAGCAAGCGCGAAGGCAGGAGTGTCATCAAGAAGGCCAAGCACGTATGTACGATAAACTTCTACCATGTGGTGAACACGCTCCGGGACATCAGCCAGGACAAATACTTGGAAACTTTCATGGCGCTGCCATATATGGAACAGTCACTGGCTAGGTGTTTCGGAACTGGGGATTCCCAGGAAACCGTTCAGAAAGCCACGGCGGCAATTGCCAATATCGTGACCCAGGTCATGACCAAGTACAATGAAAGTGAAGAATCCAGAGTCCGTGAGGAGAACAAGGCCATAAGGCTTGAAGTGGCTAGGAAGATCGCAGTGGAGGAGCAATCCTACAGTGAACGCAGGCGGCTGCTTGAAATGCGGGAAATTGCGCTTGAGGAGGATATGCGTCCTGTACGTGAGGCGGCAATAGTGCTTGCGGAGAAATTTTTCCGGCAGGCCGTGATGGAGTGCCATCCGGACATTACGCGGAGCGCTGCCGAGGTGGAAATCGCCAATGAGAGAATGATTACACTCCTGGCCGTCAAGAAAGAAACCCTAGAGATGGTAAAAACAGCAAGGCAGCTGCCGGAAGACTGTCAGAAGGATGACATTCCGTTCTGAAATACGGAGGTACTTTTAAATCAAATACGAGCACAAGTATGATCACATAAACAAGGAGGACGACGATGGAGAGCAAAAGCAGAACGGATTCGAAGAATGACGGAACGGATGTTCCAGTGGGACAGGCGGAGACCCCGTCTGTTGAGAAGCGCATAGCTGCGGAACTGGTGAAGTTTCTGGGAGGCGCGGTACAGCCTGTTGGCATTGGCGGCCAGAAGAGCTTGCTGCCATGCAATCCAGATGGCAAGGATGTATCTTCATTTGGAGAGGTGGGCGAGAAGCTTGCCGAAGCAGTGGCCGAGGCCAACAGTTCAGCCGCTGGAAATGGAGATCGTCCATTTTTAACGCTTCGCCGAATGTTCGGCAAACGCGTTTTTGATGATCTTGCAGACCGCAGCAAGAGACCCAGGGCGCTTACTGAGATCCTGGTGTCGCAAATCCGGGACAACGCACTGACCTGCGAAATGTTGAACACTTCATTATATTCCATGCGGCAGGAAGAGATCAGCAAGTCGTTGATCAGTGGAAAGGGACCATTGCAGAACACTATTGCGCAGAGAGAACGCTGCGAAAAGTCAGTTCATGCCGCAATCGAAGTCATGAATGCCATCGATGAAGCGACATATCCTGCGGTGAAAATCCGGCAGAGGCGGAGTGTCAAGGTCCGAATGGAAAAACCAGGCGGTAAGAAAGTGACAATGACCGGAAGCGAAATGCATGAAACTAAAAACCGCCAACTACAATGAACAGGGGGGAGGGGCTATGCACTTGATGAAGGTCAGGAGGGTAAATCGCAAGAGCGGAACCACGGCTGTGCATTACTTGCGTGTAGAGTGGGTAGATGGAGTGATCAAACGGACCTATGTTCCCAGGTCGGAGCTGGGCAGGGCTTTTGCTGAAGCTATGCGATGGTGGATTGACCGCACCATACTTTGGGGCACGCGGAAGTATGACAAGATGGCCAATTTAGATGGAAAGGAAATACGCAGCGGGATTGAAAGTCTCGGACTGACCATGCGGTCGCGGCGGAAGATGTGCAGATCGAGGAATTATCTGACGATTGAGGCGGCGCGCCATCGCTTCGAGCTTCTTGACGAAGCTCTTCGCGACCTCATAGGGACACCGGAGAACCTTCTTGCAATTGACCGCAGGTCCGAATCCATATTGCACAGCTTAGTAGCGCGAGGAAGGAAAGGCATCACTGCACATGACGCGTTCGCTCTTGCCCTGACTGAATTCCTGGAGGCGGGTTCGGCGGCAGGGCCTCAGACATCGCTTCGCACAGGCACTGGCGGTATGTCCGTGGAACACCCTTGACATTTGCCTTCTTGAGCCTGCTGTAGGCTTGCTTTTCAAAAGAGAGTAAAGTTGCGGCGGAGCCGATCCTGATCTTGTCCTCATCCGAAAGCATTTCAAATCTGGCCTTCGACGATGAAGGCAGGAGATAGCACTTCCCCATAGTAATGCGGATACCATGTACATTGTATCCGCATGCGGTGAAGATGGCCCTTACTTCTTCCGGATATGCGGCAGGCCTGCCGGGAGGCAGTGTCTCCCGGCACGCTGACAGGGCCAGTAGCGCGGAATATCCTGGGTCGGATTTCCTGATGTACTTCCTGCATCTTCCGCCATCGCCGCCGGTGCTGACAAGATAGAGCGCTTCTCCCCTGCGTTGCCTTCCGTTCCTGATGCCGAAGCTGCGCTTGACTTCAAGATGCATCTTCGGCCTCAATGTCTGTGGCAGGGGGTTTTTGACGATCATTGTTGACCTGCTGGTTGCCGGCGAGGTTCAACTGTCCGACCTGGCCTATGGTCACGGGTATGTTTTCAATTCGACTCATGGCCTCGAACAGCCCCATAAGATGACGCTCCTTCCTTTCCTTTACCGCGGTCATCGTGCCGAAATTCAGGATGAAGCTCTCCTGGGAGCGGTTTTCCAGGCTCTGTACGGAAGCCTTGTCAAGCTCCAGCCTCATTCCCTGCAGCTGCAGTATGTTGTCGGAGGCAGCGGCCGCGAAGAATTCGTCAAGTATCTCCTTCCTGTCCAGCTTGGATTTTTTAAGCTTATTCCGGAGCGAAATCCGCGCGTGTCTGAAGTAATTGGCTGGGATGAACGGGAAGTCGATTGTCCCTCCCTTGCCCCCCTGTGAATTTGGATGGCGTAAAAAATCCGGCATATCGAAGACATCGCGCCATTCGTCCTCATCGATTTTTCCCGTATCAATCTTTCTAGGACTGTGCTTCCTTTCAAATGCCTCCCGCTGGAGATGTCTTTCCAGTCTTTCAAGATCCTTTGGGTCTATCTGCGATACATTTAAATTGTCGGTATTGCTGCTGCTTTCGATCTGCTTCCTGCCTGTATCGCGGCGCTTGAACTGTTTTTCAAGTTTTGCCAGCTCGTGGTCGTCCAGTGCGGACACATTTAATTCAACATTCCTGCCATCAGTCAGTTTGTAGGTCATGAGAAAATCCTTCCTTATACAGCGAGTTTACGATAGTAGTTCGTGGCTGAGCTCCCAGAGATCAGCTTTGATTCGTAGTTCGGTTCACGTCGCCGAAGCGACAGGAAGGTTTTTCGTAGCATCTCAAAGTACTGCAGTTGAAGCCGAGCTCTGAAACGCCCCCGCCGGAAAGGCGGGATTTCGATTTATGTAATGGTAGGAATATAGCTTGTGAATCACTGATTTCAACTCCTCTAAATTCCAGGCATTGCAGAGCTATAACTCCTTGAAGGTGTCAATCCACTGTCTTAAACGTCCGTGGGTTTGCCTTGCATGCAGGTCGCAATAGCGGCTGGCATAACAATAAACAAGGAGGTTACCATGAGCCCTTCAGCCGCATTGATGTTAGAGAAAGAAATCTACCCGATCATCCGTAACACGGTTCCCAGGACTGCCAGACCAATGGGATCTGAAGACCATGAAGAGCTGGTTCAGGACGCCACGGCTTCAGCAGCGGAAATGCTCGAAGCAATGGAGAAGTCCGGCAGGGTGCCACTGCCCCACAGCATCGCGTATTACTCAATCCAGCGGACCAAGTCTGGCAGACGTTCATACGGTGACATTCGCTCAGACGTGATGTCGCCGGGGTTCCAGATGGATCATGACGGTTCCGTCTGCTCCATGCAGGAACCCGCTGGCGACGAGGAAGATCTGACCGTAGGTGATGCAATCGCTTCAAAGTCCGAAGATATGGCTTCGAAGGTACTCAGGCAGATTGACTGGGATGCTTTTCTTGACACTCTCGATGTCCGTAAACGCCGAATCGTAGAGGAGTTGATGTTAGGTTTCGGAACCAGTGAAATTGCGAAATTGTTCTCCGTTTCAGCGGCAAGGATAACCCAGATCAAAAGGGAGATAGCCCAAGATATAAAGGAATTCATGGGAGATTCTATTCTCGTGGATGCCGGCCAGGAGTCGGTGTGGGAGCGCGATATCAGATGCCTGCGCGAGAAGAACGAATGGAAGCATTTGAAACTTGACAAGTTGGATGACGACATGGAACATTCGCACACAGCGCAGGCCATGTTCGGATAATTCCGGTTTCACAAGGGGGCTCGCGGAAGCGCTGGCTCCTTTTTTTACTTATCAGAATAGTAATACGGACGTGGAAGATAAATATACTTGAAAACCGGAGGTCCGTGATTTATGTTCAAATACTCGCAAGCCATAACAAAGGATCGTCCGTGCTGAAATACATAATACTGCTTATCGTCATCATTCTCGCCGCAATAGGCATAATAGCCGTCTTCATGTCCGCGAAGCGCCGCAGGGATTATGTCAGGAGGAACCTCTTCTCTCCTGGGGAACTCGCATTCTTCAAGGCGCTGGAGCTTGCACTCGGCACAAAATACAAGATCTTCACAAAGATAAGGCTGGCTGACATCATCAGGGTCAATGGTGAACTTGAGAAATCTGAACGTCAGACAGCGTTCAACCGGATTCAGAGCAAGCATGTCGATTTTGTCCTATGCGATCCCGGAGACCTATCGATTCAATGTGTAATCGAACTCGACGACAGCTCGCACGGTGCTCCAGACAGGATTGCAAGGGACAATTTCGTGGACTCCGTCCTGAGGTCCGCCGGAATCCCGATAGCGCACTTCGCCGCCAGAAGGCAGTATTCAACGGAGGATATTGTAAAGGCCGTCGAAGACGAGGAGTCGCTGATGCAGCCGGAATCCCAGGAGGAAAATGCAGGAGCTCCTGTATGTTCGCTGTGCGGCGCGCCGATGGTTATAAGGACGGCGCAGAAGGGGCAGCATGCCGGCAAGCCGTTCTACGGGTGTTCGACATATCCGAAGTGCAAGAATACAGCGCAATACATAAGCCTGCGCGACACGAAGCTCATGAAGAGCATATTGAAATAGGATAACTGGGACGTATGGGGCAAGAATAAAAAGAAGACCAGGGGAATGCATATGAAGGATAATTGCTTTGAAGGTGAAGGGCATGATGATCACATAACCGAGGGTGCGCTTGGCAAGTCTATTGAAAAAGTAATAGTCTTCCAGAACGCCCGATACCAGGAATATTATTCCATTCTCAAAGAGCTGAACCGTGAAGTGCTTGCCCTTTTCCCGAGATTCAAATTCAGAAACAACGATGTCAGGAAAATGCTGGCGGTGACAATGTATGTCAGGCTCATAGCCACGTACCAGTCTGTTCTGCTTGTCACTGAAAGAGGCATGCTCGCCCAGGGAAAGATCCTCCTGAGGCCGTGCATTGAGCTGCTTTTCGCGATTGTTGCGATGCACAGGCATAAGGATCTCTACAGGGAAATCATATATCAGTTCGACTTGGAACAGGAGAGGATACTCAAGAACCTCAAGATCGCGGACGATCCGGCTCTGAGGGCGCCATTTGAAACACCAGAAGCCGAAAAACGGCTTGCAGAGATCAAGAATGGCATAAGGGATAGGAAAACCAGGAAGCTGACAATCAAGGAAATCTCAAGATTGGCCGGACTGGAAGACTATTATAGAACTGCATACATGGAGTTGAGCTGGTCGGTACACAACTCTGTCATTGATCTCGAAAATCATTTCATCCTCAATTCATGCGGCCTGCCTGAAGTGATAGATTTCGCTCCTGTGAAAGACCAGGAGGAGTTCAGGAAGGTCCTGCTGACCGCAGGGACCTGCCTTTCCTATTCCTCCCAGGCAATCACCTCCATGTTCGATCTTGACGGAAATGCTTTCATTGAGTATCAGAAAAGGTTGGGACAGATGATCCGGATGGAAAAAAACGAAGGCAAATGTTGGACATAAACGAATTACCTGTGAACGGTGTTGGAGATGTTAAGCTGTCTGGAAATCACTCCGATTTCACATGCCTCCGCTGCGGCCAGTGCTGCAGGTGGCACGGATACGTGCAGGTCTCCGAGGAGGAAGTGGAGCAGATCGCCAGCTTTACAGGAACGGATATATCTGAGTTCTACGAAACCATGACTGTACCTGGCGACGGTGACGACGTTTCTTTGAATGAGAACGAGGATGGCAGTTGTCCTTTTTATGTCCCTTCACCTCCGGGATGCAGGATATACGGATGCCGGCCCTCGCAGTGCAGGACCTACCCTCTTGAATGGAATAATCCGGACAAACCATGCCAGGGTTTGAAAGGTTGTTGACTAGGATACGCTCTCATAGCCCGACATCCCGATGGCTTCTTGTCATCCTCCCATGCATCGCTATATTACCAGTCCTAAACGAAAGGACATCATCTATGACGCCAAAATATAATTGGCCAGTATTGGTCAAGGAGATACAGGACACTCTGTTTATGAGCCAGGAGCAGATGGCAACTAAGCTCAAAGTTAGCCAGCAATCGATCTCAAACTGGATGAATGGAACCAGGAACCCCAGTGAAGTGGCAATGCCGAAAATCCTAAAGATGGCGCAGGACGGAGGAATGGACATTTCAAAGTATGAGGCAAATGCCGCCTTTGACAGGATCACCGGGTACATGAAGAAGAACAAATCTCGGGAACTTGTCAGGCTGTTCGACCTCTACGGCAGGATGAACAGGGCGGACAGGCAGAAGTTAATCAAGTATGCTGAGAAGATATAGGTATGGAAGATTGCGACTTTTCCTGCTATTGCAAAGGACGCCCTTGGGTCTTGGCATTCCGGCTGGTGATATTCTATTTTCCGAAGTGCCAAAGGTGAGCCATGAGAAAATCCAGACAAATATGCAGGGTAGTCGGTTGCGCCAGCAAAGTCTACTGTAAAGGATGTTGCAGGCGGCACTACAACCATCTTTACCGTTTTGGGCATATCAAGGATGCGACTGTTTGCGAGCCGACCCGGATTGATATCAGGCGTGATGTTGCTTGCATACATCTTAGAAACCCATTTGGAAAGACCATGCATCTTGCCATGATAGACGCCACTGACGCGAAAATTGCCGTAAAACACAAGTGGAGGCTAGATTCTGATGCTGTTATCTCAAGCGGATATAGGAATGGCAAGCACTGTTCCTTAACGCTTCCGAGGTTTCTTCTCGGGCTAAAAGGCAAAACAACCTTGGTTACCCACGTCAATGGTGACATTCTTGATTGCAGGAGGAAAAATCTGCGCATTGTAAACAGGAGCCAGCTCGGTTATATGGCGAAGATCCGATCATCCAACACGTCAGGCTATAAAGGGGTAAGCCGAGATAATAATCAGAAGAAGTGGCATGCTTATCTGCATGTGCGCGGAAGGAGGATAAATGGAGGGCGCTACAAGAACCTGCAAGATGCGGTGGAAGCTAGAAGGAGATTGGAAGAAAAGTATTTTGGGGAAAGGAATATGGAAGACATTGAGCCGATAGTAAAGAAATACTGTGATGGCATGGCCGAGACCTTGGCCTTGAGATCCTTTTCATATTGCAGGAACATGGAAGTGGTTATTCGATCAGTCTGAGCCTGCGCAAGGCTTCCATATTGCGCGTCTGCATCGCATTCAAATCCCATTTGGACATGATGTCAATGCATCGCCTGTCCCGCACGAGTTCCTGGGTGTTTTCCCGTAGATGTTCATAGTCGGAACAAATGTTGGAACCTGTTATTCCCATAGGTTCAGTAGCCATGCCGACATCTTCAATCTCTTTCAGCTTCTTCCTGCAATTTTCTATTTCATCGTCAAGTGATGCCGCAAAATCCGGACCAGTTTTTCTTATTTCCTCCAGAAGCTTGGCGGTTGCGCCGGCGCACATTTTTGCATTGTTCTTCCTTATCTGTAGGATCTGGGCGGCTACGGCACCATCCTTATTCACCTCGCACACATCGTAGAACATCTGGAAAGCTTCGCATCCCGCCCAGCGCACAGCGACTTCCTTGGTTTTGCTAATCCATAGGAGGGCTGTCCTTGTCTTTGGTTCACTCGCCCCATATACGGATTTCCTCCTGAACTTGTCGAGCTCAAGAGCACGTTTGAACCCCCTGTCCTTCAGCCCTGTGAAGAACTCTTTCTCCATGCATTTCTCGAGATTTGCAGAGTATTTGGTCAAATCCTCCTTGATGGTGCTGTCGTTGACGGACCACTTCCTCATCCTTCTCATAATAGTGTTGGCAAAGAAACCGAGGCGGGAATTCCAATCGTATGCCTCTTCCACCATTTTTTGATCCGGGTTGTCCCCGAGGGCTTTCATGGAGTCGGCATTCGACTTCATCTCGGCAAGGATCTGATCCATGAGCTCTACGGCCTGGTTCCATGAAAGTTTTTCAACATCCGCATCGGTTGCAGTGAGCGTGCGCGAGGCCTTGACAAGCTGCACGGCCCTGCCGTCCTCCACGTAAAGCATGGAAGGTGCGCAGTCCCTGTCCGTGATGTCCAGCTTGCTGTTTGCAGTGCTTTTACCAATGACAACTGACAGCCCCTTGTTCGCCGCCTCCCTGACCGACACCTCGAAGGAGTAGCGTCCGTCTGCACCGGTTTTAGCTTCAAGGGTCTTGTCGTCGTTTTCCCCGTGGATTACAAGTGAGACAGGAGTTCCGTCCTTCAAAGGCAATGACAGTATCCTCCCCTTCACAACGATTTTCGATTCCTCAATGGCCCTGCTCATGTCAAGCACCGCCTCGGCGGTCGGATATTTCAGGTCGTCAAACCTGCGGTTTGCGGCGGTGGCGAGAAGCGCCGGCATTCTCGTCCTGATATATCGTCTTGCGTAATCCACTTTTGCAGAACTGTTCTTTTCTGCGAATCCCTTCGCCTTGTCCGATGAACCCCAGAAAAGATCGAGTTCTTCCATGACGCCCTTCAAGCCTTTCTCCGTGATTATGCTCCTCCATTCGTTCCCGGACTTGACAGCCAATGCATTGGATGAATCCCAGGGAAGCGGATCCACGGAAGTCTCAACTCTTGAAATCGGAGGCATACCCCGTTTGCTTTCGTGGAACTCCATGTATCCGCCCCATAGATCTCCCGGAGTCGTGCCAGTCACGGTCTCGGTCATGTAGTCGATGATGAACTGGTACACGGTAACGGTTTCGCAATATGCCTTGCGCCCATACACGGTGTCTCCGGGGTCGTTGAGCGCATCCATCATGCCGATCATGTATGTAGGAGAGAGGTCCTTCCCCAGCAATTTCAAAACTATGGTCTCGCTCATGGCTGCGGCCAGCGTGGCAGTCATCTCTTTGGCCAGCTCTATCTCCGGTGATTTCGCCTGGAGGTACAGTATCCTCGCATGCGGCGAGCTGTACAGGTTGCTGTCCATGGAGAAAACTCCTTCCGCCTTCTCCGTCATGTGCTTCAGAGACATGATTTCCAAACCATCGCCTGCCATGAGCGCGGCGTAAACAGCGTTTTCGAGCTGCGGTTTATTGAGGTTGTATTTTCTGCTCTGGTATTTTACTGGAGAATAAGGTGAAGACGCCGCCTCCGTCTTGATTCCGGCAAGGCTGTTGATGATCTTCATGTTAATAGCGCTCCTGGCCGGAAGATCGCCGACGAGCACATCCTTCAGGCATTTGAGGGTGGCGGAATATTCGTTAAGGGATCCGACAGTTTTCTGATATAGTTCATCTCTTCTGCCGGAAGTCCATAAAGCTTCTGGAATCAACGGCGGCGTGGCTTCCTCGGCCTTCTTGACGGTGTCGGCTAGAGTGCCGATGTTTTTACCGTAATCGCCTATGAATCCTTCGGAAAGCCTGCCGGCAATGCTTAGCTTTTGCTCTGATGCTGACAGGGATTTCTCAGCCAAAATCCTTCTCGTGTCTTCCACATCCTCCTCACTCACGGCACCATCCCTTATTGCATCCTCGGCAATTGCAACGTTCTGCCAGAGGATGCCGAGTCCGATGGAGGCATTCATGATTTTTTCGGCTTCGTCCTTGAGGGGGATGTCCGTTGATTGAGGGGTAAGGATAGTGTTCCTCTTGCTGACCAGTTTTCCAATTTCACTTCCGATGTCGGACACTTTAAACGGCATCACGGACCGCTTCCTTCTGGCATCCAACTCCTTGAACTGCACAACTATCTCCCTGTTGTTTTTCAGCACATCGTCCATTGCCGGATTGAAGTAGCTGTCAATTATATAGGCGCTGTGGTCGAGCGTCTGTATCCTCGATAATGCCGCCTCAGGCGTAATTCCGCCGCTCTTCTGCAGTGCGTAAAGCCCGTCCATCTGTTCAGATATATGCGCTGTTTCGGCTGATGCCTTTTCGAAAAGCGCCCTGATGTCATCAATCCCGATCTCATCCCTCTTCCTGCCGAATTCCAAGAACTCAGCCGATGGCACTTTGCATTCGATGGACATGCCGTCTACCATGTACTCACAGTCATTGGATGCGGTTTTGATTGTCCTTGCCTGCATGCCCGGCATGTAATCTTTCCTGTCGGCGAAGCCGGGGATCTTTATGGTGGGATCGCCCCTCATCTCGGTGTCGGAGAGAATTTCGCCACACTTGAATTTGAACTCATAGCTGTCCGTGGCGCTGACGCTCATTGTCATTTTACCGGATGACAGCTGAAGCTCCTTCGGCGCGGATGTCGGCAACTGGACAAGGGAGCCATGTATCCGGACATCGGCGGCCCTGACGGCCTCGAGCATGGCCGCCTCGGCCTCCTTGAACTGCGTTTTTGACTTCTTCACATCGGAAACCGCTGCGGTCTGGAGCATGGGGATGATGATCCTGATGATGTATTTCTGAGCATAGTCGTGGTCCGCGCTGGGATGTTTTAGAAGGAAGGCGGACGCTTCAGGGCTTTTCCAGAAATGGTCCATCTCCGTCCTGAGCCCCTTAATCCCGCCGGAGACTATCACGCTCCTCCATTTGGCGGTTGTCTTGACGACCTCATCGATATCCTTGACCCATGGAACTGGAAAGCGGTCCTTGCCCGGCTTCGGAGGCTGGGATGGAACTGGTTTGTCCTCCTCCTGGAACTTGGCGTAATCGCTGTAAAGATCATAGGGCGCCGCCGCCGGAGATGAATCCATTATGAGATCGAACACGAACTGGTCAAGCTGCAGGACCTCCTCCAGTTTTTTCCTGCCTGCGGGCGAAAAGTCACAGCGGCCCATCCCGGCCCTGATCCTGCCTGCGATGAGAGGGGTGTAGCTTGCGCTGGCCGCACGGAAAACCAGTTCGGCCTCAAGCGTCATCAGGCACAGGTCTGTGCATTTCTCGAAATAATCGTCTATCGCCGGATGCTTGCCCCGCAGAAGAACGTGCTTGGCGATAATGCAGTTCTGAATCGGTATTGGCAGGAAGTCCAGCGTATTGTCGAGCGCGGATCCTTTGGTCGCCGGGATGCCTTTGTATAGTGCCTTCTGAACCGCCAGTCCCGTCTTGGAAGTGTCCGGCGGATTCTGGACGCCTCCCTTGTCACCCTTGGCTGCGGCTTCCTGTCCTAGTTCAGTTTTAGGCTTGTCCTGGTTTTCAGCAGGACATGGGGAAAAGGAGAGAGACAGCGCCGCCACTACGGTGGCAATGACGGTTGTCCTTAATGATGCACTTATGGAAAATTTGATTCTCATAACAGGAAACATAATATGGAGGCTGTGAAGTATCAAGAAGTCATCACCATAAAATACTTTTTCAGTTCTGCACCACCCCCTCACTTCCTTCTGTTCATCCTCACCCAGATAAAGATCGCAAGCCCGAGTACCAGTATCACCACGACACCGACGCCCACCAGGACACCCATGAATTATTGGCATTAGGAATTGCGGTAGGTCCACACCCCATATAGAAGCAGGTGTCCACCCCATGGCATGCGGTCCGGGCATGGCCTATAATATTTCCAAAGACAAGCCTGATGCCGGAATAAAGGAGAACCTGCCGATGCCCTTCAAGAGCAAAGCGCAATTGAGAAAGTTTGCAGTCCTGGTGGAGCAGGGAAAGATGAAGCCCAAGGTGTTCAAGGAATGGCTGGAAGCAACGCCCAGCGTCAAGAAACTGCCGGAA
>JBAQUG010000032.1:0-4461 GCA_049297395.1 Victivallales bacterium | reverse complement strand
GGCATCCTGGGCATTTTTGAGACGGCTTTGAAGCAGGGGCCGGCTTTTCTCCGGATGCGCGAACAGTATCGCCGCGTGCAGCGGTGACCGCAAAGCTCCGCGTGCCGCATCCGCAATTGCCTTGTCGGGCAACGGGAACAAGTCTTCCTGGACCGCGATTTCAGGTGTGAGGATGCCGACTTCGACAAGCCGGCGCTGGAGTTCCCGTACGTGCAGGTCATGCAGACGCCGAGTCCCTTTTACCACCATTGCTGCGGCAAGTCCGGCCGCGAACCCCTGGTTCTGGACATCCGCCTGCATGCGGAGTACAGGCAGGGCGTCACGGTGCGCGCTCATGCCCAGTCCGGTGACGATTACGCCATCAATACCCTGCGGCAGCATGCAGCGGAACGGCAGATGCGCCTGGAGCGACGAGTCATGATCCGGTTCTGCCACCATGAATACGGGGTGTATGGTAAACCCATGCGAGTCGAAATTGCTGCGCGCGACCACCACTGTGTCGGGGAATGTGCGGTGCGCCAGAATATCGAGCGGCGAGATTTCGTACTCGCCGATGATCTGGCGGCGTTCGCGTGAGTTCACCATGGGCGAGATGTCAAAGGAATCTGCGAATTTCGCACGCGCGTTCACGAATGCGGCGGTGATCCCCTCGGGATCCGTTTCATCCACGAAAGTCCAGTCGGAATTATAGCAGCGGACGCCAGGGGCGGGGCGCGGGGAAAGGCCTGTGCCCTGCGTGGCGAGGTGATCCGCTCCAATCACCCGGCATGGCGCCCCTGCCGCAGCCGCTATGTCGGCATTCCCGGTCGCATCCACAACGCATCCGGCTTCGAGCAGGCCGCAGCCGAAAGGTGTGGATACCAGCACCCCATCCACCTGTCTGCCGGAGATGCGGACACCGAATGCAAAGCTTCCCATCCATGCAGTGCCGCCCGCTTCCTTCAGCATCCGCTGATAAACCGCCGATTTGAGTCCGGGCTGCCAATGACAGCTTTTCCCGCTGCGATAATCGGCGTCGGACTGCTTGACTGCTTCATCCAGTTCCGCAGTGAACCCGACCTGGTTGCCGAAATAATATCCGCTGATCAGGCCGAGCGTGCCGATCCCGCCTAATCCGTGCTGCGACTCAAGCACCACGGTTCTGGCGCCGGCCCGTGCGGCGGATATGGCGGCAGGTGCGCCTCCGGTCCCGCCCCCGGCGACAACAACATCACATGATCCCAGGAACGGAAATGCCCTGAGGGGAATGTCGAGAACGCCGCCTGTCCTGCGCAGGAACGCAGGAGCAAAGCGGAACTGTCCGCCAATTTCGCCGCCCGTGAGGACGTTGACGGTTCCGGAATCATCCGTTTTTTTCCGCAATGAACCTGCGGCGATGGCTCCTGTCCTGCGCCCCAGCGCAACCTGTGCATCACTGCGCTCAAGCACTGTTGCGCCATGGGGACTGAGAGGCAGGAGCCCGTTCAGAAGAAAGAGATCCGGGGCGGCGGAGAAGGAGGCATCACAGAGCTTCGCGGGATTATCCACCAAACCGGACGTGGCGCAGAAAACGGAGGGGATGTCGGGGATGATGTCGGCTGTGACCGACACGTTTGACGAGACTGTAAAAGCGCGGACGAGGTGCTCCATCGCGAGCGGATTACTGCCAAGCGCCGAACGGTCAATTCCAAGCCGGTATGCCCCATAGGTTTTTTCGCCGTCTGCCGAAATCTGCCGGAATGGCGGACGCAGCTCCTCCGCATGATTTTTCCATCCGGCCGGCACTCCGTCGGACAGGACAATCCACGACAGCTTCTGTGGAAGTTCATTCCGCCCTGTCAATTCGGCGCCAGCCAGCCTGCCCGCGACTCCATATCGCGTCGCATCGATGACTGCGGAGCATCGGACAACAAACAATGAGGTGCGCGCCGCGATGATTGCCCCGAGAAGTCTGCCATCTTCGCTCCTGAGAAGAGCTACGGGACGCGCCAGATACAGGAAAGGCACGGACGCCTGGATCAGCGAGGACTCCAGCACTCGTTTCACATGGCATGGGGTGGCAGGCAATGATGAGCTTCCACCGGTGAACATGGCGTTGACTAGCGCGTCCGCCATGTCCAGGGACTCAGGCCATAGGTTCAGAGTCCCTGCCGACTCCTCCCCGAAATAGCTCATCTCGCCGATCACCATTGAGGAGCGACCCAATCTCCGGATTTCCAAAGCCGCCGCTACAGCGCCTGAACAGGTTCCGACGACTAAGACATCTACTTCGCGCAAGACCGGTAGCTGCAATAGAGTTTCAGCTTTCATGATATGAACTCCTTAAAATTTATTTTCAAAAGTCCTTCCTTTGAAAATAAATTAGCACGATAAAAGCCGGGATGATATGGAAAAAAATGCTGTTATAGTGTAAAATTACATTAAAATGAACGATATCATCAAAGAGTTTTCGGAACTTGCACGGACATACGGACGGCTCTTCCGCTGTTCCGTATGCTTCCACGACTACAGCGGGGACGTCTTCAAGGCCGCCGATATTTCCCTGCTAATGCACATGAATCCCTTCTGCCAGATTGTGAAGGAGGGGGACTATTGTAAAAGGAAATGCATTGATTTCGATTCGAAGAATCTAAGGCACTTTTTTTCCTCCGGGAAAAAAGAACTTGTGAAGATATGTCATGCCGGAGCATTGGAATTTGCTGTTCCTGTGTTTTCCGAGAACAGGCTCTGCGGCATCGTATTCCTAGGTCCTTTCAGACCCGCGACAACCGGTAAGTCATCCGGAATAGTTGTACAGGAACCTGCTGGAGAAATCCCGGCTGATGCCAAAAGTATCTTCAACTCATTGCATGAAATCAAGAACTCCGACATCGATGACATGCTGGGCATGACGCGGCTTCTTGCTGAAAAACTTGGCAGGACGATAACATCATTCAACCGTGATTACATTTTGGGGCAGGGGTACGCCGAGAAGATCCCCTATTTCGTGAACCGTGAATTCAAGAACAGCACTTCGATTGCGAATCTCGCGGAATTCCTGTCTTTGAGTGTGTCCAGGACAAGCCGTGTCGTGAAAATCCATACAGGCAGGACCTTTCCTGAAATACTCGCTGAAAGACGTGTGGGACATGCCAGATTCCTCCTGGAGAATTCATTCTTCAACATGGAGATGGTCTCAAAACAGTGCGGATTCTCGGATCCAGCCTACTTCTTCCGGACATTCAAGAAAATCCAGAAGATTACGCCTGCGGAATATAGGAAGATGGGGAAATGGAAGATGCACTCGAGTGTGTGATGAGGCAGCGCGTGAACGGCTCCTGATCAAAAGACTATGGTTTTTCCTGGATATTGTTTGCGCGTTGAACAATCCCGGCATTTTTTTCTTTTCCCAATAAATCCTTCAGCTTTAAGAATGGTACAGGCTGAAGCCCTGTCTGCTATGCGCATTTTCTGTACAATCGACATCCACCGTCAACAGGTGGTTTACAATCCCCTGCCAGCTTGCCTGCTGGCAGGAAATAAAGATTGCCAGCTATATTGCGTTTGACTGTACAAACACCATCCCCCGCCTTTGCATCCGGCGGTGCAACCGCCGGATGCAAAGGCGGGGCGCAAGAGTTGTTCTCCACTTATAGCCTGGATAATCTCCCGCTCCTGCCAGGCAAGCTGGCAGGGGACGGGAATGTCCAGAAAAACCACGCAGGTACAGTACCGCTAATATGCGTATAGTAGACAGGCCTGAAGCCCGTACCTGCTTTCAAGAACGCGCAAACATGCGCTGCTGCGAGCAAAATAACGCGTCTTTGTACTCCACCGGATATGTTCCCCGAACAACCGCTTTTGGGATTTTTGCAATTGCCTCCGTTTATAAATGCTTTCCCCGGGAAAATGTTTGTTCCTGCTGTTTTCTCCGTTTTTCCTAGCTGTATCCAGCCTGTCTACCGGCCATAGCGGAAAACTTCGAGGTTTAATTTTAAAACCTGGTTCATGGCGGGGAATATGCTCAATAAGTGATTTGACAAGAAGTGCCTATTGCATTAGCTTATAGAACAAAGTTGATGCCGGATTTAGTATCTTAAAAGTTAAATCTTGTGTTTTCGGCGCAAGATGTTTTCCGTTTTCCATGTTCCCTTTTGGTTCCGCCGCAAGAAATGAAATGTCAAAGGACAGCGATATTGACTTGATGGTTATTTATGGATAAGGGAATAGAAAGGCGCAAGACCGCCCAGCAGTTATACAGGAATATAAAGGACGCAGGCGTCCCTTTCGATATTTTAGTCGCAACAGAGGAAGACCTGCAAAAACATAAAAACAACCGGGGACTGATTTACAGGACAGCCCTGCTTGAAGGCACTGTGGTATATGCCGCCGAATGAACACAGAGCTTGATTTATTGAAAAACAGGCATAATATTTGTAACCGTTAAGCTGCCTTTTAACTGCGGTCAATTGAGCATATGCCCTTGGAGTATGCCATCCCGAC
>JBAQUG010000031.1:0-11450 GCA_049297395.1 Victivallales bacterium | reverse complement strand
AAAAGGAAATAAATGCAATAAGAAAAAATAATTTCGAGTGTTATGGGAGCTGATTGCAAAATACAGGATAAACGGTTGTAGCGGCAATACGCCCGTTGGTGTTCACAGCTTTAGCGTGTCCTGGTATTCAAGATATTAGACACGCTGAAGCCGCCACGTGAGTCATGTTCCCGCGTGAGTCATGTTCCCGCGTGAGGCCACGTTGCCGCGGCCAACGCGGCTCACTGTGGCACGTGTCAACGTGGTCACGTGATGAACACCAACCTAGGACCCGCTAAAAATAACTTGGGCATTTGACGGGAGATACAGGCAGGCGTTCTTCCGGCCGCTTATCACGTTGCTCAATTGTCAAATATCTTCAGATATTCTCCTCTTTAGCACCATGATAATCAATCCGAAATAATCTTCGCCAGCAAATACCCAAGTTATTTTTTAGCGGTTCCTTAAGCAATCAGCTCAAACGAGGCAATTTTGAAATTGCCTCATGGAACTAAAAGTCGGTTCTTCTTTTCAAATCTGAAATAATAAGCGGCAACAGTTCGTCGATGTCGCCGGCGCCTATTATCGCGAGAATCTCATTGTTTTTTACAGATGAGGAAATGTTTGAAGCAAGATTTTCCCAGGCTGAATCTGCTGTTTTCGCATTTCCACCGATCCTGAGTGCCAGGTCTTCCGAGGAGACCTTGCCTTTTTCGCTCCAGGCGGCGAAGACGGGGACTACGAGCACCTCGTCGGCTCTGCGAAGTTCGCAGGCCAGCTGGCCGATGTATTTCTCAAGGCGGGCATAGCGGTGCGGCTGGAAGACGACACGCAGGAAATGTCCGGGAAACCTTTCACGAAATGCGGAAATGGATGCGGCAACCTCCGTAGGGTGGTGGGCATAGTCTTCAATAAGATAGAAGTCATCCTTCTGGTATCTTACAGACATTCTTCTTTCAATGCCTGGGAATGTACGGGCATGTTCCTCTGCTTTTTTCCTGTCTATTCCAGCTTCTGCAGCAGCTTCGACTGCGATGGCGGCGTTGACTTTCTGGAATCCTCCCCAGTCCTTCATGTCTGCGAACTTCGCAGAAAGACTTTTTAAGTCAAGGGCGGTTTTATTCTTATGGAACGCGAAGATCCTGTCGGCAAGCGGGCTCGGACCGTAGATGAGTTTCTGGGAATTTTCCGCGAATTTCGCAAAATTGCCGTATAGGACCTGCTCCCCTCCGACGTTCCAGCTGTGGTCGTCTTCGACATTGTTAACGACTGCTATGCTGCTTCTGAGATGGATCTGGGTGCCGTCGCTCTCATCTGATTCAGTGACGAATATCTTTCCATCGCCGGCGCCGCCGGAATATTCCCATCCGGTGACTTTACCTCCGACCATGAATCCTGGATTCTTCCCGCAGTTGCCGAGAATATGGATTATGAGTCCGGTGACGCTCGTCTTTCCATGGCAGCCGGCTACAGATATGACAAGTTCATAGGACTTTGCTATCTCAGCGAGAAATTCGCCTCTGCGGAGATGGGGAAGTCCGCGTGATATCGCTGCGGCGAATTCGGGATTGCTTTCCGAGACGGCCGATGACCGGACAATGAATGTGTTTTTTTCTTCGGGAAGATTGCCGGGACTGTGTCCGATGAAGACGGGAATGTCTTTTTCTTTCAGCGCACCAGTATTGGAGGATTTCTTCAGATCCGAGCCTGAAACCTTGAATCCTTTTTCATGCATGATCAGGGCGAGCCCTACCATGCCGGCGCCACCGCAGCCTATGAAATGAAAGCTTTTATATTCCTCGATATTCATCATTTTGAACTCATAATAAATTAAAACTGCCTAAATATAATGAACTTACACATAAATAAAATCGTTTGTGTTGAAAAAAAGCTTTTTTTGTGTATCTTTGCTGGCTGCATAAATAAACAACGCCGTCAAGGCACAAACAAGGAGAGAGAAGATGAAGAAAATGATGATCGTCGCACTCGTCGCAGTCGCAATGGCAATGGGCGTCTATGCTGAGGAAGCAAAGGCTCCTGCAAAAGCAGACGCAAAAGTTGCTGAAGTAAAAGTTTGCGCAGACTGCGCAAAGCTCAACAAGGATCTCAAGGCCGGTGAAGTTGCAAAGCTCTGCCCTGCCTGCCAGAAGGCTGCTGATGCCAAGAAGGCTGCTGAAGCAAAGAAATAATCTGAATATCCATTCAGTTTAAATTTAAAACGCGACATGTGCAAAACACATGGCGCGTTTTTTCTGTAGTAGGCGAATTTATACGCCGTTATCTTATTAGGAACGTGCAATAAATTGCACTACTGCCAACAGGGGGGGCTCGAAAGATACTGATTGCCCGTTCCGAAGACTTACTTCTTTTCCGCTACATTCACCTTCAATCTTGCCGCCCCCTTGTATCCGTGCCTTGTCGGGATGGGATTTCCCTTGGACAGCCGTGCTTTCGCCTCTGCGATGGCTTTCTTATACTGTGGCAGCCATTTCGCCTCGGCGACAAGCATTTCATCGGTCATCTGCCAGATCTCGGGGGGATTACAGACAGCGCCTACAAGCGGATCCATCATCATGGCCTGCCTGAGAAGAGTGTCATCGCCTTTGACTGCCGCTCCGACCGACAGCCTCTGCACTGATATGCTGGCATTGCATACGGCCGCGCACCCGAGAGGAAGGTCTCCGACCTGCGGAACGCTGATACCATTTCCATCGACGTAGCAAGGGACTTCAACGATGGCGTCATCCGGAAGATTCGTGATGCATCCATTGTTGACGATGTTGAAATGTCCGCGGTAGACTCTTCCAGTTTCCAGTCCTTCTATAATGAACGAACCATGCTCGTGGCTGCGTTTTTCCTCGGCATATGTCATTGCCGGAGCCTTCATCCATTTCGGGAAGTCGTTCTCGAACCAGTTCCTGCCTTCGGTGCAGATTCTGAGATATCCGCCGGTCTCGCCGTTGATCCAGGATGACATGTCGATCCAGTCCTTGATCTCATTCTCGCGTTTGCGGTACCAGGCGACATATTCCGACAGATGTCCGTTCGACTCGGTGCTGAAGTATCCGAAGCGCCTGATCATGTCTATCCTGACCTTCTCAGTCTTGCTGAATTCGGGATGCTGTTGAAAACCCTCAAGCATCCTTCCAGTCCAGTCCAGTCCCTTGTAGCGGATCCTTGTGTACCAGGTCTGGTGGTTTATTCCGGCGCAGATGATATCGACGTCCTTGACCGTGACCTTCTCATAGCCCTTGGAACCTTTTTTTACGCCATTATCCTTGTTCACTAGAAGTTCGATGACCTGTGCAATCATCCCGTGCCCGCCTTGGACGCCGTGGCAGAGACCCAGGGTTCTTACCTTGCCATATTTATTCGAGGCCCAGGTGATCATGGCGTTGGGGTTTGCATAGTTGAGAAGGAGGCAGTCGGGAGCGCAGACTTCACGGATGTCCTTGCAGAAGTCGAGGACAGCGGCGATTCCGCGCTGTCCGTACATGATGCCGCCAGCGCAGAGAGTGTCTCCGACGCACTGGTCGACGCCGTATTTGAGTGGGATGTCCACATCCTTGGCAAAGGCCTCAAGTCCGCCGATCCTGACGACGTTGATCACATACTTGGCATCCTTGAGTATCTTGCGTCTGTCGGTGCCTGCCTCGATTTTGATCTTGAGTTTGTTGGCGTTGATGTCGCGCTGGCACAGTTTCGCCACCATCCCGAGATTTTTCGCGTTGATGTCCGTGAAAGCGATTTTGACGTCCTTGAATTCCGGAACGGTCAGGATGTCGGAAAGCAGCTTCCTTGTGAAACCCAGGCTTCCGGCTCCGATGAATGCGATCTTGAACATTTGTTATTCCCTTTCAAATATTTTATATGAATTAATCATGGCAAAGTTGTCGCCGTATATTGAAATCGCTCAGTATTGATCCCACCGGATCTTCGGGTTGCTGGCACCGCCTGTCACACCAGGATAGAAGCCTACGTCTTTGGCCCGGACAGATTCCGCATGGCCGTCAGCACACGCGATATTGGTGGTCCTGCCATGCCTCACTGTTACGGTTGTGGCGCGAGTATCAGATCGCCGGGATTGGTGATTGAAGCCATGATTCGAACTCCGGCACTCCCCCCCTGGCATTTCACCAGCAACACATTCATGCCCTTGTTCAGGTGCAAATCGGCACCAATATTTTCAAAACCGCTGAAGTGGGCACCATCATTCGCCACCAATGCGCTGTTGCGCTCGCTCGGAACGAGTTCGCCGTTGAGGTACACGTTGGCCCAGTAGTCGCAGCCAAGAAGGAGACGAACACGACGATTGTCCGGACTAGTAATAAACGTGACTGCGTAACAGATGTCTCGGCTCCTCACCCCGTTGGTTACCGTGAAATTGACCCCTTCATTCATCCCCGGCGCGCGGGCATCTGCGGTGTGCCGCCATGCCACCGTTGTATCTCCGGCACCGGGATAGGCAGCATCCAAGCGCATTTCCTTCTCGGGGGGGAAAGCTGTCTCCATCGCCTTTTTCACATCGTTCGTAGACATCGACGTTGCCCAGGGACTGGGAAACGGGCCGATGGTTTGCCACTGATCACCTGTGATGCGTTGAAAAACGGGAGTCAACCGCAACGCGGCGATGGCTAATGGCCCCGTGCCATCAAGAGTCACACATACGCTCTCATCTCGAATAATCGTTTCCGGGAGTTGGATACTGGTGATGTCTCTGCTGCCCCCTGCCTGAGGTATTGGGACTGAAACGGGCTGCCCACCAATGGATACCGTAATCTCCTTTTGCTCTTTGACATGCAGGCTCAGATTGAGCATATACCGACCCGGACCGGCAGTATTCAGGTTGAGCACTGCTTTTCCCTCTGGAAACACCAATGCGCGGTCACGTGACTGTGGGAGCGTATCCATTTTCGCCTTACAGCCTGGCGCTGCTTTGCTCAGCAACTGATCGGCATTCAATTCGTTCGCGTACTGGAAGCATTCCGTTCCACGTTCCAGCAGTGGCCAAATATTTCCCTGCTTATCACGCACAAAGTACCGACTCACTCCATTGACACGCACATCCAGGGCATCCGGGGCTGGTACCATCAATGGGAGCGGGCCATTGCCAGTCACCTCGATCACCCGTCCGTTCTCCTTCTTCTGTACCTGCCAGGTGGTTGGCAAGCTGGGAATTGCCACACGCACGATACCTTTGACGGACTGAGGCAAGGTCACCGACTTCCCGTTAACGATGAGAGCGGTCGCGGTCAATTTGACGCATTCAATACCGATGCCGTCCGGACCACGAACGACGAGTTGACGTCCATCATTGAGGACGGTGACCGGTTGCGCTGCCTCCACCAACGTCATCTGCCGGTGACGAAGTGTGCTGCCCTGCATCACGGCGTAACTGCGTATTGTTGCGGGGGCTGCCGGATCAGTTAGTGAAATCGCCGCCGCCACGGCATCGGTGACAAGACTGCCCATGGTCATGGCTCCGTCCAGACTTCCGCCTACAATGTCGACGCCCTGCGACGCATGCACTATCACCGCCGATGCATCTTCGCCCTGAGGCAACTCGATGCGGCGAGGAGCAGACTCCTCCCATGGCGTCATCACGCACAGGAAACGACCATCTATCGCCGAGAGACGGGCATTCAGCACAGGGTACTGGGTTTGTTTCGACTTTGTGGTCGACAGAGCAGGGGGCGTTTTGCCTAGGAATATTCCCGTCAGAATCGCACGCGGATCTGTGCCCGCCGACCAGGGAACCTTTCCCTGTTGAACCGATTCGGCGTCCAGGACCACGCACGTACCGCTTCGTTGGGGGATGGTAAATCCGGGTTGCCAGGCCAGGTCGCACGTAAATACCGCCAGCGCCACCTGAACGCCTGTCTGCGAAACTAAATCCAGGCGCAACTCGCCTGCAGGAAGTGTCATCACTGAATCGCCCTTCAATCCGTTCAGAAGGATCGGTTCCCAATGCCATCCGAACTGGAAATTGCCTGTTTGGAAGTAAGTGGTATCATACGGAGCGGCTCGGCCATTTATCTTTACGGTCGTGTTGGACCATCTGGGCGGATACGGGACACCGCGCACGAGCAGCCAACCGCGGTACTTCCCTTCTGGTATATCTCTGGCAATCCATGTGCATTCTTGTCCACTTCCCAAACTGGAAAGGTACTTGCCGCCGTACCTCTCGCCAATGGCGAACTGACGTCCCTCCACTGTCAGCAGATTGTTCACGCCGGTCCGGGCAAGCCAGTCGTAGTTGTGGGTTTTCCCGTCTTTGCGCAGGGTATCAGCCATGACTACGATTGGACCGGTAATGCCACGAATGAACAATGCCCGACGATCCGCTCGTTCGACAGGGTTGTTGTTCTCCCAATGCCACGGTCCGTTCCACCCACCGTTCAACACCCGATCGTAGGCCAGTTCGAGATCGATGTCCACGGTATCGGCATAGGCGGAGAAATCGGCAGTGCGGATAAACGATTCTGCCACACCATCCGTGGGATTCTGCCCCACCCCGTCGATGTGAACTAGGTTGTGTTCGGTGGAAGGGCGTGCGGGAAAATCGGAATCGACTATGAAGTTGACGCCGTGTGACGCCAGACAGAATGAACCGTGATCCCCATGGCTGTGGCCGGCATACAGGGGATTGGTGTTGATGACAAAATGGGCGTCCTGCGGTCCCCAGCCGCCACGCGAGATGACCTTGCCAATCGTGGAGAACCAATGTCCCAGCGGCAAGGAGTCAGGGCGTTGCCCGGAAACAAGCATACCTGGCCCTGTCACGCCAACCGCGACGTTCACCGGAGAAGGATTCTTTGGTCGCGAAGGCGCGTTGGACAGCGGCCCCGTCGCGGCAAGCGCTGAAGGGACTCCATTCAGCATAAAGAGAAGGGGATCTGTGTATACTGGACCGGGACGCCAGCCACTGGCATGCACGAAGATCCAATCAGACAGGGTGCCGGGGAACTCCTGTGCGTGAAAAAGTACATTCGGAAGACACACTTGCTCACTGAAACTTGACATGCCGGACGACGCATTCATCCCCTGAGCTTCGCCACCCCAGGGAAGCATCTCATAGGTGAACCAGAATGGCACCTGTTTCAGGTGAGTGGTCGTGATAAGATCCACGTTGCGTAACCGAAGTGCCATCAGGTAGTAGATGGACATGTTTCGCAGCCCGAAGTTCGCATAGTGCAACCCCTCGTACATGCCGCCATCCGGGGCAATGCCCTCGTTGAGGAACTCTCGCATGAATTGTATGCACCGGCGCTGAATATCGGGCCGATATGCTGGAGACCCCTCCAACACAAGATTGCACAATCCCACATGTGCCGCCCAGATCGGTGTCCAATTGTTGGTGAGGCGTCCGTTAGGCCCCCTCCCATCCAACCACCATGAACTTGAGACTATATCGGCATTGAGTTTGACCATCAGCGCAAGAATCCGCTCTGTACGCTGCCGTTCAGCATTACTCAACTGGTCGTGAATGCAGTCGTACGCTAGCGCGTGTGACCAATCCCCCCATCCCACTCGCGGATCGGAAACGGACAGGCCGTCCAATTGCTCATCGGCAGGGAACGTTGCAAGCCACAGGCGGAACATCTCCGCCGCCGCCAAGCCATCTTGCTGCCGATTCGAAAGGACATAGATCATCGCCGCATTCAAATCGCGCTCCGCTGCGCGTGAATCACTGCGCAGCGTGGCAAGGGTCGCCTCATCTCTCCTGATTAACGCATCAATCAGTTTGTCATCTCTCCCAAAGGTCATTTCGCGCAGCCACAAATAGAGCGGTTGCACTTGTGGCAGTTCGATACGTGCTCGAAGCTCCGGGAGTTCAGCACGTGTGAAAATGATGCGGGGGTGTTCGCCTGGCGCGGTGTGCACCGGCGCGGCCAACCCTGACACATTCCCGATTTCGGACGGAGATGCTGGCGGCGCCGCAGGCGCATCAGCTGCCTGGACGTTGAACAATGCCAGTCCCCACGCAATGAACATCAATGCTGCAAGTTTCCTCATGTTCTTCTTCTCCTGTATTTTAATGTTCAGTTAAAAAACACCTGCATCCTTTGTTATTGTGCTACTATATTGTCGGCATCCACGCTTGTAAATATAAATTATTTGCTTATAATGTTGCTTTTATGCTCTCAGACATGAAAAAATACGGATACAGGGATTTGAATCTGACTTTTCCGGAAAGGACTCTTCGTGTCCACGCTGCAATAACGAGATGCGGATATTCCTGCGAAAAATCCATGCAGTACAGCTGGCACGGCATGAAAAGAGGGAGAGCTGAATTTGTCCTATGGCAGTTGACAACAGCAGGTTTTGGAAGGCTTGAATACGAGGGGGAGACCCACCAGCTTGATCCGGGGCATGCGATGCTGCTCCATTTCCCCCACAATCACCGTTATTTCCTGCCCGGGGACTCGGATAAATGGGAGTTCATTTATCTCTGCATGAATGGAAGGGAAATCCTCAGGATATGCAGGGAGCTTGAACACACGAACGGTCCTGTCACCAATTACGGAAAGAATTCCAAGACGGTGTTGCTGGCGAAAGATATTTTTGGCATGGCCGCACGCGAAGAGATAAAAGATATTTTCTCCGCGTCTGCCTTCGCCTACGAATTCGTCATGAACCTTTCCCGTGAAATCTGCCCTCATTCCGGAAACAACAGGGGAAAACCGGATTTCCTCAGGAAGATCACGGATTACTGCCTCGAAAATATGGGTTCCGACATTTCCGTTGACACTCTTTCCGGTATTTCCGGATACAGCCGGTTTCACTTCAGCAGACTTTTCAAGAAGCATCTTGGGATCCCGCCTGCCGAATTTCTGAACAACTTAAGACTTAAACACTCCGTCCGTCTGCTGCAGACGGAAAGGCTTTCAATAAAGGAGATCTCGGAACGCTGCGGATTTCGCAATGCCAGTTATTTCTGCCAGTCGTTCAGGAAGGAATTTGGAATGCCTCCCGGTAAATTCAGGAATTCAGGGATGTACTGATGCAAATCTGCTCCGCATCTTTGCATATTTTGATTTGCTGACTAAACATCTGGCGAATGGCGTCGAGGCTGGAGAACTTTTTATCGGAGAAGATACCGACCAGATGACCTTCACCTTAACAATTGGCAGCAGTTGCTGGAAAGGACGATTTAGGCGGAGTCGGTTGACGTATTAATCGCGGTCAGCGAAGGACATGCTGGTATTGGCTTGCAATTGTAACAAGTTTATTTAAAGGTACTTGCCGGCATGCTTCTGCGCCCTGCACTGGAATTTCTCCAACTCGGATTTCCATTTTATCGGGAAGTCGCGGCACTGGGTTGGCCTGACATCATATATTTCGCAGCGCGGGGGATTGTCGGAGAAGAAAATGCATGTGCCGTCGGGATTTTCATTGAGGGAAAGGTTTCTGCGGTCGGCGGTGAATATTGTCATCTTGTAAATGAATTCCAATACATCCATCCCGAGACGTACCGCGATCTGATCGGCCTCTTCCTGCGAAATCCGCACATAGCCGTGCCATCTGCAGCAGTCGCCGCATCGGAGGCACTTGAAAGACGAGGTGTCATCCATTGTTTATTGCCGGCGAGACGCCAGCGCTCCTCAGTTTGGAGATTCTCTTATGTTATAAATTTTCCGTCTGGAAAATTTATCAGAACATGCCGGTGATGTTTCCTTCGCCATCGATGTCGATCTTCTTGTAGGCGGGATTTGAAGGAAGACCGGGCATGCGCATGATGTCGCCTGTGATTGGCACCAGGAACCCGGCGCCGGACGCGATCTCGATTTCCCTGACAGTCACAAGGAAATCCTTCGGTCTGCCGAGAAGCTTTGGGTTGTCTGAAAGGGAATTCTGCGTCTTTGCAATGCATACCGGAAGTTTTTCCAGTCCTAGCTTTTTGATGAGTTCGATGTCCTTGAGTGCTTTGGGATGGTAATCGACCTTCTTTGCGCCATAGAGTTTGCCTGCGATGGTCGATATTTTTTCCTCTATTGATGCGTCAAGTTGATAGAGAGGATGAGACTTTGGAGTTCCGGATGTTGCAGAAACAACTTTTTCTGCGAGGTCGAGCGTTCCAGCTCCGCCTTTTTCCCAGGCTTCGGAATATGAGAACGGGATTGCCCTGTCCTTGAGAAGAGCTGACAGCGTTTCGATTTCCTTTTCGGTGTCACCCGTGAACTTGTTTATGGCAACTACGGCCTTTGCTCCGAAATGGAGGATGTTCTCATAATGCTTTTCAAGGTTGGAGAAGCCCTTTATCAGGGCATCTGTATTTTCCTCGTTGAGCTTTTTGAGCTCTGCTCCTCCGTGGTATTTCAATGCCCTGACAGTTGCGACGAGGACGACCGCGCTTACTGAGAAGCCGGCCTTTCTCGCAACGATGTCGAAGAACTTTTCAGCGCCAAGTTCGAACGCGAATCCTGCCTCAGTTATAGCGTAGTCACCGAGCTTCATTGCGAGTTTTGTGGCTATGATTGAGTTTGCGCCCTGTGCGATGTTCGCAAAAGGCCCGCCATGTACGAAGACGGGATTATTCTCGAGGGTCTGGACTATGTTGGGCTTAAGTGCATCTTTTAACAGTGCGGTAGCGGCTCCCGCGACATTGAGATCTTTTGCGAAGATTGGATTCTTGTCCTGATCGAGGCCAATGAGTATCTTTTCAATGCGGCTTTTAAGCTCGGTGTAATTTTCCGAGAGGCAGAGGATTGCCATGATTTCGCTGGCGGCAGTGATGTCGAAGCCTGTTTCCCGGGGATATCCGTTCTTAGTCCCTCCGAGGCTTATGACGATGTCGCGGAGGGCGCGTTCATTCATGTCCATCACACGTTTCCAATGGATCGAGCGCGAATCTATCTTGATCTTCGCCCAGTGGATTTCGTTGTCGACTGCTGCTGCGATGAGATTATGAGCCCTTTCGACGGCTGGAATGTCTCCGGTGAAATGGAGGTTGATGTCTTCCATGGGGGCGATCTGTGCTCTTCCACCTCCAGTGGCTCCGCCCTTCATTCCGAAAACAGGTCCGAGCGAGGGTTCGCGCAGGGCGAGAATGGATTTGTGCCCGGATTTCCTGAGTCCGTCATGAAGCCCGATTGAAGTAGTGGTCTTGCCTTCACCAGCCGGAGTAGGGGTGATTGCGGAGACAAGGATGAGTTTTCCGTCCTTCCCATTTTTCAGTTCTTCTGCGAGATCAAGGGATATCTTGGCCTTGTAGCCGCCATATTTTGAAAGATGTTTTTCGGATATTCCTGCGGATTTGGCGACGGCCACTATGTCCTTGAGATTTGCATGCTTGCTCATTAAGTTCCTCGTGTTGTTAATCCTGAAAAATAGACACGCGAGCGGATTAAGTCAAATTATTAAGGTATAAATGTTGATGTGCCGCCGCCTGCGGGGGTTTGTCTTGTTGATTGAATATTATTTATCCCCACGCTTACCCGGCTTCGCCAAGCCTACGCCGTGGCAGGCGC
>JBAQUG010000030.1:0-3124 GCA_049297395.1 Victivallales bacterium | reverse complement strand
TCCATGTAGACCATCTTACCGGACCGCCAGCACCCCTGCTGGCGGATTTTCTTCCTTTTTTCCACTTCTCCGCCGATGCCGGCAAGGGTGCCGGCGTACCATGGCGGACGAAGACGGGTTCGTCGTTCCCTTGGGGTGTTCACCCCATACACAAGTAGGTGTCCACCTTATAGCAAGAAGTTGAGCTAGAACATATACTGCGATATGATTTGGATTGCAGCGGACGTAGGGAAAACAGTAAAGCCAGGCTGGAGGTTTCAAGTTCAAAAGCTTTCCGGCTGAGGAGGGAGTCTCCAGCGCAGGCTGATCAATCCGCCATAGGCGAACAAGTGTCCAACGACGGAGAATTCATGAAGAAAGAACTGCCAGCTGACAATGAGGAAAGAGTGAGTTCAGGGGCATCGTCCCTGCTTGAGACCGAGGTCATGCGGCAGGCGATTTTCAAGAATGCCGAGGAATTGAAACTGGAACCGGCAGGCACGGTTCTGCCGGGTCTGGAAACTCAGAAGATCAGATTGAATGAGGAGAAGACGATACTTGTCGTCGACGACGAAAGTTCCATACTAAAGTTCATGGAGGGGAGTCTCATCGGTGCAGGTTTCGGTAACATCAAGACCGCTTCAAACGGCAGGAACGCCCTGGAGGCCCTGGGTTTGATTCCGCAGGTCTCCGGCAAGACAGTCGAATCCGATGTCGAGCTTGTTGTCCTCGACGTTATACTTCCCGACACCAACGGCTTTGAGATATGCAGGCAGATAAGGCGCTCCAATTGCGACATACCGGTCATACTGATTTCCGGCCATGACATAGAGGAGATCCAGAACAAGCTGATCGAATGCGGCGCCGACGACTTCCTTGAAAAGCCTTTCAGCCGCGCTGAACTGTTCACAAGGGTGAAGCTTCTTATGAACAGGAAGAGGAAAAGGCAGTACGACGCAGGCCTGGCCGAGCCGACCATTTTGAAATTCAACATGAACCACAACATACCGTTCATCGGCGACAATATAAACGGCTACATCATCCTGGATCCCCTCGGATGGGGCAAGAACTCGCTGGTATACAAGGTCATCAATACTGACACCAGGAAAATCTTCTCACTTAAAATGCTGTCCAGGAGCTCCATCGAAAACAAGGATACCGTCGAGAGATTCAAGAATGAGGTTGAGATCATGTCGAAGATGAAACATCCCAACATAGTGGAGTTCATCGACAGCGGCTGCCACAACGGCTGCCCCTATCTTGTGATGGAACATGTCGACGGCGTAGATCTCGAGGAATATCTCGTGACACGCGGCAAGATATCGCTGTCCTCCTTCAGCCACATAGCCTATGACATCGCATCGGCGATATCGGAACTGCACAGGAACAAGATCTGCCACCGGGACATCAAGCTGAAGAACATACTTTATGACATGAAATCCGGAGAGGCCAAGCTAAGTGATTTCGGGATCGCAAAACGTCCTGAAAGCCTTGGGACCACCCAGGAGGGGTTCATTGTCGGGACGCCGATCTATCTGGCGCCGGAAATATTCATGGGGGAACTCTGCACCATTCAATCCGACATCTATTCTTATGGCGCGACTCTCTATCATCTGATAACAGGCTCTCCGCCTTTCGTAGCCGAAAACTCAATAGAACTCTTCAGGAAGCACAAGCTTAAAAAGCCTCCGCCAATCAACTCGATAAGGCCCGGCCTGCCGGAAGAGTGGAACATGCTCATAGTAAAAAAATGCCTTGCAAAGGACCCCGTCGACAGGCCAGCCTCAATGCACGATGTGCAAATGGAGATCGAAAGGATCTTTGCAGGCCTAAAACAGGGAAGGACAGGCAAAGAGAAATTAATCAAGCTTGCCGGGAAGTTATGGAAATGACAGTCCACAGTCCGGCTGTCCGTCATTCGGTATCCGTAATTCCCTTGGGGTGTTCACCCCACAGGGAAGTAGGTGTCCACCCCATAGGAAACTGGCCACTCACGCCCTAATCTAAAACAGGCAAATAAAATGACAGGACAAAGGAGGTGGAAACGGCAAGGGAGTTCGCGAGTTCTAAAGTTCTAGAGTTCGGGAGTTTTTAAACCCCAAAACTTAATTCGTGTGCAAATCTAAATATTTATAAACAAGCAAAGTTATGGGGAATATCCCCGCGAAAACAAAAAACAGAGGTAAAAATGAAAAATTTAATCATGCTCGCAATAGCAATTATCGCCGTTGGATACTTTACCGGATGCACATCGGTCCCCAGGCATGACAACATGACCGGCGACTGGAAATACACGTTCGAGGAAACCGGCAAGGACGGAGTACAGAACGGGACAATGACCATAGCCCAGGAATCGTACAAGCTCAAAGGCAAGTGCAATGATGCCTTCGGCGAGTTCGAGCTCTCGGGTTCCATATCCGAAAACGGCCCTAAATTCATGATTGACGGAAAGCGCATCGACAACAAGAGGAATTTCCATCTTAATGGTGCTCTGTTGTCCCATAATGAATTCGAAGGAACCTACACTACCGACCAGAATACAACAGGTACGATGAAGGGGAACAGGCTTAAGCCTGAATAGGTTTATGGATCACATGTCGAAAAATTAAGAATGTAAAAAGGGAGAAATGATTATGAAAATAGACTTAGTGAAAGTGATGGGTGTTGTGGCGGTTGCCGGAGCCTTGTCTTTGGCAGGTTGTGGCGAGAATTCCGGGGAGAAAGCGGGCGCCGCAGTGGATAAGGCTGTGGAGAAGACCACCGAAGCCGTGAAGTCAGCGGCTTCGGCTACAAAGGACGGTGTTGAAAAGGCGGTAGAGAAGACCGGCGAAGCCATGGAGAAGGCTGGTGCAGCAGTAGAGAAGAAGGGTGAGGACATCCAGAAGTAGGTGTTTTGTTTGGTAGTAGCACGTGTTTGAGCGTTCTTATAGGCAGGGATGGGCTTTGGCCCTGTCTACTATACGCATATTGGGATACGAGAAGTTGATGTGTGTTGCCTGTCCCGGCCGGGATAGGGGAATTGGGCGTATTTTGTTAAAGTATGCCATCCCGATGCTAAAGATTCGGGATGGCTCGAGGCTTCCCGAGGCTGTTTTAGGCGCTCGGGACGCCATACTTGATTGCATTAAATAAGGCTGATACACCC
>JBAQUG010000029.1:0-14322 GCA_049297395.1 Victivallales bacterium | reverse complement strand
CCCTTCGGGGCGGAATTCCATGTGTTTGTCTTCTTCGTTGCTTCACCCCTTACGTATGTACCATACGCGCGGGGCTCGCGCCTCGAATCCAAACACCTGTATTTTCCGCCAAATGTCATATTTATTTTTTTACGACTCCTAAGGGCATGAATTTCTGAGTATCATTACGGGATCTATCGTCACTTCCATGTTCTTCCTTGACTCAGCCGCCTCATATGCCTTTTCTATGATCAGGAGTTCCTGCCTTGAAATCGAAGTCATGTCGTATGCGGACGCCCAGGGTGAATCCTGGAATCCTATTATAGGAACATCCTGCGGGATCCGGAGCTTCAGCTCCTTGAGGACGTTGATGACTGGGATTGCCCTGGAATCACCAAAGGCGACTACCGCATCGGGCCGGTTTTTGGAGGAGAACAGGTCCCTGTAGTATTTGTGCTCGTTCTTCGGCGTGAGGTCGTCGGTAAAGACCTTGACTGCGGGTTTTATTCCGTGCTCCTTGAAGGCCTTTTCGCATCCCTTGTCGAAAAGATATGATGTCCAGCCGGACCTTATTTCGAAGGTCAGGATGGCGATCCTTTTTCTCCCAAGGGAAATGAGGCGCTTTACGGCCATGTATCCGGCCTTCTCATAATCGAGGAGGATGTACGAGGCGTCATATTTCTCCTTTTCCTCGAACCTGTGTATGAAGACAAGCTTCGTCTCCTCTGGAACCTGATCAAGGACTTCGAATGGAAACACGGAATATCCGTCGACAATCAGGGCCTTAGGTTTCTGCTTGAGGAAGTTTCCGAGATTCTGGATCAGGCTTTCCCTGTGGCTTATTTCGAAGATCGTGACAAAATATCCTTTCTGCTGGAAGAGCGATGGAAGAACATACGAGAAGGGCGGATGGTTTTCCTTCTTGGTGTCGATGACCACCGCCACGCTCTTGCCGTTTGTGTTCAGCAGGGGGGATGTCACAAATGTCCCCTTGCCGTAGCTCCTCTTCACTATGTTCCTGCTGGCCAGAGTGGAAATGACTTTGTTTACCGTGACGTATGAAAGTCCATATCTGGCACTCAATTCCCTTTCGGAGGGAATTTTCGATCCCGGCGGATAGACTCCGCTTGCGATCTGGCTCTCTAGGAAATCAGTGAACTGCTCGAACTTTGTAATGCTTTTGAATTTTTTCATGGTACGGTCAGTATATCACTGTATCCCTGCAAGTCAAGAGCTTTTATTTTTTTAATCCTGTGGAAAATGCGCATGTGGGATTCGCTTTTGTTTGTAGCCAAGCCCGCAAGGGCTGTTCTTTCTGCTTGGAGTTTGGAATTTATCGGGGCATTAAAAGTTGCGGCGCTTTGTCCACCTATTTCAATCGTATAGGAAATTGTATTTTTCGTGTTCAAGGCAGGGACGGCTCTCCGTAGCCGTGGATGGACGGGGAAGCAGTAAGTATGGCGGTTTCGCCGAAAACGCCTCCCAGCCAGTTTCGGCGAAACTGTCATACTCTGCGTCGACGTTCGATTGTCCATGAAAGTATGTTGGGTTTTAACCCGACACCTGGTTGGCGGTTTTAAAAACCGCCTGTTTAAGAAATTAAGAAATGTCGGGCTTCCTTCGACAAGCTCAGGACAGGAAAGCCCAACATACTGTTGTTGCATAAAAAGCCATGAATGCCTGAGCGGTGACTTTGTCACACGCACTCCCGGGTCAGGCCGAAGCGCCTGACGTAAAAATGGAAAAGACAGGAGAGAAGAGCTTTGACGAACTATATTCGCAAACTCAAGATGGACACGAGGGGGCTTGTGCTTAATTATGCGTATAGTAGACAGGGCTGAAGCCCGTCTCTACTCTAAGGACATTCTTCGCAGGAGAATTAACTACAAGCAAAATAACCGCCATGAACTCATTCCATAATTTGTTAATCCCGCAATCCTGTCTATTATATTATTTCGCACTTATCTGTGTGGTTTGCAGGCAATATTAAGGTCTTTGTCAATGAAAATAGCGAGAATAATACTCGGCCTGTCCCTGGACAAGCCATTTGACTACCTCATTCCCGAGGAGCTTGAATCCCAGGTCCATACCGGTGTCCAGGTCTATATTCCTTTCGGCAAGAGCCAGAGGCGGGGCTATGTCGTCGCAGTAAACACCGAGTCCTCATATCCCGTCGACAAGCTCAAGAAGATTGACAGCGTCTGCGAAGTTCACCCTAAAATTCCCGGCACCCTGTTAAGACTCGGCAAATGGATCTCGGAATATTACTGCTGTTCCCAGGAGCAGGCCGTCCGCGCGCTCCTCCCGAGCGCCGTCAGGAGCGGAAAAATCAAACGGAAGACCATAAGGATTTATTTCCTGGTTTCCCCCGACGAGGCGCAGAAATACATTTTTGACAAAAGCAGGAAATCCCCTGCCAGGATAAAGATAATCCAGCTTCTCCTGCAGCATCCCGGAACATCTTCCGAATTCATAAAGCGTGAGGCCGGCGCCGGCAAAAGCGTCATCAAGTCCATGATCAAGGAAAAAATCCTCATTGAGGAGAACAAGGATGTCTACCGCAATCCATTCGCCAACGTCGAATATGTGAAGTCCACGCCCCCTGACCTTACAGGCGAACAGAAGACGGCTGTCGACAAGATAAGCGAAATGATGAATTCCCCTGTTCCGAAACCCCACGCCCTCCTCCTTTACGGTGTAACAGGAAGCGGCAAGACGGAAGTCTACCTGCGTGCGATCACGACCGCAATCCAGCAGGGCAAGGACTCGATCGTCCTTGTCCCGGAGATCTCCCTGACCCCGCAGACAACTGAAAGGTTCCGCTCGCGTTTCGGCGACATGGTGAGCGTCCTGCACAGCTCCCTGAGCGACGGCGAAAGATTCGATGAATGGACGAAGATCCACCGGGGGCAGGTGAAGATCGTGGTAGGTGCGAGATCCGCTTTGTTCGCCCCGTTCAAAAACCTCGGACTTATCATTGTCGACGAGGAGCACGAGAATTCCTACAAGCAGGACGAAGCGCCGCGCTATCATGCAAGGGACGTGGCGGTAATGCGCGGATACATGGAAAAGGCCGTTGTCATCCTCGGTTCCGCAACACCTTCGTTCGAATCCTATCACAACGCAATGACCGGTAAATACGCGATGATCCAGCTCACAAAGCGCGTTGACGGCTGCGTCATGCCGAAGATCAAGATAGTGGACATGCATAATGAAATATCCAGGGTTGGCGGCAAGATATTTTCCACCGAGCTCGTCGAGGAGGTCAGGCGCCGCCTGGAGAAGAGCGAACAGACCATAATTTTCCTCAACCGCAAGGGGTTCGCCACACGGATGGTCTGCAACAAATGCGGATACATCGCGATGTGCCCAGACTGTTCTATCACTTATACCTATTCAAGAAAGCGCGAAAGCCTTGCATGCCATTTCTGCGGTTCCATCATCCCCGCATATACGAGCTGTCCTAAATGCAATGATGCCGGCATCCGGTACAGCGGGACAGGCACGGAAAAAATAGATTCCATAGCTGCGGAACTTTTCCCCCGCGCGCATATTGCGAGGATGGATTCGGACACGATGACGCACAAGGACTCGTACGAAAAAGTCCTTGGCGAATTCCGCAGGGGAAAGATAGACATACTTATAGGCACGCAGATGATTGCGAAGGGCCTTGATTTCCCGAACGTGACCCTTGTCGGAATAATCAACGCCGATCTGAGCCTCTACCTTCCCGATTTCAGGGCGGAGGAACGGACGTTCCAGCTTCTAACCCAGGTGGCTGGACGCTCGGGGCGCGGCGACATCCCCGGAGAAGTGCTGATCCAGTCGTTCACCTCGAATAACACGGCGATCCAGTGTTCAAAGAACAATGATTACCTGACATTCTACAATGAGCAGGTGTCGGCGAGGAAGAAGCTGAACTATCCTCCGTTCTCGCATCTTATCGCTGTCCACTTCCGCGGTCCCGACGAAACGCAGATTGCGAAATTCGCAGACGAGTTCCTGGAGAAGCTGCGCCCCCACCTGTCCAAGGAGATCAAAGTCGCCGGCCCGCAGCCGTCGCCAGTGACCAAGATAAAGACAAAATACCGCTACATGATCATATTCCGCGGCGACCGCATGAAGGAGTTCCGCGAAGCGCTGCGTGAACAGGTGCTCCATTCAAAACGCGTGAAGGACCTCGACTGCTACGTCGATGTCGACGCGGTCAACATGATGTGAGGTTCAGGATTTTGCCTGGGACAGGCAAAATCCTGAATAAAGGAAACCTCTAAAAATTGACATATCCGAATTCAAAGGCAGATTATGGGGAGTTTTATAAAGTTTCAAAGTGTCAGAGTATCAAAGATATGAAGATTAACTGGAGCATATAACCATGAAAAAAGACATCATCAGGATTTTGAGGGCGAACGCCAGACTTTCAGATAAGGCGATAGCCGCCCGTCTGGGCAAAAAAGAAAAACTTGTTTCAGATACCATAAAGACCCTTGAGAAAGAGGGCACGATAAAGGGCTATCAGGCGATAATAGACGAATCGGTATTGCCTGAACTGGCCGTGAAGGCCATCATACAGGTGAAGGTCAGGCCTGAACGCGAAGGAGGATTCGACAGGATCGCCAAGAGGCTCAGCAAGTTTCCGGAAGTTGCTTCCCTCTATTTGATGTCGGGCGGCTATGATCTCGGACTTGAAGTGGATGGAAAGACGCTCCAGGAAGTGGCGACTTTCGTTTCGAGCAAGCTCGCATCCATCGAAGGGATCATTTCGACGGAGACGCATTTCCTGCTGAAGAAATACAAGGTTGCCGGAAGAATACTCGAGGAAGATGAGAAATATGAAAGGTTGAAGGTCAGTCCGTGATAAAATTTTTTCAGACGAAAAAATTTTATAACTTAAGGGATATAAATGAATATGAAAAATAGAGTTGCTCACCATATAGCCATCCTGCCAAAGAGCGGGATACGCGATTTTTTCGAACTGGTTAATTCCATGGGGAACGAAGTCATCTCCCTGGGAATAGGCGAGCCTGACTTCGTAACGCCGTGGCATATCCGCGAATCTGCGATATTCGCAATGGAGAAAGGGCATACCAGCTACACTTCGAACCTCGGCCTCCTATCCATGAGGCAGGAAGTCTGCAAATACGTGGAAAAGAACTACAAGGCCAGGTACAATCCTGTCAACGAATGCATCATAACCGTCGGAGTAAGCGAGGCGCTCGACCTCATCTTCCGTGCGATAATTACGCCCGGAGACGAGATCATCTATCATGAACCCTGCTATGTCTCCTACAGTCCTGAAATCAAAATGGCGCATGGTGTTCCAGTGGCCGTGGTCACAAAGGAGAAGAACAAGTTCGCGCTTGATCCGAGGGATTTCGAAAAGGCTGTAACTCCGAAGACAAAGGCGATACTCCTTAATTTCCCCTGCAATCCGACAGGCGCATCGCTGACGCCCGAGGACGTCCGTGAAATTGCGAGGATAGCAAAGAAGCACGACCTCATAGTCATCACCGACGAGATCTATTCCGAGCTGAGCTATGATGCGAAGCACACTTCCATCGCCTCCTTGCCTGGGATGAAGGAGAGGACTATTTTCCTGCACGGCTTCTCAAAGGCATATGCGATGACCGGATTCCGCATGGGATATGCGTGCGGCCCAGTAGATCTGATCGACGCGATGATGAAGATCCACCAGTACTCGATGCTCTGCGCCTCGATAATTGCGCAGGAAGCTGCAGTTGAAGCTCTCAGGAACGGCAAAACTGAAATGGAAAAAATGAAGTCCGAATACTGCAGACGCCGCAACATGATCGTAAAAAGGCTCAACGAGATCGGCCTCAGATGCGTCATGCCAAAAGGCGCTTTCTATGCATTCCCAAATATTACTTCAACCGGCCTCAGCTCCAAGGAATTCGCGACACGGCTCCTCCAGGAGGAAAAGGTCGCGGTAGTCCCCGGAACAGCATTCGGCGAATGCGGAGAGGGATATGTCCGCTGCGCATACGCCACATCCTTCGAGGACATCGAGGAAGCGATGAGAAGGATCGAGAAGTTCGTGAAGAAGATAAAATGAGTGGATATCCACTCCCGACTTTTTCATGTTATGGCTTAATTTAGCGTTGATTTAATCCTACCATACATGTTTTCCTGACAATTGAGGAGTGAGCATGAAAATAGCGCAAATACATCTGGCTGAAAATACTGGTAAATCTGCCAGAAAGAGGATTATTGCACGGACTGCGGGTGCATGGAAGAAGCGTCAGGATCTGAATGAAATTATCGCCCTCAGAAAGAATCGGGACAGGACTTTCAACTGAAGAGGGATTAACAATCTTGGCATGGTCGCCTGTCTAATCGCCACCACGGCGCAGGTTAGTTACAGTACAAGACGGGTTTACCATGAAATTGTGCGTCTAAGTCCTTTTTCAGGTGCTCGCTTTTAATTTCGCATCATCATGTACTACAATATTATAATACCGACCATTGACTTTACCTTCCTCACGTTGCCCATGCAGTGAATTCCTTGACTCTTTGTCATTCCTAAGTTAAATTTCCAATATTATGATAAACCAAAATTCCTATATTCCTCTGGTTTTGACTCGCATAATGATATTTGTTTTTTTCTGCGGATGTCTTATTTCCTCAGGACAGAATGTACCGTCAGCGATCGATTCCAAAAGCACATCCTCCGACTACGAGTTTACCTTGAATGGCAAACCTATCAAGCTAAGTCCAGAGAATTGGTTCTCTCTCAATGGCAATGACGCCCCTCAGCCCGGTGATGTCATAGCTGTCGGCCAGCTTTATCTTACTCTTGGCAAGGAAAAAGTATGCAACTTTGTAACTGCGCCGAATGATGAAGGTTGTCTTCTGCTAAAACTCGAAGATGGAAGCACAAGGGTGATAGGAGCAACGATCAAGGAGATATACTCGGAGGATAAGTATTTACAAGTCCTTTCTGCATTGGACAATGGGAAGAAGAAAGAAATGGTCAATCCCTTGGCAAAAATGTCCACTGATGAAATACATGGCCTATGGGGTCTGCATATCGACAGATATCCTGTAGGGCTTGAGCAGAAGATCAAGCAAATCAATCTGGCCCGTACATGTATCTGCATCACCCAGGATGCGATCCGAGGACGTGATTATAAAAGTCCAGAAGAGCAGGAACGAAAGATTGAATATATCCAATTGCCTGAAGACCTTCAGTATCTTGTTGTTTATCAATATACAAGCGCATGCCTTGATGACTGGAAGTCCTTTTCCTACCTGAAAAAGCTTCGGTTTTTCAAGAAAGAAAATATGAGCAATACAATAGATACACAGGTGTTTTCAGGCATGGATGATTTGCGATATCTTGATCTTCGCGGGCAGTTAAGCGAACTGATAGGAATAAAGAATTTCCCAGGGTGCAAGAACCTCCGCGTTCTCGCTCTCAGCTGGTGTGGAGATTTGAGCGGTATTTCAAACTTGCATGAGATGAAGGAGCTGCGCCGCCTGCAGATTGAAAATACGGCTGTTCGAGACTTGTCAGGACTGGCCGATCTTAAGAACCTAGAGACCATCGATGCCAATCACAGCCGTGTTGCAACTCTTCCGGATGCCAATCTGCCATCCTTGAAAAACCTCAATGTCATGTCCACACGTCTGACGGATCAGGCAGTAGCAACATTCAAATCCAAAAACCCGCAATGCTCAGTTCACCATAGATATATTGATTACTTTCAGAACGGCGTGTCGAAAGTCACCAGTATCCGTTGCGGTATTCCACATAATTCCTGGGGCTCCCCTGTAGAAAAGCCTGTCTTCGAACTATCCTCTCCAAGCGAAATCAAAGAATTCATAGACAGCATTAAAATCGACGAGAAACGCTCCGGGGGACGCTGGATGAGCGGATACTGGCCTGTTTTCGAATTTTACGAAGGCACTGAAATGACCTCCTGCGGGGCAATAAACCAAGGCACCTATTTCAGATGGTCGAAATGGCCCGGAGACGGATTCCTTACTGAAGAAAGCGCGGAATATTTGCTCAAACTTTTGGAGAAGCATGAAATCGGAGGGAAGAACAGGGAAGACAGGGAGCGTCTCAGGAAAGAACGTGAAGTTACCGAACGCAGAATGGAGCGATATAGGAAGATACTGCCGGAAAGCCTGCGCAAGGATTTTAATGAAGCCGGCTCAGAGATTGAAATGCGAGAGGCATTTGACAAACAATTTCCCGACAAGACTAAGAAAGCGATTACATGTCTCAGGATTTATGGCTGCCACAACGGGGGGTGGGATAGCGATAGTCCTCTTGATGGCCTGGCTAGAGGAGAATTATACGACTTGAAAGATGTCTTGCCAGGTACCTTCCGTAAGTTGGATGATGATGAATGGGCGATAATGGGAGCGACACGCTTAATCTTTGACAGCAATGGATGGTCGGACCTGGATAAGGAGACGCAAGCGCTTGTTCTTCCTAAGCTAGCGCAGGCCGGACTGGGACACCCACGCCCACTCAACAGAAAACGGACAATGTCAGCCCTGGAAAGTATTAAAGGAGAGCAAGTCATTCAAATCCTGAGGGATTGTCTTGCCGGGAAGATTCCACAGCGGGAGTTCTCCAAAGGGGAATCTGACGATCTTGAATACGGCTTGAAGTGTTCCAAGCGTGAGGACGACGAAGTTGGCGACAACTGCAGCAACAATGCCTATGCCGCCCTGATTCTGGCAAGACTCGGGGACAAGGAAAGTCTTCCTGCAATCAAGGTGTTGGCCGATAAGGCGAAAGGCGAGGATAAAAAGGTTCTGGATAAGGCTATTCAAATTCTTTCCATGGAAAAGAAATATGATGGGGCAAAGCAGAACGGCAACTGATTAGGATACTGTAAAATCAATCTTTTTATACGGGCACCTTACATAGATCTTACAAATTAACCTAGATATTGCCTTTACCCGAATTACACGAGTTGCCGGCGTAGCGCCTGCGATCCTTTTACTTCAGAAGTTTCTGGACTAGGCGGACGGCTCCTACTGAATCGGAGGCATAGCCGTCGGCGCCGATTTCATCGGCGTAATCCTGGGTGACGACCGCACCGCCGATGATGTACTTCACTTTCTTGAGTCCTGACTTACGGGACATGTCGACGATCACCTTCATCTGGGTCATGGTGGTTGTCATGAGGGCGGAAAGGCCGATGATCTCGGCGCCGGATTCCTTTGCGGCTTCAATCACGGCATCTGGTCCGACATCCTTGCCGAGATCTATGACTTCATATCCGTAGTTCTTAAGCATGAGCGCGACGATGTTCTTGCCGATGTCGTGTATGTCGCCTTTCACGGTTGCGAGAATTATTTTTTTCTTCGCCGCCGTCTTGTCGGACCTGTCCGAATGTCGCAGATGCGGCTCTAGGAAATCGAAGGCGGCCTTCATAGCTTCGGCGCTCATGATGAGCTGGGGCAGGAAATATTCCCTCCTGTCAAAGAGTTCACCTACCTTGTTGATCGCAGGGATGAGGCATTCGTCGACAATCTTCCTCGCATCTATTTTTTCCTTAAGCGCCTTTTCCACATAACCGTAGACGTGGTCCTTGTCGCCGTTGAGGACAGCCTTGAAAATGTGCTCGGTGATGGAAAGCGCCAGGGGCTGGGTCTTTGCGAGGTTCGCAGATTCCGCCGAATTCTGGAATCTTGTGATGAACGAACGGCATCCCTTGTCGCGTCCCATCAGGACATCGGCAGCAAACTTTGTCGACATCAGCTCCAGGCTGTCGGGATTGGCTATCGCAAAAGTCAGCCCCCTTGAAATCGCCATTGAAAGGAACGCGGAGTTGACCCATTTCCTTTCGGGAAGACCGAACGACACGTTTGAAAGGCCAAGCACTGTGCTGAACCCGTTGCGCGAGCCCCATTCGACGACTTTCAAGGTTTCCTTCGCGGCTTCCTGGTTGGCGGATACCGTCATCACAAGGCCGTCGATGATGACGTCCTCCTTTGTGAATCCGTACTTCCCGGCCTGGGACATCACCTTCTCGACGAACTTGACCCGGTCTTCGGCTTTGTCAGGGATATCGTTGTCGCCCAAAGGCAGGAGAATGAACATCGCACCGTATTTAGCGGCAATAGGCAGAAATTTCCTGAGTTTCTCCTTTTCGCCTGAAATGGAATTTATGAGGGCGCGTCCGGGATAAATCCTCAACGCGGCTTCAACAGCCTCCGGCTTGGAGGAATCGACGCAGAGAGGAAGATCCGAGACATGTGAAAGGATTCTGACAGCCGAAAACAATGTTTCCTTCTCATCTATGCCGGGCATGCCCATGTTGACGTCGAGGACATCTGCGCCATTCTGCTTCTGTTCGACAGCAAACCTGCGGACTTCCTTGAATTTTCCCGCTTTCAGTTCTTCCTGGAGGATCTTCTTCCCTGTGGGATTGATTCGCTCTCCAATGATTTTAACTGGCTGGTTGTTCGAGATGAATACGGTCTTCCTGGTACTGCTGATTGCGCCGATCGAGGAGACGCGCGGTCTTTCAGGCTTGAGTGATTTAACAGCGGACTTGAGTTTTCTTATGTATTCAGGATTCGTACCGCAGCAACCGCCGATTATGTTCACTCCTGCATTTATGAACTGAGTTCCGAACGATGCAAATTCATCGGCGCCCATGTCAAACACCGTCTTGCCGTTGACAAGTTTCGGAAGGCCTGCGTTTGGTTTTGCATGTATCGGAATAGTGGAAAAGGGTTTCATCGCCATCACGAGCGAAAGCATCGCCTGCGGTCCGACTGAACAGTTGCAGCCGAACGCGGAAGCCCCGAGGCTCTGCATAGTGACCAGCGCTGTCTCGGGAGGCGTGCCTGTAAGAGTCTGCCCCTGTTCCGTGAAGGTCATCGAGACTATCACCGGCAGATCGCAGAGTTCCTTGACGGCGATGAGGGCCGCCCTCGCCTCCTGGACATCCATCATCGTTTCAATTACAAAAAGATCTGCGCCGCCTTTCATGAGGCCGGACGCCTGCTCGCGGAATATTTTCACGGCTTCTTCAAAGGGGACTTCCCCGAAAGGCTCGATGAAAGCTCCGGTCGGTCCCATGCATCCGACCACCAGGGCATTGTCGCCGACCGCCTTCCGGGAGATTCCGGCAAGCCTGGCGTTCATTGCTTCGACCTTGAAGCTCTTGTCGAATTCCCTGAGTTTCAGGCGGTTTGCGCCGAATGTGCATGTATAGACGGCATCGGATCCTGCTTCAAGATATTCCTTCTGAATCCCTATTAACTTGTCGGGATTTTTCAGCGCCCATAGTTCCGGGCAGGCACCATGGGGAAGTCCTTCTCTCTGGAGCTCGGTGCCTGTGGCGCCGTCCAGGATCAGCACTTTCTTTTCGAGCAGTCTTTTAAAATCAGTTGTTTTCATCAGGGTGAGAATGTATCAGATAATTTTTAAATTTAAAACTGGCAAATATTCTTTCTGACAATAACTTATTGGCTCGTACGCACATATAAAGGAAACTTATAAAACCAATAGATGGAAAATTGATACATATTATGGAAAACACTGTTAAAGCTGCAGAACTCGAGAAAAATCTCAACAGCTTCAATCTCAAGGAGAGGGAGACAGCACTGCATTCCCTCAGACTGATGCTCAACTCCGGGGAGGTAGTGCCTGTTCCGGAGAAAAAGGAAATCAACCTGCACTGCCACACTTTCTTCTCGTATAACGGCTACGGATATTCGCCGTCATACATTGCATGGTGGGCGAGGAAGACAGGCCTTTTCGCCGCTGCAATCGTCGACTTCGACGTGCTTGACGGCGTCGATGAGTTCCTCAAGGCCTCATGGAGCGTCAATCTCCGCTCGGCCGCCGGAATAGAGACAAGGGTTTTCATTCCGGAACTATCGGACAAGGAAATAAATTCCCCGGGTGAGCCAGGCATATCATACCACTGCGGAATTGGTTTTGTATGTTCTGCGGCTCCAAAAAAGTCAGCAGCCTTCCTACAGGGGCTTAAGACGAATGCCTCCGACAGGACACGCGACATCGTCAGCAGGGTCAACTCCTATCTGAAGACAGTCATTGTTGATTTTGACAAGGATGTCCTCCCCCTGACACCGTCAGGCAACGCCACTGAAAGGCATGTGTGTTCAGCATATTATAAAAAAGCCGGGGAAGTTTTCCCTGATGCCGCAAAACGCTCCGCCTTCTGGTCCGAAAAGCTCCAGACTCCGCCGGACAAGACATCAAAGATGATAAACGATCCGGTCCAGTTCCAGAATCTCATACGTTCAAAGACAATGAAGATGGGCGGAGCAGGATATGTCAGGCCTGATCCAAAATCATTCCCCGAGCTTTCCGAGATGAACAAGTTCATCAGGGAATGCGGTGCGATACCGGTGGTCGCCTGGCTCAACGGCGAATCAGCAGGCGAAAAAAATCCGGACGCACTGATAGACCTCCACATGAAACACGGTGCCGAGGCGGTCAATATAATACCCGACAGGAACTGGAACTTCCCGGATCCTGAAGTCAGGAAAAAGAAGATCGCCGAACTCCACAAGTTCATCGAGGCCTCGAAAAAGAAGGATCTGCCCATCATCGTCGGCACTGAAATGAACGCTCCGGGGCAGTGCCTGGTCGACAATTTCGCTTCAGAAGCCCTCAAGCCATATCTGGAGGATTTCATCACAGGAGCGGAAATCATATTCGCCCATACCCTCCTCCAGCATGCAGGAATGGGCTATCTCAGCGACTGGGCCTCGTCGAACTTTGCAAACCGCAGGGACAAGAACGCGTATTACGCTGAAATCGGAAGAGCCTGTGTGCCTGCCGCATTGGACAAGATCGCATTCTGCGGACCGGAGATGACAAAGGAAAAAGTAATGGAACTCGTAAAAGGAAAATAATATGAAAAAACTGCTGCTTCTGATCGCTTTCACAATAATGTCCGTTTCCCTCTACGCCCAGAAAGAGGAACTCCTGGGTTATGTGCCCGGAAGCGCCGACGGGTTCGCATGCGTAAACCTGAAGGAGCTTGCCACCCATCCCAAGATCAAGGAGATGATTGACACGAACCCTGATCCGCAGCTTGCGAAATTCAAGGATGATCTCAAGCAGAACGGAATCGACATCTACAACGCCTTCTCGAACGGGGTGATATTCTACAATGGAACTTCAAAGAAGGGGGGAGCAGTATTCAAGACCACAATCAATGAAGCCACTTTCAGCAAACTTATAGATAGCAGGAATACCCAGGACAGCCAGACCCAGGTCAAAAGATCCGTACTGAACGGGAAGACCATCTACATATTTGAAAAAGGCGCCAAAAAGACCTCGGCCGCCTATCTCAAGCCTGATGTGATAGGAATATCCGATCTTCCCGAGGAAGTGTCGAAGCTCGCCTCCATCAGCCCGAATGAAAATGCCACTTCCAACACCAGGCTCATGGCTCTCGCTTCAAAAGCCGACAAGAAATCCCCCCTATGGGCAGTCTTCGTCGCCAACATGAAATCCGATGAGGGCAAGAAGAAGAATCCGGATCCAATGCAGCAGATGATACCTGTCGACAATATCCAGGGCGGCGTACTGAACATGAATTTCACCGGTGACACCAAAGATACTGTAAACATGAACATCCGTCTCAACTGCAAGGAAAAAAGCAAGGCACAGACCCTTGCCGTCCAGTTCCAGGCAATGGTCATGATGTACATCCCAGTACTCTCGCAGGGCAACCAGCAGCTTTCAGAACAGCTCTTCAAGGCCATAAAGTTCTCAAGCGAGGAGAATGACATCGTGATCAGCGCGATAATGGATCCATCCCTCCAGGAAGAACTGAAGAAGGCCACTGAGGCAAATACCGCCAACATGCTGAGCGGACAGTTCCCCGGATCCGGAGCCAAAAAGAAGAAAAACACTGCTAAAACCGGCGCTCCCGGCGAACCTGCCGTTCCTCCGCCTCCGAAGGCGGAATAATTTTATCAATAGCTCCGCGTGTGTTTCGTTTGCAGTAGCCATGATTGCGCGTTAAGTAGGTACGTGCTTCAGCATGTGCCATCTTAATGTCTAAGAATGGGACAGGCTAAAGCCCTGACTACTATACGCATATTACGTCAGGCGCTTCGGCCTGACCACGGAGTGCGCGTGACCCGAATGCCCCTGTCTTAAGTGTCGCCGCCCTGCGGGGGCTTATTATCTTTACGCAATCCTCATTTTTCCAAGGCTTACGCCGTTGGGCTACATTATTACACCTCCTGCGGAGGCTATAATACAATATGGCGAACTGTATTTTTTATTCAGCCCTCGCAGAGGGCGACATGTTGTCCTGTCGCGCCGTAGCATCTTAGCGAAGGCGGAAGCCCCATGCGTAAGCG
>JBAQUG010000028.1:0-8762 GCA_049297395.1 Victivallales bacterium | reverse complement strand
AATATGCAGTTTCAAGCTTGAACGGATTATGCCCGAAAACGATTGCAATGGTGCGGCTGAGCTGGCAGGCGTTGACAAAAGTCCCCAATTTAGGTGAACGTCGAATCAGCCCTTTTTTCGACAAACGGGACAAGCCCTTTTGAATAGTGGGAATGGTCACGTTGAACTGCCGGGCCATTTCAGCCGTCGTCGGCAGTCTTTCATTGTTCTTCAGTTTGCCGGAACTTATCTGTTTTTCGATATGATCGGAAATTGTCAGATACAACGGACTGCCTTCAGATGGAATAAAATTGTTCATATTTATAATATTCATTTATATGTTTAAGTATAAGTTGAATATATAATATAATAATAAATAAAATTGTCAAGAGGAAACTTGTAATTTCATACCTTTTGCCTGCCGGTAAAGCTCTTGAATCTGGAGAGTTTCCGGAAAGACATAGGGGATGCGCCTTCGATTTGAGAGAATAGCCTGGAGAGATGGAAAGGTGATTTGAACCCGAGCTGGGAGGCGGCTTCACCGACGGTGCAGCCGGATAGGAAAAGCTCCTTTGCGGCGATGATGCGCTCCCTTCTTGCAAACTGCATCGGGCTGCAGCCTATTTCCTCCTTGAAGCGATGCGCCAGTAGAGAGACGCTTACGTGGCATTCCCTGGCAAGAACGGGGATATCCACCTGTTTCCTGATGTTCTGCCGGATGATTCCGACAGCTTTCGACACGGTATCCGAGACGGAACTTGAAGAAGTTCCGACGGACATGCCTGTGATAGTCCCCATCAACATGACGGTTCCGCCGAGAACCTGCATTTCAAATCCATGGGGTCGGAAGTGCAGGGACTGGACAATCTCCTTCATTTTTCCTACAACGCTGAAGCCTCCGTTCACATGCAGCGGTCTGCTTTTCTTGAAGGGCATGGGCAATGCCCCCTTTTTAAAACGCAGCAGCAGGCAGACAAAACCCCATGCGCAATTCCCGGTGTTTCTTTCATGGAAAGCGATGCCGGGAGGAATGACATAGACGATGCCGGGAGCTGCGTGGATGTCCTGGCCCATGCACTTGACATATCCTTCCCCCGAGACTGTTGCAACTATTGTCCAGGTATCCTTGAGGCAGTGTTTGAACTGGAACTTTTCCGCCTCGAACCCGCTCATCCCTGAAATGCAATCAAACCCCAGGGCTCCTGCCGCAGGATATGAATTGAGTGAGCCTCCCATTTTTTCCTTGACCGTGGATATGGAGTTGTCAGAATACAGTATTTTCGTGTTTTCCATGTCACATCTCATTCCAGGGAATGGCTGTGATCCTTTCAGATATTTGCCGTGTCCTATGAACCCTGCATACAATAAACCCTTTTTTACAGAGGCGTGGATATTCATCAAGGAATATTTCAAGATGCCTTGCATCTTTAGACGTAGGATTTTCAGTCCATTTCACTTCGATTGGAATATCCTCTTCCGGAGACTGCCATACGAAATCCACTTCTGCTCCGCTTACAGTTCGCCAGAAACCCACGCCGAATCCTCTGCCTGCATATTGCGCCCTTTGATAAAGTTCTATCCCCACCCATTCCTCAAGAAGTTTTCCCCCGAGCTCGTTAAGGATATTCGTGTCTGTGGAAATTTCTGCGGCCGCGTTCCTGACGCCTGGGTCGAAAAAGTAAAAACGCGGAGAAGTTAGAAGTCTTTTCCTGCCTGAACGCTTGTACGGGTAGAGCCAGAATCCAATAAAAGTGTCAACAAGTATCTGATAGTAGTTCTTTAGGGACGAGAGGGGGATTCCGGATTCCTGGGACAATCCCGAGAGATTGACCTGCGCCCCGCTTTCAATTGCCGCAAGGCGGAGGAAAACATGGAATGCCCCCACATTTCTGACAAGGCTTTCACTTCTGATCTCTTCCTCAAGATATGTCTTGACGTATGAGTCCAATGTGGCCTGGGCTGTATTCTCATTTTCAGATCTCACTACAGGAAGGTTGCCGAACAGCAGATTCCGTTCAAGTGACATTCCGGGGAACGGTGGATGCATTGTCCTTATATGAAAAGTGCCACCTGTTGAAACGCCCTTGCAAGACTCCACTTCAGGAAGACAAACGGGGAAGAGATGAAAAACATGGGATCTGCCGGGAAGGAGATTCGCAGAATGCTGGAGAAGTTTTCTCGCGGAGCTTCCAGTTATGAAAAACTGGAATCTCTTTTTATCCGCATCATATATGAACTGAAGCTCATTCAGCAATGCAGGCACTTTCTGTATCTCATCAATTCCGACATGGGTTATCCCCGCTGGAAGCGCAGCAAGCTCTTTCCTTAAAAGGGATGGATCCCTTTCAAACTGCTGCCTGAGGCTGCTGTCCTGAAGATTGAAGATGAGTGAGTTTTTTCCCGGAAGGATCTTTTTCATAAGAACAGTTTTTCCAGTCTGCCTTGCACCGAAGACAATCCTGATTTTGTTCAATGAAACATCCCCCTCCAGACTGTCCTGAATATATCTGCGGCAGTAGTTCATTTCTGAATATTCCAGTTACATGATATTAATAATACTGTATAATTTGCATCTTGTATTGCGATATTCAAGCCGAATCAATGAGTTTTCCTGATTGATTCCGATTTTTATCCCTTCTCCAGCATAGCGGTATCATCTCTGCTTTGCAAGCCTTCTGTTTGATAAAATAAATGCAGGAACAGATATGTTTTATGCAGAGCCAGCCATGGTGCTCGACGGGACGGAGATATATAATTTGAGCCAGGCAGGCAATGACAGGATTCTATTTAACGGGAGCCGTTGATGGGAAAAATATTTTCTTCAGACAGGATGGGCAAGAGGGAAAGAGTCGAGGCGACGCTGAACCATCAGTCCGTTGACAGATGCGCCCTGCTGGAACAGCTCAGCTACAATCCGCGCGTCATCGCCGACTGGACTGGCAAAAAGATATCCGGATTCGACTACACCTTGGACGACATCTGCGAGGTCATCGGAGAGACCTGCGATCTGGTGATGCCGCCCGCTGCGCCAAAAGGGACTTCCCGTGTCACATCGCCCGACGGCTTCGTCACACAGCACGACAACTGGACGAGCTGGCACGTCAGCCGCCCCTTCAGCGATGAACATGGCGCCGCCGAGTGGCTTCGACGCCGGACCGCCACGCTGCATGAAGCGTCTTTCGATGCGGCGGCAGTCCGTGATTCCTACCGCAATACCATGCTGAACTTGCAGGAAAAGATTGGAGACACGGTCATCCTCAAATATTCCATGACTGGATTCTGCAGCGCCTACGATGGCATGGGCCTGGAGATTTTCACGTTCTTTCAGATCGAATATCCGGAGGTGCTGAAGGACTACCTTGAAGCGTCAGTAACTAGCGAACTTCGCAGAATCCATGCGGTGGCTGATCCGGCTCTTTCCCCGCTTATCCTGATTCCAGAAGATTTTGCGACCAAGCAGGGGCCGATTTTCCCGCCCTCCTTCCTCCATGAGTACCATTATCCATACATCTCCAAGCTTGCCGCAGCCTGGCACGAGCATGGAGTGAAGGCGCTCTATCACAGCGACGGCAACTGGAAGAAGGTCGTTCCAGATCTGATTGCCTGCGGTGTGGACGGCTTCTATTGCCTGGAACCAAACTGCGGGATGGACATCGTGGAACTGAAAAATACCTGGCCGGAAATGGTATGGGCCGGTGGAGTTGATGGGGTGGACTTGATGGAACGCGGTACTCCTGAACAGGTGAAGACCGAAGTCCGCCGCCACATCCGGGAAACCAACGCGCTGGAGACCGGCGGCATGTTCGTGGCATCCTCCAGCGAGATCAATCCGCCTATTCCACCGGAAAATTTCCGGGCCATGGTGGAAGCGGTGCGAGAGCCTGTGAATAAGACATATGCATAGTTTTAAAAGGGAAAAGCTCAACATGCTTTGGAGTAAAAAGAATAAATATTTGAACATGTCAAAGAAGGAATAATAACATGCCATTTGCAGAAGCCCAATCAATTTCCCCCCGCGTAAGTTCTCTCCTGCTCCATCCTGACTCCATGGATGCCGCCGACGCGTACGGTGCCATCATCGACGGGCAGCCGGGGCCGACGTTCTTCAACTACCAGGTCCAGCTATGCGTCACGCCTAAAGGTACATGGATTGCCTGTTGGACCCAGGGCAGTTACGAATCGGATCCCGATCAACGGGTGGTGGCGGCGCGCAGCACGGATGGCGGACGCACGTGGAGCAATGAAATCATAATCGAAGCGGCCGGGGAGAAATATTGCGTCCCCGCATGGATCGTCTCATTCGTCGTCCCCCATACCGGGCGCGTCTACATGTTCTATTGGTACAACATCAACGGCGTGCCCCTGCGTGATGCCGGCGACATTTTCTTCAAGTGTTCCGAGGATGACGGTCTGACATGGTCGAAGAGATTCTGCGTCGGCGTGCCGAAAACTGCCATGGATCGTGATGAGATCGGTGATATCCACGGCTGGAACTTCGGCCAGCCGCGATTGCTGCCGGGCGGCCAGGTTTTGATGACGTATAGCAAGATGAGGAGATCCTGTCTTTATCCGAAAGGATGGCGGCTCGATCCGCAAAATCAATGGCAACCTGGACCGGGCACGGCTCCCGCCAGCAAACCGAAAAACGAACAGGGAGGCAGCCCAAACGACTGGTGCACCGAGGTTTTCCTCATTGACCTGACAAACATTCTCACCGAGACCGATCCGGAAAAACTCGCCTTCCGCTTCCTGCCAGAAGGCGACGAAGGGCTCTGGGTGCCGTATCCCGGAACCGACCGTCATTTCGGCCAGGAGGGCACTCTTGTGGGGCTTTCCGATGGAAGATTGCTCTGCGTCTTTCGCTCGCGGCTCGGACATCCTTTCTACGCCATAAGCACTGACCGCGGTGCAACATGGTCAAAGCCTGATGTGTTGCGGCTCTGCCCTGGCGGAGAGCCGTTCAACCAGCCCTGCGCGCCGTGCCCGATGCACAAACTGCCAGACGGGCGTTTCGTGTTCCTCTTCCACAATGTCAAACCGGAAGGTTCAGGCTGGTATCCGCGCGACCCGCTCTGGATCAGCGTGGGCCGCGAAGCATCAGGCGTAACCGGGAATGCAGGTCTTTTTTTCACCAGGCCAAAGGTCGTCATCTATAACGACGGCGTACCTGGCGGCCCATTCAAGGATTTTGAGATCGGCTATCCGCAGTTCTATCAGTTTGACGGGAGGAACTTTGTGGCATATGCAAACAAAACCTGCCAGCTCCACATCAACAAGGTGCCTGATGCGCTGCTGGAGTACGCCGGACTGCCGGTAGCGTAACGCGCATAGCATCAAGGAGAATATCATGGCCTTGCTTAAGAACAACTGGCACGAGGTGCAGGATCGCTACCGCGCCTTCTGGCGCGGGGAGAAGCTCGACCGTCCGCCGGTGATTTTCGACGCCGTCGGTTCCTGGCGGCATCCGATGTACAACGGCGCCGGCTACGACTACACCAAGTACGGCGGGGATATCGCCGCCTTCTGCCGCGACTTCCGCACGGTGTGGGAGGAGCGGGCTGCCGTGCCGGACGACACAGTGCCCTGCATCGCACCGCAGATGGGCGGTGCCATTGAGGCGGCGCTGCTGGCTGGGGAAATCGAATGGGGCACGGAACTCAGTGTCCTGAAGCCGCACAACCCGCTCGAAAGCTGCAGCGAGCTCAACAAGATCCGCTTCTCGCGGGACAATCCCTATTTCCAGCGGCTCTGCCGCGAGGTAGCTTATCTCTCCGACCAGTCGCACGGCGGGGTCGGGGTCAACATCGAAGCGTCAATGTCTCTGACCACGACCATCTCCCAGCTGCGCGGCGGCACGCAGTTCATGTTTGACGTGATGGATCGGCCGGATGCCGTCCGCGCACTTGCCGAGGCGGTACTCGAAGCGCTGCTGGCTATGCAGGCCGAGGTGGCGCGGCTGAACCCGCTGCCCGACGGCACGGCGCACCGCTGGCTGAACTACTGGCATCCGGGAACCGGTTTCTGGTTCTCCGAAGACGATGCCGTGATGATGTCTGTCGAGATGTACCGCGACCTCTTTCTGGATTTGGATCGGCGGCTGTGCGCCAGCGTCGAGACCGCAGTGGCGCATTGGCACACCGTCGGACTGCATCTGATCCCGGCGCTGCTGGAGATCCCGAATCTGCGCATGGTGCAGCTCTCGCCCGACCCCAACGGACCGGACATGGACACGGTGCTCGCGGCCTGCCGGCCCATCGTCGAAGCAGGCCGCAAGGTCTGCTTCCAGATCGGCTACAACGAAAACCAGATCCGCAAAATCTTCGCGGCCTTGCCGCCCGAGTCATGCCTGTTCTACTTCGGCCATGCTCGCGATATCCCTGAATGCGAGGATATCCTGCAATCGCTCCGCTCATATATGAAATTCAATTAGCCAGGGGAAAAAATAGAAAAGGAGATTGACTATGTACAGAATGGGACAGGAAGAAGTTGACGAGGTCGCGAAAGTTTTGCTTTCCAGGCAGTTGTTCCGGGTAGGGGATCCGAAGAAAGGACATCTGCGCGAAGTGGAGAGGTTCGAACAGGAATGGTCCAGGAAAATAGGAACCAAGTATTCATTGCTGATGAGCGGTGGAGGCACTGCGGCGATTGTCTGCGGGTTGGCCGGAATGGGAATCGGCCCGGGAGACGAGGTGATTGTCCCGGCATATACCTGGCTTGCCACTGCGACTTCAGTCCTGACGGTGGGCGCGATTCCCGTATTGGCTGACATTGATGAAACTCTCGGATTGGATCCGGAGGATTTTGAACGGAAGATAAGCCCGCAGACCAGGGCTGTCATTCCAGTCCACATGTGCGGGCGTCCGGCAAATCTTGAAAGCATCATCAGGATTGCAAGGAAGCACAAGCTGAAAGTGCTTGAGGATTCATGCCAGATGGACGGCGGTTCCTACAAGGGGCGGAGGACCGGCAGCTGGGGTGACGCAGGGGCGTTCAGCTTCAATTTCTTCAAGATCATTTCCAGCGGCGGCGAAGGCGGGGCGCTTGTCACCGATGACCGGAAGATTTACGAACGGGCCTTCATCTACCATGATTCCGGTTCGGCGTTCCGTCCCAAGGCGAGCGAACTTAGAGAACCGATATTTGTGGCACAGCAGTACCGTGCGGACGAGGTGACGGGGGCGATTGCGAGGATTCAGATGCGGCGTATGGACGGCATCATAGCCGATCTGAGAAGAGTGAAGCGGAAGCTGGAACACGGACTGTCGGATATTGGCGGTTTCAGGATCGCCCCAAGCAATGATCCGGACGGCGACTGCGGGGTGTGCATAGTGCTGCAGTTCAAGGATGAAAAGGAATGCAGGAAGTTTTCAAGCGGGATACCCTCAGTTGAAAACAGGTATATCGGAATTGACCATGGCAAGCATGTCTACACCCAGTGGGAGGCGCTGCGGTCAAAGAGGATAATGCACCATCCGGACATGAACCCCTTCTTCTTCAGGAAAAACCGCGGACTGCGCATGAACTACAATGACGACGCGTGTCCCAAATCCCTGGACATACTCAGGCGTTCCCTGTTTATCCCGCTGAATCCCGACATGACGGACAAGATGATAAAATCGCTTGCAGGAACTCTTAAGAAAGGTGCGGGAAAATGAAACTGACAAACTGGAAAGTCCTTGATGAATCAGAAATCAAACAGATTCATCAAGCCTCATTGGCAATACTTGAGAAGAGCGGAATTTCGATAGAAAGCCCGGAGGTGAGGAAAATCCTTTCCGAAAACGGTGTCCATGTCGATGGAGAGATTGCGAGATTTCCGCGTTCCATCGTCGAGGATTGCATCGCAAGAAACCTGCGGACATTTCCCGTAGTTGACAGGAATGGCAAAGACGCGTTCATCCTTGGAGATGGAAATGTCCGTTTCGCCGGTGGTCACAATGCAGTTTTTGTAATGACGGACAAAGAAGGCGGACGGCGGAATTCGGTGCTGAAGGATGTTGCGGATTTCGCACATCTTTGCGAGCATATGGAGGATATCGACATGATAGGCGTGCCTTTGAATCCGTCTGATGCACCTTCCAAGACAATGCTTGCACATGCGGTAGCCGCCATAATGAAAAAATCCGTGAAGCCCATTTTCTTTTCCTGTGAGAGCCGGGAGGTGAATCTTGCGATCATTGAACTTGCTGAGGCCGTATCCGGGAAACGTGACTTCAGGAAAGGCTCGTATGTTATCAGCCAGCTCTCGACCACCAGTCCGTTGTTCTGGGAGAAAGGAGCCTCCGAATCGCTGGTGGACTGTGTCCGGCGCGGCATTCCTGTCGCTTTTCTTCCGCAGCCGATCGCCGGGCTCACCGCACCGTACACCATTTCCGGAAACATTACTGTCCATAATGCCGAAGTCCTGTCAGGCGTCGTGATATCCCACCTCATAAATCCCGGTACTCCTCTGATTTATGCTGCCGCATGGACTTCCTACGATATGCGATACAGCAATGTAATTATCGGCCGTCCGGAAGAGTCGTTGATGAGAATTGCCGGTGCGCAAATGGCGCATTATTACAATATGCCGTCCCATTCCATCGGCCCCGACGCAGATTCAAACGTCTACGACGAACAGCTCGGCTGGGAGAAGATGATGAGCCTGCTCGCGGCAGTTTCAGGAGGCAATGACCTGATCGTAAACTCGGGGATGTTCGGAACCGGCATGACTGTGACAAATGAACAGCTGATTCTTGACAATGAGATGAACCGTTTTGCAAAGCGGATGAACAAAGGAATAG